>CAMHKU010000011.1 GCA_946185805.1 uncultured Prevotellaceae bacterium | reverse complement strand
GATTGAAGAAGATGGCTTATGCTATTCAGAAGAAGTCTACAGGTTTCTACTGCCTGATAGAGTTCAAGGCTGAGCCAGAAGTGATTAAGACATTGGAGACTGCCTATCGTCGCGACGAGAAGGTCATCCGTTTCCAGACTGTTAAACTTGACAAGTATGCCGTCGAATACGCTGAGAAGCGTCGCGCCAAGCTTGGTAAAAAAGAGGAGGCTTAAACTATGGCAGAACAGAGTGAAATCCGTTATTTGACAGCTCCTTCTATCGATACGAAGAAGAAGAAGTATTGCCGTTTCAAGAAGAGCGGTATCAAGTACATCGACTACAAGGATCCCGAGTTCCTGAAGAAGTTCCTGAACGAGCAGGGTAAGATTCTGCCCCGCCGCATCACGGGCACCTCTCTGAAGTATCAGCGCCGCGTGGCTCAGGCCGTGAAGCGCGCCCGCCAGATTGCCCTGTTGCCCTACGTAACTGACATGATGAAGTAAACTTTAAGGAGGACGCAAGCATTATGGAAATTATACTGAAAGAAGATATTATCGGCTTAGGTTTTAAGAACGATATCGTTAATGTGAAGTCGGGTTACGGTCGTAACTACCTCATCCCTCAGGGTAAGGGCGTTATCGCATCGCCGATGGCTAAGAAGATTCTTGCCGAGAACCTCCGTCAGCAGGCTCACAAGCTGGCAGCCCAGAAAGCTGCCGCTGAGGCTAAGGCTCAGGTGCTCGAAGGTGTGGCTTTGGAGATTCCTGCCAAGGTGAGCGTTACCGGTCAGCTCTACGGCTCGGTAGGTGCTGCTCAGGTGGCCGACGAGCTGGCAAAGATGGGCAAGGAGGTAGACCGCAAGATCATTACCATGAAGGATGCCAAGAAGGTTGGCGACTACGTGGCTCTGGTACACTTCCACAAGGAGGTGACGGTAGAGATTCCTGTGAAGGTCGTTGCTGAGAATGCCGCCGAACTGAAGGCTGCCGAGGAGGCCGAGAAGGCTCTGCAGGCTGCTCCTGCTGCTGAGGCTGAGGCTGAAGTCGAGGCTCCTGCTGAGGAGGCTGCTGAAGCTCCTGCTGCCGAGTAATTTGGCTATATTTACAGTCAGGTATTAAGAAAATTTTTAATTAACAAATAAATTATTAATCCAACTGTAAAACCAATCTTTATTTATTAGAACATTAAAGTCTCCGTGGCAGCAGCCAAGGAGACTTTTTTTGAATTTTAGTTTAATTTGCTATCCGTCATCCGTCATGATTCTTTGTATTTGTGTGATATTTAGTTGGTTACAGGCCGCCGGATGAAAATCAAAACTATTTCTGGAATACAAAAAACCGCTGAACTCACGTCCAGCGGTTTGTTTTCTGTTTGCTTCTTAATTACTCAGCAACAACAGCACTGTCAGTAGCAGCGCTGTCAGTAGCGGCGCTGTCAGTAACTACGGTGTCCTCAGCAACAACCTCCTCGATAGAGTCGGTGTCAACGGGAGCAGCAGCCTGCTCAGTCTTGTTACCACAAGCTGCAAAAGATACAGCTACAACAGCGGCGAATGCAAATACTAATTTCTTCATTTTTTTCTAAGCTTTTAAATCTGTAAAACAATCATTTGTTTATTAAAACGCTGCAAAGGTAGGCATTTTTTTGATACGACGTATCATTTTTTTAGTTTTTTTTTAGGCCTCTTTTGTAACTTTTGCGCAAAACGTTATGAATCAACGATTTACGAAATGTTAAATATTGTAATTGAATTTAACTTTGCTGATATTTTGGAAAAAAAGGCTAAAATTGAGAAATTATGTGTACCTTTGTGCGCGAAAACATACACCTGTTGCTATATATGATAGATACCTCAGCGTTTCAAGGCAAGAAGGCCGCTTATTTCACATTAGGTTGCAAGTTGAATTTCTCCGAGACTTCCACCTTTGCCAAGCTTTTAGAGCAGATGGGCGTTGTTGCCGCCGGTAAGGGTGAACAGGCCGATCTTTGTCTGATTAACACCTGCTCGGTGACCGATGTGGCTGACCATAAATGTCGGCAGGCCATCCATCGGCTGGTGCGTAACCATCCCGGAGCCTTTGTCGTAGTTACCGGCTGCTACGCACAGCTCTCGGCAGAGACCGTCAGCCGGATTGACGGCGTTGACCTGGTGCTGGGGTCTGATGAGAAGGCACACCTGATTCAGTATCTTTCAGAAGCCTGGGCTCAGAAGTCAGGCAAAGGTGAAGGACATCAGCGTGGAGAGCGCAACGACGAGCGAGACGAGGGCAGGGTGTTTACAAAGAGAACCAAAGATATTCGCAGCTTTGCGCCAAGCTGTTCACGGGGCAACCGCACTCGCTACTTCCTCAAGGTGCAGGACGGCTGTGACTATTTCTGTACTTATTGCACCATTCCTTACGCCCGAGGCTTCAGCCGCAACCCCACCATCGCCTCAATAGTAGAGCAGGCCCGCGAGGCAGCTGCCGACGGTGGCAAGGAGATCGTGTTGACGGGCGTGAACATCGGCGATTTCGGCAAGACCACCGACGAACGCTTCGTTGACCTGGTGAAGGCTCTCGACGAGGTGGAAGGCATCAGCCGCTATCGCATCAGCAGTCTGGAACCCGACCTGATGAGCGATGAGCTGATAGACTATTGTGCCCACAGCCGCGCCTTCATGCCGCATTTCCACATTCCCCTGCAGAGCGGCAGCGACACAGTGCTCAAACTGATGCACCGCCATTACGACCGCCAGTTGTTTGCTGATAAAATATATAAGGTGAAAACTCTGATGCCCGATGCTTTTATAGGTGTTGATGTGATGGTGGGCTGTCGTGGCGAGACGCCGGAGTGCTTTGAAGAAACCTACGAGTTTCTGAATGCCCTCGACGTTACACAGCTCCATGTGTTCCCCTACAGCGAGCGGCCGGGGACGGCGGCACTGAAGATTGACTATGTCGTAGGCGAACAGGACAAGAAACAGCGGTCGAGGCGTCTCTTGGAACTGTCAGACCGCAAGACCGAAGCCTTTTATGCACGCTACATAGGCCAGCAGGCAGAGGTGCTCTTTGAGAAGGCTGCCCGCGGCCGGGCTATGCACGGGTTTACGCGCAACTATATCCGTGTGGAGCTGCCGCCGCTGGCGTCGCGTCCGGAGTACGACAACCGGCTGCTGACTGTAGAGCTGGGCGGCTTCAACCGCGACAAGACGGCGCTGGGCGCTGTGCTAAATGAGAAGTGATAAATGAGAAGTGATAAATGAGAAGTGATAAGTGATAAATGAGAAGTGATAAATGAGAAGTGAGAAGTAACCAATAATATAAAAGAGGTGAAAGTAGCTATTGTAATTTTAAACTGGAATGGAGCCGGGATGATGGCTCAGTACCTGCCTGCGGTGCTGCGCTACAGCCAGGACGAGGCTGCGGTGATAGTGGCCGACAATGCCTCTACAGACAACTCGATGGCTTTGCTGCGTACCGAGTTTCCGGAGGTTAAGATTATCGAACTTGAAAAGAACTGGGGTTTTGCCGAGGGCTATAACAAAGCCTTGCGCCAGGTAGAGGCCGACTATTACCTGTTGCTCAACAGCGATATTGAGGTGACCCACCACTGGCTGACGCCCCTGATAGAGTATATGGACACTCATAACGATGTGGCCGCCTGCCAGCCTAAGTTGCTGAGCATTGCCGACCGCGACCAGTTTGAGTATGCTGGCGCCAGTGGAGGCTTCCTCGACCGCTACGGCTATCCCTTCTGTCGTGGACGTATCTTCGACACCGTAGAGCGCGACAACGGTCAGTATAACTATCCGTGCGACATACTCTGGGCTACGGGGGCAGCGCTGATGGTCCGCTCGGCGGACTATTGGGATGCCGGGGGCCTCGACGGCCGCTTCTTTGCTCACAACGAGGAGATTGACCTCTGTTGGCGCCTGCGTATCTGCGGTCGCCGCATTGTGTGTCTGCCGGAGTCGCAGGTCTATCATGTCGGCGGCGGCACGCTGCCCAAGTCGAATCCCATGAAAACCTATCTTAACTTCCGTAACAACCTGACGATGCTCTATAAGTGTCTGCCCGACAGCGAACTGAACCACGTCATGCGCTGGCGCTGGCTGTTAGACTATGTGGCCGCCTGTGAGATGCTGCTGCTGAAACGTAACTGGGGCGACTTCCGGGCTGTCTTTCGTGCCCGTCGTGACTTCCGCCGCTGGCGCCATCAGTTCGACGACGACCGCCGCCGCATCCAGGCCTCGCGGGTGGGCGAAAAAATACCAGAGCAGCGTATGTTCTCGCTACTCTGGCAGTATTACGTCAAGGGGCGCAAAACGTTCAGCGCCCTGCCTTGAGCGGCCGGCTATGGGGCTGGCCGATGCTCGGTATTATTGGCCAGGATGCTCATATTGGCCAGGATGCTTAGTATTTCACCACGACAGGCTGCTCTGCCTCTTTGCGCCACTCCTTGAGGAAGTCAAACCATTCCTTGGCCGAATGGTAGCCAAAGGTTTCGTTGGCCGAAGTGTAGATAATCTTGTAGCTCAGGTCGTCGTCGTCGGTCTTTACCACATAGGCGTAGTTGTCTTTGTTGGCAGGCTCCTCGCTGGCAATATATTTCTTGGGAATCAGAATACCCAGACCAACCGTCTCGCGGCTCCACTTCACGGTGTCGGTCGACGGATAGTCGGTGCCCCAGCAGGCGCGCAGGCCCTTCTTGTCGCTGAACTCCTCGGACCCCTTCACGTTGATGATGCCTGTAGAGAAGCGGTAGCCCTTGACATTTTTGTTAAACTTCACGTCGACATCAGTGTCGCGATGGCCGGCATACTGGGTGTAGCGGATGGTCATGTTCAGGGGTGATGGTTGTTGGTTGTTGGGTGCTGGTGCCTGCCATCCGCGGTCGACGATTTCGACGATAGTGCGCAGCGGGCCGTAGGAGATGATGCGCTGCGTGCGCGAGCGTACGGGGTCAATCATTGTGGGTTCCTTGCCGTCCCAGCCGCGGAAGGCTCCTAAGCCGAAGGTGTTGCCCACCCAGAGTACGTCGTCACCGTAGCCTTGCTTTTTCTGCTCGGCAGAGGTGTAGAATTGAGTCTCTTTGAGTTCCAGCTGTTTCTTGAACTTCCCGTAGAGGTCCAGCGTCTGGCGCTTGTCGAAGTAGATGCGTATGCCGTTAAGCTCGCTCTCGAAGTCTACGCCGTGGTGGTGCTGCAGGTTGTAGGAGTTGGCGCAGTCGCCGCGGGCGGTGATGCTCTCAATGAAGTTGTTGTGGCGGTTTTTCTCCTTTACCTTGTCGTTGCGCATGAGCATCTCGGCATACACGCGGGCGGGGTAGGGGCGGGGCTCACCTTTTTTATATAGTGTAATGGTGTATTGCTTCTTTTCCTTGGATCCCAGGTCGGCCAGGAAGCAGAGCTCGTCATACTCTTCATCCTGGTCTAAGTCGTCGAGCTGGCAGGGAATTTCGCGGCCGTCGACGGTGACCAGTGCCGAGCGCGTGTCTTCGTAATCGTCGAGTGAGATGACTACAGGCTGGTCGGTGCGTGCCTGCTTCATAGGGTTGCTGACGCTGACCGTGAGTGTGGTCTGTGCCGTCATGGTGGCACAGAAAGTGGTCAGAAGTGATACTAAAATCTGGTGTTTCATGTTTTCTTCTATGTTAAGTAGTACACAAAAGTAGTGATTTTTAAATAATTGTTTATCTTTTTTAGGTTAAAATTTGGATTTTAAAATATTATTTAGTACTTTTGCAGCATAATTAAGCAAAATTCACTTAAAAGTAGGCCTTGATGCAAAAGATATATGCCCTGTTGATGCTGTTGATGCTCGCCTGTATAGGTTGTGAGTGGCATCTCAGCAATTCTGCAGAGGAATCGGAAAGCGGTGTTGTTATTGAGCGTTACGACCGTATAGAAAGTCTGTATCTCACGACGGGCGACTTTTCGGCATTGCAGCAGATGAACACGGGCTATCCGCAGCAGACACGTACGCTGATAGAGGATGTGTTGCGCATAGGCCGAGTGAATGAGCCTGAGATTAACGTGAAGTTTCTCAACTTCTATCAGGACACCATCTTGCAGAAGCTGATAGCTGATGCTGAACAACAATATGCCAATATGGACGATTTGAATGAAGAGCTTGACGCTGCTTTCAGTCGCCTTCAAGAGATGTTGCCGGGCTTGGAACTGCCGGTAGTTTATGCTCAGGTAGGTTCTTTGGATCAGAGTATTATCGTTGGCAATGGTCTGTTGGGTATATCGCTCGACAAGTATTTGGGTAAAGACTATCCGCTTTATCTGCGTTCCGATTATGGCTATACCGAGGAGCAGCGTCGGGTGATGACGCGCCAGTTTATTGTGCCCGACTGTGTGGGCTTTTATCTGCTGAGTCTTTATCCTATGCCCGCTGGCTATGAGAATAATCAAGTAGCTCAGGATGTCCATGTGGGTAAGGTGCAGTGGGTGGTTAATAAAGCTATGAACCGCACGGTGTTCAATACCCTTTATACCCGCACCGTTGGCAATTACATGAAGAAGCATCCGAAGGTCAGTGTGGAACAGATGTTGAAGAACAGTAACTATCAGGAGATTCGTTGATACGAGATTTTTTGGCGTCTTAATTTGGTGATATTGGGAATTATTCTTACCTTTGCAGCCCAATAACTGAACGAATATCTTTTTTTATGCTTAGAAAAATCAGAATTGTTTTGGCAGCAGTCATGTTTGTCGGCATTACGCTGTTGTTCCTTGACTTTACTGGAGTGATACACGCATGGCTGTCGTGGATGGCAAAGGTGCAGTTCCTGCCAGCGGTAATGGCTCTTAATGTTGTGGTCGTCATAGCCTTGGCAGTGCTGACGCTGGTTTTCGGCCGTATTTATTGTAGTGTCATCTGCCCGTTGGGCGTGTTGCAGGATGTGCTGGCACGCTTGCGTCGTAAGAAAAACAAGTATTCCTATTCGCCTGAGGTGCGCTGGCTGCGCTATCCTGTGCTGGCGTTGTTTGTCATTGCCGGTGTGGTGGGCGTAGGGTCATTATTCCAGTTGTTGGCACCCTATAGCAGTTTTGGACGTATTGCCACGATGCTGTTGCAGCCATTATGGCAGCTCGGCAACAATGCACTGGCAATGGTGGCCGAGCGTGCCGACAGCTATGCGTTCTATAGCGTCGACGTATGGATGAGGTCGCTGCCCGTATTCATTATAGCCCTGCTGACACTGGTGGTGCTGGCAGTCTTGGCTTGGCGCGGAGGTCGCACGTATTGTAATACCGTCTGCCCCGTGGGTACGGTGCTGTCGCTGCTGGCCCGCTACTCGTGGCTGAAGGTGAGGTTCGATACCGACAAATGCCGCAACTGCTCGCTGTGCTCCAAGAACTGCAAGGCATCGTGCATCGACTATAAGACGCATACCGTAGACTACTCGCGGTGCGTGGTTTGCGGCAACTGTGTCAGTAGCTGTAAGTTTGGGGCGCTGAGGTATGCTGGGGCTGCTGGGGCGAATGGGGCTGCTGGGGCTACTGGGGGGAATGGGACTGCTGGGGCTGCTGGGAAGGTCGATGGCAGTAAGCGGTCGTTCCTGCTGGCTTCGGCACTGGTGTCGACGGCAGCCTTGGCACAGAAAAAGGAAAAGGTGATGGACGGCGGCCTGGCAGAGCTGGAAGACAAGGTGGCGCCAGAGCGTCAGACACCGTTGGTGCCGCCGGGGGCACTGTCGCTGCAGAACATGGCGCAGCGCTGTACGGGGTGCCAGCTCTGCGTGTCGGAGTGTCCCAATGGCGTGTTGCGCCCTTCAACCGACCTGTTACACCTGATGCAGCCGGTGATGTCTTACGAGCGTGGCTACTGCCGCCCGGAATGTACGCGCTGCTCTGATGTCTGTCCCGCCGGTGCCATCAAGCCGCTCGACGAGGTGGAGAAATCGTCGATACAGATAGGCCATGCTGTATTTATCAAGAAAAACTGCGTGGCTATTACCGACGGCGTGGAGTGTGGCAACTGTGCCCGCCACTGTCCGGCGGGAGCCATTGAGATGGTGCCTCTGGATGCTGACGACGAGGAGGGTCCCTACGTGCCCGCCGTCAACGAGCAGGCCTGTATCGGCTGCGGTGCCTGTGAGTACGTCTGTCCGGCAAGGCCCTTCTCGGCTATCATGGTGGAGGGGCATGAGGTGCACAAGAATATCTGACGTACAGATGGCAACAGTGATAGCCGCTCACGATGTGATACCGAGATGACGTGATACCGACAAAACGAAATAAAAAAAACAACGACAATATGAATAACAAGGATATTTCCCGCCGCTCTTTCCTGAAGCTCTTTGGCGGTGGCGCTATGGCAACGGCTGCCGTCTTCGTTGGCTGTAAAGACAAGAAGACCGAAGAGGTGACCAACGAATATAAGAACCAGGTGGAACCGCCCGTAGGCAAGATGACCTACCGCACCAACCCTAACAGCGGCGACAAGGTGTCGCTCTTAGGCTATGGCATGATGCGCCTGCCGACGAAACCCGACAACAGCGATGAGTTTGACCAGGAGATGATCAACCGCGAGGTGGACTACGCCATAGGGCATGGCCTGAACTATTTCGACACCAGCCCCGTCTACTGTCGCGGACTCTCCGAGCGCTGCACGGGCATCGCCCTGAGCCGCCACAAGCGGGAAGAGTATTTCGTGGCTACCAAGCTGTCGAACTTTAACCGCGACTTTTGGCCCCGCGAGAAAAGCATTGAGATGTACCGTAACTCGATGAAGGAGCTGCAGGTAGACTATATCGACTACTACCTGTTGCACTCCGTGGGCGGCGGCATGGAGGAGTTTAACGGCCGCTATGTTGACAATGGGATCATGGATTTCCTCATGGCCGAGCGCAAGGCCGGACGCATACGCAACCTTGGATTCTCATTCCACGGGCAGAAGGCAGTGTTCGACGAAATGCTCAGGCGCCACGACCAGTACCACTGGGACTTCTGCCAGATAGAGCTCAACTACCTGGACTGGGACTATGCCGACGAGATTAACAGCCGCAATGTGGACGCCCGCTACCTGTACGACGAGCTACAGAAACTGGGCATTCCCGCCGTCATCATGGAGCCCCTGTTAGGAGGCCGCCTGGTGAGCCTGCCGCAGTATCTGATGACGGAGCTGAAGCAGAAGAACCCTGAGCGGTCTGTGGCCTCGTGGGCTTTCCGCTATGCCGGCACCCCCGAGGGCGTGCTCACCGTGCTCAGCGGCATGACCTATATAGAGCATCTGAAAGACAACCTGCTGTCGTACAGTCCGTTGGTACCACTCTCAGAAAAGGAAATGGAATACCTGCACGACGATGTGGCGCACCGCATCGTGGGCTTGGAGAATATACCCTGCAACGATTGTCAGTACTGTATGCCTTGTCCATACGGTATCGACATACCCGCCATCTTCGTACATTATAATAAATGTAAGAACGAAGGTTCGCTGCCTATGGGCATTGGCGATGCAGAGTATCGCAAGCACCGCCGGCAGTACCTGATTTCGCTCGACCGCGTGGTACCCCGCGACCGACAACCCGACCACTGCATACAGTGCGGGCAGTGTGAGCCCCACTGTCCGCAGAATATCAAGATTCCCCGTGAACTGGCCAAGATTGATAAGATGATAGAAGAACTGAAACAGAATGTGGGGTGAGGGAAGTTGAGAATAGAAAAGTGAGCAGGTGAGTAAACTTTTTGCTGCTCACTTTTCTCTTTTCACTTTTTTTTTCGTACCTTTGCACCCGCTTATGGGAAGAAAGATTGTTTTATTTATGATAGTCGCCCTACAGGCGTTGGCAGTGACAGCACAGGAGACGGCCAACGAGCGGCAGGCGCGGCGTATTTTTAATCAGGCTTATAATCAGGTTTTCGGCTCACAGGGTGCCTCCCTTCATTACGACGTCAACATTGTCGGTCTTTACAAGACCAAGGGCGACATCACTTTTAAGGGCAAGAAGCAGAAGTTTGTCGACGAGAAGGTCAATGCTTGGAACGATGGCGTAACGGCTTATATGTGCTACCGTAAGAAAAAGGAAGTGCATATACATGCCTCGCAGTCAGACAAGAAGGACAAGTATAGCGGCAAGTTTAAGTTTTCGCTCGACGACTTCGACTACTCTATAGCTGAGGACAATGGCTACTTCCTTATCACTCTGAAGCAGAAGAAAAAGGCCAAAGGCACTATCAAGGTGGTGAAAGCGTGGCTGACGAAGCATGGCTATGAGCCTGTTCGCCTGCGTATCAAGGTGGCTTTCTTCTGGACTACGGTGAAGATTTCAGACTTTAAGTCTGGCGGCATCAGCGACGACATCTTCGTCTTCCCCCGAGAGAAGTTTAAGGACTGGAAGTTCGTCGACAAGCGCGACAAGTGACAACAACAGCAACCGGACAGTGAAACACTTAGCAACAACAGACAAACAAAGCAACAAAACACGATATGGGAAAACTAATCATTAACAGCTACGACGAATTTGCAGCTCATTTAGGCGAGGAGCTTGGCGCCTCCGACTGGCTGCAAGTAGACCAAGAACGCATCAACCTCTTTGCCGACGCCACCCTCGACCATCAATGGATTCACGTCGATGTGGAGCGTGCCAAGAAAGAAAGTCAGTACCAATCAACTATTGCCCATGGTTACTTGACAGTGTCGCTCATACCCTACCTGTGGAATCAGATTATCGAGGTCAACAACATCAAGATGCTCGTCAACTATGGCATGGACAAGATGCGCTTCGGACAGCCTGTCATTACTGGCTCACGCATACGTCTGGTCACTAAGCTGCATAACATCCAGAACCTGCGTGGTATCTGCAAAAGTGAGATAGAGTTTAAGATTGAGATAGAGGGACAACGCAAACCGGCTCTTGAGGGCATAGCGTCGTTCCTTTATTATTTTAAATAACCTGCCAACCCCTCAACATCTCAACCCCTCAACCCCTCAACATTACAACATTTAAACTTCAATCATTATGGGAGGCTTCTTTGGTTGCATAGCCGACAAGGAGTGTGTCAACGACCTGTTTTACGGCACCGATTATAATTCACATCTTGGCACCAAACGTGCCGGACTGGTAACATTCGACCCTGAAAGGGGCTTTAACCGCAGCATCCACTCATTGGAGCGCGACTACTTCCGCTCACGCTTCGAAGACGAACTCGACTCGTTTCATGGTAATCAGGGCTTGGGCATCATCAGCGATACTGACCCGCAGCCTATCATCGTCAACTCCCATCTGGGACGCTATGCGGTGGTGACGGTGGCCAAGATCAACAACCAGCGCGAGATTGCCGATGAGCTGCTGGCCCAGCGCATGCACTTCAGCGAGATGTCGGCTAACAATATCAATCAGACAGAATTGGTGGCCCTGCTCATCAACATGGGCAACACCTTCGTCGAAGGCATCAACAATGTCTACCGCAAGATTGAGGGCTCCTGCTCCATGCTCATCCTCACCGAGGACGGCATCATCGCCGCCCGCGACTTCCTCGGTCGTACGCCCATCGTCATCGGCCGTAAGGACGGGGCTCACGCCGTGAGCAGCGAGACGGCGAGCTTTCCCAACCTTGACTACAAAGTGGTGCGCGACTTGGGGCCTGGTGAAATCGTACGCCTCCGCCATGACAGCATAGAGGTGTTGCAGCCCGCCTTTGAGCGCGAGCAAATCTGCTCCTTCCTCTGGGTCTACTACGGATTTCCCGCCAGCGACTATGAGGGCATCAATGTGGAGGCTGTCCGCGAGAAGAACGGTCGCATGATGGGCCAGGCCGACGACACCGAGGTTGACTGCGTCTGCGGTGTCCCTGACAGCGGCGTGGGCATGGCCTTAGGCTATGCTGAGGGAAAGGGTGTGCCCTACGAGCGCGCTGTGCTGAAGTACACGCCTACATGGCCACGCTCCTTCACACCCGGCAACCAGTCGCGTCGCTCCCTGGTGGCTAAGATGAAGCTTATTCCCAATGGTGCGCTGCTGAAAGACCGCCGTGTAGTGTTCTGCGACGACTCTATCGTCCGCGGCACACAGCTTCGCGACAATGTGCGCACATTCTTTGAGTATGGTGCCAAGGAGGTGCACTGCCGCATCTCTTGTCCGCCGTTGGTCTATGGTTGTCCCTTCATCGGCTTCACCTCGTCGAAGACCGATATGGAGCTGATCACTCGACAGATTATCCGCGACTTTGAGGGCGACGACAAAGCCAATTTGGAGAAGTATGCACAGACCGACTCCCCGCAGTATCAGCGCATGGTGGCCGAGATTGCGCGTCGTTTAGGTCTTTCGACGCTGAAGTTTGCCAAGCTCGAAGACCTCATCGAGTCCATCGGCATGCCTAAATGCAAGGTCTGTACTCACTGTTTCGACGGTACCAGCTATTGTCATAGCCCCGAGAGTGAGCGCTACTTCTGATTTCAAAGGTGATAGGTAAGAGGTAAAAGGTGAGAGGTGAGAGAATACCAAAGCGTCTGGCATATCTCTCACCTCTCATTTCTATATACTACTAATGATTCATTTCTCTCTGCTCTAAGAATTCGCTCACTTGCTCCTGCTTGCCGCGGGTGACGGCGATGCGGCCGGAGCGCGTGTATTGGAACACGCAGTCGAACTCGTCTAAGGCGCGGAACAGGGAGATAATCTCATCCGTCTTGCCGCTCTTCATCACGATGGTGTAGGTGGGGTTTACCTCGGTGATGCTTGCATCGTGGCGGCGCACGGTGCGCGATATTTCCGGGTTCTCAAGCACCTTCTTCGTCGATAGCTTGTAGAGCCCCGTCTCGCGGATAAACAACTGGTCGTCAGTGAAGTAATTGGCCTTCACCACGTCAATCTTCTTCTCTATCTGCCGCGTAATCTTCAGAATCTGGTCTTCGTCGCTCCAGGCGGTGATGGTGTACTTATGCACGCCTGGAATGCTTGACGCGCTCACGTTCAGGCTCTCAATGTTCACCTGGCGGCGGGTAAACACAGCCGTTATCTGGTTCAGAATACCGGCAACATTCTCAGAATAAACTAATAAGGTGTATAGCTTGTTATCTTCCATAGCTTATATCTCCAGCATCATATCGTTGACATTCATACCCGGCGGCGTCATCGGCAGCACGTCGTCGTCCTCCTTGATGGCACACTCCAGAATAAACGGCCCATCGGTGGCAAGCATCCTGCTGACGGCTGCTTCCAGATCCTCGCGGGTGGTAACTGCCTGATACGGAATGCCATAACCTTGAGCTATCAGCTCGTAGCAGGGGTTTTGCATCTTGGTAAACGACTTGCGGCGCATCCAGAACATGTCCTGCCACTGGCGGACGTTGCCCAGGTAGTTGTTGTTAAGCAGAATCATCTTCACTGGAGTCTGCTGCTCCATGATGGTGCCCAGCTCCTCGATGCACATCTGAAATCCGCCGTCGCCCATGAAGCAGCACACTTGCCGATGAGGGGCGGCGAAGGTGGCGCCAATGGCTGCGGGCATGCCGTAGCCCATCGTTCCCAATCCACCACTGGTGCAGATACTGCGCTTATGGTGATACTTGAAGTAACGGGTGGCAAACAACTGATTCTGCCCTACATCCGTCACCAGTATAGCGTCGTCATTGGCTTGCTGGGCTACAGCGTTCACCACCTCGCCCATCAGTAGCGGCCCCTCCTTGGGATGGATGGCCGGCTCTATCACCTTTAGGCGCTCCTTCTCGTCTAAGGGCTTAAACGAGTCGCGCCACTGGCCGTGGTAGTTCTCATGGATAAGAGCCGTCAGCGCTGGCAGCGACTCTTTGCAGTCGGCCACCACGGCAACGTCGGTCTTCACGTTCTTGTCTATCTCCGAGCGGTCGATGTCCAGATGGATAATCTTTGCCTGCTTGGCATAAGTCTTGGTGTTGCCCGTCACGCGGTCGCTGAACCTCATGCCGATGGCTATGAGCACGTCGCACTCCTGCTCTTTCAGGTTGACGGCGTAGTTGCCGTGCATGCCCAGCATACCTACGTTCAGCGGGTGGTCAGAGGGGAGGGCACTCAGTCCCAGCATGGTGCGGCCGGCGGGAATGTCGGCCTTCTCGAGGAAAGCCTTCAGTTCTTCCTGCGCATTGCCCAACTCCACGCCCTGTCCTACGAGCGCCAAGGGGCGCTTGGCGTTGTTAATCAACTCTGCGGCCTGGCGCAGAGCTTCGTCGTCGAGTTTGGGGTAAGGCACATATGAGCGCACGAAGTCCACCTTCTTGGGCTCCCAGTCAAACTCCTCCGTCTGCGCGTTCTTAGCAAAGTCAAGAACTACAGGTCCTGGTCGTCCGGTGCGTGCTATATAAAAGGCGCGGCTGACAGCCCACGCCACATCTTCGGCACGGCGTATCTGATAGGCCCATTTCGAAATAGGCTGCGACACGCCAACGAGGTCTACCTCTTGAAAGGCGTCCGTACCCAGTGCCGTGATAGGCACCTGACCGGCAATGACCACTATGGGTGTGGAGTCGAGCATGGCGTCGGCAATACCCGTCAGGGTGTTTGTCACGCCGGGGCCGCTGGTCACCAGTGCCACGCCCACCTCACCACTGACACGGGCGTAGCCTTCAGCGGCATGAGTGGCACCCTGCTCGTGGCGCACAAGGATGTGGTCGAAGCATTTCTTTTCACCACGGGTATAGTCGAACAACGCATCGTAGACGGGCATGATGCTGCCGCCGGGGTATCCGAAGATGGTCTTCACCCCTTCGGCCTGTAGCGCACGCATCAGCGCCTTTGCACCGGTAATTCTATCTTTCAACATATAATTAATTGTATCTACTTCGTTTTTGAATGTGCAAAATTACGCCTTTTTCCATAAATAACCAACGATTTGGCGTTTTTTTCTTTGATTTTGGCCTGATACGTGCTTCTATACGTGCTTCGATTCACTCACTTTCGTTGTTGAGAGATGGAATTTCAAAGACCCCCGTCGGCGTCTTGCGCTTGAGCACCTCAAGCTGCAAATCCTTGCCGGCAATGATGCCATAGTTGCGTAGGACAGTCTCCACCGTCTTGCGTGCCAGTTCGGGATGGTTATTCTCTTCGCTGAGATGGCATAGCCAGACGTGCTTCAGACCCTCCTTCATATTCTCGGCAATGGCAACGCCGCAGTCTTTGTTGGAGAGATGGCCGTTCGAACTGAGTATGCGCTCTTTGAGATATTGCGGATAAGGGCCGTTACGGAGCATCTCCTCGTCGTGGTTGGCCTCAATCACTAAGTAGTCGGCGCGAGTGATGTAAGGTTTCATCTCGTCGGTAATGCAGCCGGCATCGGTGATGATACAGAACGTCACGCCCTCGGCCTCTATCTGGTAACCCACGTTCTCGGTAGCATCGTGGGGCACACTGAAGGGCGTCACCTTGAAAGCCCCCAGCTGCATCGGTACCCCCGGCACCACCATGCGGCGCATGGTCAGGGGTAGTTTGCGGGTGATACAGTAGTTGCGGTCAATGCCGTTATGGACGTTGGCCGTAGCATAGATGGGCAGTTGGCACTCATAGCTTAAGCTACCTACCGACTTGATGTGGTCGGCATGGTCGTGGGTGATTAGCACATAATGTATAGAACTGAGACTAAGTCCATAGTCGCGGAACTGCTTTTTGAGCATCCTCACGCCTACGCCGATGTCTATCATAAGGCCTTCTGTCTCAGTATAGAGATAGTAGCAATTGCCGCTGCTGCCGCTACCGAAAGAGATAAATCTAAGCATCGTGGTTGTTATTTTTTGCAAAAGTACAAAATAATTAATAATTCCTAGCTGCCAATTCATAATTATTTCCTACCTTTGTACTTTATTAAGACTTTTACAGGCATGAGGAATAATATATTATATATCTTGTTGGCTGCTGTAATGGCTGCCTGCGGCGGCGAGTCGTCACCCACCGACGAGCAGATTCGCCATAGTGCACAGGACTTTGCCGAGGCCTATTTCAATTACGACTATCAGCGGGCGTCAGAGCTGACGGTGCCCGAGTCTGTACAGTGGCTCCAGTTTGCCGCGAGCAACGTTACTCAGCAAGATCTCGATATGATTAATGGTGCGGAGGCAGCCGTGGTGAGCATCAGTGACCTGATGCGTCAAGACGACTCTACGGTGGTGGTAACGGTTGATGTGGCCGATGCGTTGATAAAAGACACTATAGGTGTGCGGCCCCACGTGGTAGACGAGGCGCGCTACCGGCTGATGTTGGTACGCCGCGACGACCGTTATCTGATTAAAATGGCAGGCCTACCGCAAAGTGAAAGGCAAAGTCGCGACTGAGGCGGGGATGTACGATGGGGAAGTGTTCGTCGTTATCATCCTCGTAGGCAGGGTTGACGGCTTTCATACCTAAGTCGAAGCGTACGATGAAGTAGTCGAAATTAAAGCGGAACCCCAGACCGTAGCTTGCCGCCAGTTGGCTGGGAAAGTCCTTCAGCGTAAACTGTCCACCAGGCTGGTCGTCATAGGCGCGCAGCGTCCAGATGTTGCCGGCATCGACGAAGAGTGCACCGTCGAGTTTCCAGAAGAGGTGGGTGCGGTATTCCACGTTGAGGTCAAGCTTCATGTCGCCCGTTTGGTTGATGAAGTCGATACGGCCGTCGTGCCCCTTAAACTTTCCCGGTCCTAATTCTCTTACCGACCAACCTCTGACGCTGTTGGCACCGCCCGAGAAGTAGCGCTTCTCAAAGGGCAGCAGCGTGGAGTTGTCGTAGGGATAGGCAATGCCCAGCCCTACGTGTAGCACCAGTTGGTTGCTATAGTCAAACTGCAGCTTGTGGGTCAGGTCGATGTCGCCCTTCACATATTGGGCGTATGCAATATTGAAGATGAGGTTCTGTCCTTGCTCGTTCTGCTTGGCGCCAAAGATACTTGTTGCCAAATCGAGCACGTTGCCCGACGTCTCGATGCTGGTCTTCAGGGCAGTGGTGCCGTTGTTATAGGAAAAACCGAATCCCGTCTTAGTGATAAACAAATCCTTATAGTTGTAGCTGAGGATGGCGTTGCGCGAGGAGGCGTCGTCGAGATAGAGCCGCTGGAAGGTGTCGCTAATCCAGGGCATAAACACATAGTTCAGGTCGAGCAGGTCAATTTGGTACTGGAATTGGCGGTTCTCGGGCGTCCAGCGGTATCGCCACGAGGCCGACAGCAGGCGGCGGTGAAACTCCGGGCGGTTTTGCAAGTCGTAGAGCAGTGACACCTCGCTGGTGGCGTTCATGCTGCGGCGGGTCTCATAGCCTATAAAGGGGGCTATGAAGCGTGGAAACTGCAGCTTTGTCTCTATGCTGTATTCCATGAAGTTTTGGTTACTGTAGCCCTCCAGACCCTTGATGGCCTCATAGGCTCCTCGCAGCTCGATGGCCAGGTTCTCGGCGCCTCGAAAGAGGTTACGGTTCTGGTAGCTCAGCGTGGCTGCCGCTCCCAGGTCGCCGGCGGTATTGGTGCCCTCAGGCTGGAAACTCAGCGTTGACGGCTTGTTGGTCTGCAGCTGGATGGTGCAGTCGAGCAAGGCGGAGTCGGGCACTTCTGTGAATTGTATATTGGTATATTTCACCGCTCCTAACCGGGCAAAGTGGTTGTAGGTGTTCTGAAGGTCGCTGCTGGAATAGTAGCCTCCCTCCTTGATGTAGTTGCTTTCGTTGAGTACGTTCGTGCGTAAGTGAATAGTGGAGTCGGTAGAAGAGCCGCTCAGGAAGTTGACGCGCCTCACCTTATAGCGGGTATGCAGCGTATCGG
The DNA here is from genome assembly GCA_946185805.1 of uncultured Prevotellaceae bacterium. Classification (GTDB taxonomy): domain Bacteria; phylum Bacteroidota; class Bacteroidia; order Bacteroidales; family Bacteroidaceae; genus Prevotella. Next base: position 29,516 of record CAMHKU010000011.1, on the reverse strand, counting down.
TGCCGTCGGCCTTCTGGCTTTTGCTTAGCAGCAGGGTGACGTCCACCTGATGATCTTTGCCAACGGTATCGGCCTCGAAACGTATAAACTCTTTATGAAACCTATAGTACCCCCTGTTGTTGAGCTTTTCAGTAATCCGTTTGCGCTCCTGGTCTAACAGGTCGACCCTGAATTGCTGTCCCGTGGCTAGTTGCCTGTTGCCGGGGTTGTCGAGTTGTAGCTCGCGGGCTATGGCCGAGTCGCCAATGACATAATTGACTTGGCCTAACAGGTAAGGGCGTCCGGGAAAGAGGCGATAGATGGCCGACAGTTTCTTGCCTTTGCTTCTTGTCCACACTTCTACGCGGCCGTCCAGATAGCCGCGGTTGAAGAGCATCAGCTGCAGGTCGTCCATCGTCTGCGCCGCCTGCAGCGAGTCGAACAGTACCGGCCGCTCACCGATGGAGCGCAGCATGCGGTTCACCCAGCGGGTGGAGTCGTGGCCTGAGAGTGAATAGGTAAGCAGTGGCAGCTTTACCAGTGAGAACCACCTGACATTATTGCGCTGCCTGACGTAGCTGTTCAACGTGCTACTGCTGATATCTGGATAGTCGCCGTCGACCTCCACTTTCACCTTGTCGAGCAGGTAGGCGCCGTCTGGCACGTACTTCGTCTCGGCACACGAGTTTAAGAACAGTAAATTCAGCCATAGCATCACTGCTGTGGCCAAGCGGCTTAGCTTTGCCTTTGTCGTTGAGTCTAAGCCGGTTTGACTGTTCTTCTTCATTGCCATTTATGATTTGAGCTGCAAAAATACTAAAAAATGCTGAAAGTACAAATCTTTCTCTTCCTTTTTATATAATTGACCGCCATTTTGGCGCATTTATCAGAAGGTGCTTGCAAAGGAGAACTATAATGTGGGCGGTGGCCTGATGAAATAGACTTAAAGTTTTGTATATGTAAGTAAAATTATTGGAAGTATTAATTTTATCTGTATTTTAAGATTTTAAGTGTTAATCGCAAAGCCACGTTAACAGATGGTGGCAAAGTGTTAAATAGCGACAAAACTTCATGACATTTTGTCGGTATGTTAAACTTTGACACTATCTTTGCAGTCAGAAAAAGCGAACGCATGAAATTACAAATTAAAAACAATATTAATATGGATATGAAAAAGATTATCAACATTGCCGTGCCGACGTCAGCCATCGTTGCCGTCGTATTCTCAGTAGCTGCATTCACTAACACTAATGCCGCTCCCTCTCCCGAACAACCGATGATTAGTTCTGTGCATGCCGCTCCCGCCGGCCAGCCTGTAGACCTGACTTATGCCGCCGAGAAGGCGCTGCCGTCGGTGGTGTATATCACCAACACGCAGAACTCCAAGGTGCAGACCGTGGAGTATAGCGACCCCTTTGAGGATTTCTTCAGCGACCCATTTGGCGGGTTCTTCGGTCGTGGCCGTGGCAACAACGGCAAGCGTCAGCGCCAGGTGCAGACGCCTAAGAAGGTGGGTGCCGGCAGCGGCGTTATTATCTCTGCCGACGGCTACATCGTTACCAACAACCACGTGGTGGACGGTGCCGACGAGCTGATGGTGAAACTGAACGACAACCATGAGTATTCGGCACGTATCATCGGTGCCGACGCCACCACCGACCTGGCTCTCATCAAGATTGATGCCAAGCAGCTGCCCGCTATCGCTATAGCCAACAGCGACGACGCCAAGGTGGGCGAGTGGGTACTAGCTGTGGGCAACCCCTTGGGCCTTAACAACACCGTGACCGCCGGCATCGTGTCGGCCAAGGCTCGCTCTATGGGTCAGGGTGTGCAGTCGATGATTCAGACCGATGCCGCCATCAACCAGGGCAACTCTGGCGGTGCGCTGGTCAATACTCGCGGCGAGCTCATCGGTATCAACGCCATGATTTACTCGCAGACGGGCAGCAACATCGGCTACGGCTTTGCCATCCCCACCACTATTATGAATAAGGTGGTAGACGACCTGAAGCAGTATGGCCACGTGCAGCGTGCCATGATAGGTATTGCCGGCAGCGACGTAGACCGCTATGTGGACGCCGAGAAGGAGAAAGGCAATGAGGTAGACTTGGGCACCATGGAGGGTATCTATGTAGCCGAGATTACCGAGGGTGGTGCCGCCGAGGATGCCGGTCTGAAGGTTGGCGACGTGATTACCCACATCGAGGGTCAGAAGATTAAGTCGTTTGGCGAACTTCAGAATATCATCGCCCAGAAGCGCCCCGGCGACAAGATTACCATCAACTATCTGCGCAACAAGAGCAAGAAGAGCGTGACGCTGACGCTGAAGAATGAGCAGGGCAACACGAAGGTGGTGAAGAATGCCGACCTCGACGTGCTAGGTGGACAGTTCCGCGTCATCACCGACCAGCAGAAGGAGCAGATGAACATAGGCTACGGTCTGGAGGTGATTAAGGTCAGCGGCGGCAAGCTCAAGGATGCCGGTGTGCCTAAGGGCTTTATCATCCAGCGCATCAACGACGCAAGCATCAAGACTATCGACGACCTGCAGAAGGTGGTGAAGGATGCCAGCACATCGAAGGAGCCGGTGCTCTATATCCAGGGTATTTATCCTACAGGCAAGAAGGGCTATTTCGCCGTGCCGCTGTCGGATTAACAGACTTGCTTTTAGCCTGAATTGAAGCAAGAATATAAAAAGGTGGAAACATCAGATTGGGTAGTTACCTCGATGGTAACTATCCAATTTTGCTTTTTATGCCATTTTTGGTGCATCTTTGGTAAAGTTGACAGGTTAGAATATGCAGGGAAAGGGGTGAGTATTAAGCAAAAAGAAATCTCGCGGCTCACCATTCGGAGCAGCGAGATTTCTTATATGGCCGATGAGGACTTTTCTGCAGTGTCTGGCATGAAGTCCTCTACTGTGTTCTTACTTGCCATTGAGGGCGAGGCTCACCTCCACGGCGATGCTGACGGTAGCACCCACCATGGGGTTGTTGCCGATGCCGAGGAAGCCCATCATCTCAACGTGAGCGGGCACCGAGCTGGAGCCTGCAAACTGAGCGTCGCTGTGCATGCGGCCCAGGGTGTCGGTCATACCGTAGCTGGCGGGACCGGCAGCCATGTTGTCGGGGTGCAGGGTGCGGCCCGTGCCACCGCCGCTGGCTACTGAGAAGTAAGGCTTGCCGGCGAGCACGCGCTCCTTCTTATAGGTACCGGCCACGGGGTGCTGGAAGCGGGTGGGGTTGGTAGAGTTACCAGTGATGGAGACATCGACGTTCTCCTTCCACAGGATAGCCACACCCTCGCGCACGTCGTCAGCGCCGTAGCACTTTACCTTAGCGCGGGGACCGTCGCTATAGGGCACTTCCTTGATGACCTTCACCTCGCCGGTGTAGTAGTCAAACTGTGTCTGCACGTATGTGAAGCCGTTGATACGGCTGATGATCATAGCGGCGTCCTTGCCCAGACCGTTGAGGATGACGCGCAGAGGCTTCTGGCGCACCTTGTTGGCCTTCTCGGCAATCTTGATGGCACCCTCAGCGGCGGCAAACGACTCGTGACCAGCTAGGAAAGCGAAGCACTCGGTCTCCTCGCGCAGCAGACGGGCGGCGAGGTTGCCATGGCCCAGACCCACCTTGCGGTCGTCGGCCACACTGCCGGGGATGCAGAAGCTCTGCAGACCGATACCGATGGCCTCGGCAGCTTCGGCAGCGTTCTTCACACCCTTCTTAATAGCGATGGCAGCACCGCAAACGTATGCCCACTTAGCATTCTCGAAGCAGATGCGCTGTGTGTCCTCACACATCTGGTAGGGGTCAACACCAGCCTTCTCGCAAATCTCGTTAGCCTCTTCTATGCTGTTGATTCCGTTCTCTTTCAGAGCGGCCAGTACCTGATTGATACGACGCTCGTAGCTTTCGAATGATACTTTTCTAATCATCTTTTAATGAATTTACAATTTAACAATTTACTATTTACAATTTATTTTTCGATTTTCTTTATTTTACAATTTTACGAGCAATAATACAATTATATAAATTGTACATCAATCGTAAATCGTAAATCGTAAAATCGTAAATCACTCTTTACGTGGGTCAATAGCCTTAACAATTCCCTGCTCGGCGGTGGTGCGGCCATAGCTGCCGGTGAACTTCTTCACAGCCTCGTTGGCGTCCATGCCGTCCTTGATGGCTTCCATCATCTTGCCCAGGTGCACATACTCGTAGCCGCAAACCTGATTGTCCTTGTCGAGGAACTGCTTGGTGATGTAACCCTCGGTGAGTTCCAGATAGCGTGTGCCCTTAGCCACGGTGCCATAGAGGGTACCCGTCTGCGAGCGCAGCCCCTTACCCAGGTCTTCCAGACCGGCGCCGATAACGAGACCACCCTCAGAGAAGGCGCTCTGCGTGCGTCCGTAGACAATCTGGAGGAAGAGCTCGCGCATGGCCGTGTTGATAGCGTCGCACACCAGGTCGGTGTTCAGCGCTTCGAGGATGGTCTTGCCGGGCAGGATTTCGCTGGCCATGGCGGCAGAGTGGGTCATACCCGTGCAGCCGATGGTCTCGACGAGTGCTTCCTGGATGATGCCGTCCTTCACGTTAAGGCTCAGTTTGCAGGCGCCCTGCTGGGGAGCGCACCAGCCGATGCCGTGAGTGTAACCCGAGATGTCTTTAATCTCCTTTGCCTGAATCCATTTGCCCTCTTCAGGAATGGGGGCGGGTCCGTGGTTAGGACCTTTGGCAACAACACACATGTTGTTGACTTCGTTAGAATACTGCATATTCCTTTAAAACGTTTTAAATATATTATGTAAGAATAACTGATGTTGCATGTTTGCGACTGCAAAATTACAAAATAATTACGGAATTACCTACTTTTAGGTATTTCTTTTTAGAATTATTAAAGGGCGAGGCCTTTACGGGCTCTCCTTTGAGGTTGTATTGCTGAGATTTGAAAGTTGAGAGTTGAGAGTTGAGGTTGTCAATGCCTACGGTGTTGTTAGCCAGTGGTATGGTGGGGCCGTCCCAGGCTTCAAAGGCCGTCAGACCCTCCAGGCCGCTAAGATTGGCGGTGTAATTGTCCATGAGCTGTCGTCGGTCGGTGACGAGTTTCCACTGGTTGCCTGAGAGAATGTAAGATCCCACGGGGGCGCGCGAGATGGTTTCGAGATAGCCCCTGAGGTTGTTCACCGTCTTTGCCGTCTCTGCCGCTTGACCATATTCATATAAAATTAGGGTACGCGTAGCAATAGATGCGTTGTTGCCGTCAATGGTATATAAATAAGGGGTGCCGCCCTGTGTCTGGCTCACTTCACTGAGCGCTATTTCCTGCTGGTTAGCCGTCAGTCCGGCCACCTCGTAGACGTGCATGCCATTGGGTATGTTGAAAGCGTATGGCAGGCAGATGGTCTGCCACTGTCCGGGAGCGCTGGTGATGCTCTTGGCGGGGTGGTAGAGCAGTTCAAAGTCGGTAGCGCACCACCAGCCCTCGCGCTTGTCGCTGCTTTGGAAGTCGCCCAGGCGGTGCCAAGCATTGTCGGTGGCTCCCTGCTTCGACGATACGAAGCCGATGGTTGCCGTCCCCTTGTCACTGACGAACATTGGCGGCGTGGTGAGTGTCTGCCAGATGTTGCCGACGGTGGGCAGGTCAAAGTAGTCGGCCTTCAATTTCGCCGTGGTCACGGTGTCGGTGCCCACAACCATATAGCCGTGCTGGTCGGTGAGGCAGTAGTGCTCGGTAGTGGCTTTGCAGCTCAGGGCATAGATGCCCTCCGGCAGGTTGGCAACCTCTTGGCGTATTTCCATCGTGTTCGTCGTGCCGGTACTGGCGTTAAGCCCGCTCCACCAAGCGTTCCAGCAGGTTTTACCTTTTACCGTATTCAGGCGCTGGTCGCCACCCTTATATGTGCCGACCTTCGTTACCCATCCTGTGCTGCTTCTGAAGTCTGCCGACTGCGGCTGGACGCTGGCCGCGACATAGTCAATCTCTGCTTCCGTCAGTGCGTCAAGACCCAGGGCCTGCAGGGCATCGTTCATGGCCTGCTGACGCTCTTGGCTCTCGGTGTCGGGGTGCTCGCGGTCGTAGGCCGCTTTGGCCTCAGACTGTAGCAGTGCCTGCTGCTTACCATCGGCAATAGCTTCGTCGTAGGTAGCAAAGAGCCGTCGCATCTCTACCTCAGCTATCTGTGCTGCACCCAGCCATCGGCAGGCGAGCATGGCCAGGCTGTAGTCGTCGCTGTTGAAGGTGAATGTCTGCCGTTCCCAGTCGGCCGTGGTGGCAATCTCGCCTATCACCTGCGACTCCTGCTTGCCGTCGGCGGTGAGGCTGAGTTTCTCGTAGGTGTTACCTTTGCGGGTGGCCATACGAAACAGGTAGTCGGCACCGGGCTCTATGGCGATGACGGTGCGTATAGAGCCGGCGGCGTCCATGCCTGCCGACTGATACGCCTGTAGATAGCTGCCGCCGTCGATGCCGCCCACGGGCAGTGCCTGGAAGTAAGGCTGGCTCAGGGGGGTGCCGGCGCCCGACGTCCATCCCGTCATGCCCAGCTCAAAGTTGCCGTTCACGATGATGTTGCCGCCGGCATAAAGTTGCCGCCCATCGGTGGTCATCACCTGGTCGCCAGCTTCTATGGCGCTGTTGCTATAGCGGTCTGTGCCGTCAAGGTCTCTCACGTGTATGCGATACTGAGCACCCTCCACGGTCTGCTCGTCGCTGATGGTGTAGGTAGCAGCCTGCTCCTGCTGCTCGGGGGTAGCAAAGAGGGTCCACTGGCCGCCAGGCATCTTGCGCTCCACCTCCATCAGTTGGTTGTACTCGCCGTTGCTGTCTTTCCACGTGATGACGGCCTTGCCGTCGGTGGTCGTTACGCTGAAGGCTGAGGGCGCATACTGTCGCGGCGTCGTGGGCACGAAGTCGTATTTGCCGTTGTAGGCCATGCCGGCGTCCATCTGAGCGTAGTATTTGCCGGCCTCGGTGAGCTGGCCGTCCTTATATATTTTCGACGGGTCGCGCTCGCTGTTCCAGTAGTAGTAGCGCTCCACGTAGTCCCAGTTGTTGAGCTTCGGGCAGATGCGCTTCAGCGCTTCAGCGTTCTGCGCCTCAGTGATGCCGTTGGCAAAGGCGCCGTTGTTGTTCCATGACGCTCCCCACACCCACTCGGAGATCCAGATGGGGCGGTGATACTTGTCTACCCAGTTGTGTATATTGTCGAATGACCCCTCAGCCCAGTAGCAGTGCAGGTCGATAATGTCGCAGCGCCATCCGCGGGCGTCAATGGAGTCGAGAAACTCGGCCAGGAATCCCGTGGCGTTCCAGTAGTCGCTGCCATCCCATGAAGCCGGTGAGCAGAGTCTGAGGCCCGTGCGCATCATGTTCTCCCAGTTGCCCAGGATGGTAGCCAGGTCCTGCGGACGGTCGTCGGCAGAGTTGCGCGGCTCGTTGTTGTTCTTGGTGTGTGGCGACTGCGTGGTGCTGCCGATGGTCGACGACGACGGCCAGTCCTCATAGATATGGTTGGGCACCCACTCAAAGTCGGGCAGCAGGCTGCTGTTGCCCTGTCCCCAGTCGTAGCAGCTTTGCACGTTGAGCGCGTTGAGCACCTCCTTGCGGGTGTCGCTGGCTATCTGCTTCTTGCCGGCGTCATACCATTTGAACACGCGGTAGGACGATATGCGGCTGTCCAGCACAGTGGGCAGAGTGGCTATTTCCAGATCCTTGTCGGCGGCTATGAAGCAGCGGCTGTAGCCGCGGCCGCTGGGCAGTGTTGAAAAGGTCACCATATAGCCGCGCTTGAGCTTGAACGACCGTATCTGGTTGTTCAGCTTGGCAGCTGTCAGCGTGTTCATGTAGCCACCGCTGTTCTCGGTGCCGAAATTATTGACGGAGGTACCACCGAAGTCGGGCTCCGAATACACCGTCAGCGGTTTGCACTGGTCGCCGTAGGGCAGGATGATACAGCCGCGATTGTAGAGCTTCACCTGACAGTTCGTGCCGTTCTTAGCCTCAGCGCCGTTAATCTTCACGTGGCTCAGCAGCTTCAGTGCTGCCGACGGCTTCACGGCCTGCAGGATGACCACGGAGTGGTCAGTGTCGTTGATGTCTACCACGCCATCGTCGGTGAAAGGCGATGCCGAGAGAATGGTGTAGTCGGTGCTGCCGGTCACTGTCACGGGTGAGCTTACTTTGGAGATTTTCACCACGCTGTTGGCCCTGCTGCTCAGCGGCATGCCGAGCAGCAGGGCCATACATAGATGTTTTAGTGTTTTAGTCATAGGTTATAGTAGTTTGTAAATGTTATTCTTTATTCTACTATTTTTTGTGGTTGCGGCCAGCCTGACCGTCCAAAAGAAGAAAATTTCTATGTCGTTTATTATAGCTTTATTTTTTCAATTTTTCAATTTTTTAATCTTTTAATTTTCCTTAATGTTGGGCAACTCCAGGCCTAAGCCCTTCTTCTTGTCCACCACCTTCAGCACGAGCCCCAGTACGAGCGCGGCCACGCCGAGGCAGGCCAGCATCACCAGCGGGGCGGTGTAGTCAAACTGTGTGGGGTCGGTCACGCCGGGGTTCGTCTGGTCCAGCACCTTGCCGATGAGCAGTGGGAAGAGCCACAGGCCAATGTTCTGAATCCAGAAAATCAGGGCGTAGGCTGAGCCGATGACCTTCTGGTCGACGAGCTTGGGCACCGAGGGCCACAGCGAGGCGGGTACCAGCGAGAACGAGGCGCCCAGGACGAGAATCGTGATATAGGCAATAATGATACCGCCGGCAGAACCTTTGAACAGAGGCAGGATGAAGGCAAACGTCAGGTGGCAGCCGATGAGCAGCAGCGACCCCAGGACGAGCATCGACGCTGCCTTGCCGTGGTGGTCGAGATAACTGCCCAGGATGGGCGTGATGAGCACGGCCAGCAGGGGGAAGACGGCAAAAATCGACTCCGCCGACTGGCGCATGTAGCCCATGTAGCAATAGCAGACGAGGGCGGCAATCGAGATAGCCAGGAGGGAAAACCTCTTGGAACTGGATTTCTGGAAATTAGAGGCGAAACCTGCGGCGGCTACGATGAGCATGATGACATACTGCACGATGGTGACCGAGCTGGAGGCCCAGAACGAGTCGGCGTCGGGCGCCGTCAGCGTGAGGTTGCACTGCAGCATGTTGACGGCATACTTCTGGAACGGGAAGATGGCCGAATAGTAGAGCACGCAGAGCAGGGCTACAATCCAGAAACCCGCGTCGGTGAGAATCTTGCCAATGTCGGAGATTTTGAACGGGTCGTCCTTCTCTTCGGCCTCGCCGGTCTGCGCGTCGAGCTTCTGGTCCATGACGAAGTAGACGATGGCCATAATCAGGGCAATACACATCAGCACCACGCCGAAGGCCACCGAGCGCGAAACGCTCACCTCGCCGCCCAGACGGGCGAAGAACGGCGAGAAAATCATGCACGTGGCCACGCCCAGGCGCGCCAGTGCCATCTCCGAGCCCATGGCCAGTGCCATCTCGCGCCCCTTGAACCACTTCACGATACCGCGCGAGACGGTGATGCCCGCCATCTCGCAGCCGCAGCCGAAGATCATAAAGCCGCAGGCGGCAAACTTCGCCGATGCTGGCATGCCCTCATAGAAGGGCGACACGCCGAGCTCGTCGAACAGGGGTACGTAATTGAGGTTCGCCGTAAACCACGTTGCCAGCGAACTGCCCGTGAAGGCGTCGCTCACGGCATACCATTTTACTATGGCGCCGACGAGCATCACTGCCGTTGACAGCACCATGGTGAAGCGCACGCCCATCTTGTCGAGGATGATGCCGGCAAAGATGAGGAAGAATGCAAACACGTTGAGGAACACCTCGGAGCCTTGCATCGTGCCGAAGGCCGTGGAGTCCCAGCCGCGTTCCGACTGCATCAGGTCCTTGATGGGCGAGAGAATATCCATGAAAATGTAGGCACAGAACATTGCCAGTGCCAACAGTAGCAGCGCAGTCCACCGCATGGCGGCACTGTCGCGTAATGTTTTTTGAATCTGTTGTGACATCTTGGTGATTTATTATTTGTTAATTTCGTATTTTCGCAATTTGCCTGCAAAGGTACGAAAAAAGCTTGTATCGAAGAAGTATTTTTAAAAGATTCTTTGCATGCAAAGTGTCCTTTTATCCCGAGCCAATGCAGAACTATCTTAAATAATAAGGTAAGATGTAAAAACAGCTTTTGCTATGAGGAAGGCCTATATAGTGCCTATTCGTCGTCGTCCCAGCACCAGCTGGACATACGGCGGGAGGCGGCGTTTTGGGCATCCTCGGTCATAATGTTACCGCCATTTATCCGTAGTTGTTTACCATCACTCGTAAGACTGGCTGCTAATGGCAGAATGGCGTGCATGGGTAATATCAGCAGAGTTGGTGAGGTGTATTTTCTCTTTATCATATTCTGGTTTTTAGTTAACATCATATAATAAAGGAGGGGGCTTCTGCCGTTGGCTGTCAATCCCCTCCATTTTAAGCTTTTACAGTATCGTGCGAACGTTAATATGTGATGAGTGGCTCAAGTTCCTTGGCTTGGTCAATCATCTTCTGGATTTCTGTTGCTGTCGGCACTCGGCCGCAGATGTGCTTCTCGCCGTTGGTTTCCTCCAGCTTCGGCTGCAGATTCTCAGCCACCCGATGGCGGAATTCCTTTACAGTGTCTACACCGGCAGCCTCTAACAACTCTGCAAACTGCGGGCCGACGCCATTGATGCGAAACAGGTCGGCATGGTTCGTCCAGCGCAGGATAAGCTTCTCTGGGATTCCTGTCTGTTCGGCTAACTCCTTACGGCCCTTGGCAGCCGCACACTTTTCTAACAGTTCGCTAACTTTGTTGATACCTGCTGCTACAAGCTTTTCAGCATAAACTTCGCCAACACCTTCAATGTCGATAATCTTGTAATCCATAATTGTTTTAAGTTTTGAGTGGTTGATAGATAAAGGCATTCTGTTGGCAAAGATACATATATTTTTCTACATTTCCAAGAAATTTACATTTTTTTGTATTATTTCGTTTGGCGTCCGGTGATTTCGTTAGCCTTGCTATGCTGTCCGGGGCTGTTGCTCACGAGGCGTTTCTGATGTAGTCGACAATCCACTGGCCTACTTCGCGGGTACCGTAATGCCGGCCGCCCTCGACCTGGATTTCCGGCGTGCGCACGTTGGCGTCGAGCGAGGCGCTTACGGCCTGACGTATGAGGGCGCCCTCGGCGGTGAGGCCGAAATGCTCTAAGAGCATGGCGGCGCTGAGAATCTGAGCCAGGGGGTTAGCCAGGTTTTGGCCGGCGGCCTGCGGCCATGAGCCGTGTACAGGCTCGAACAGCGGCGTGTGCTCACCCAGCGAGGACGAGGGCTGCAGGCCCATGGAGCCGGTGATGCACGAGGTCTCGTCGGTGAGGATGTCGCCAAAAGTGTTCTCGGTGACGATGACGTCGAAGAAGCGGGGCTCGGTGAGCACGCGCATCGAGGCGTTGTCGATAAACATGTAGTCGGTCTTCACCTCGGGGTACTGCGGTGCCATCTCCTGGGCTATCTGTCGCCACAGGCGGCTCGAAGCCAGCACGTTGGCCTTGTCGACGACGGTGAGGTGGCGGCGGCGCGTCATGGCCATGTCGAAAGCCACCTTCAGTATGCGCTCCACCTCGGGGCGGGTGTAGACGTTGGTGTCGTAGGCCCGGTCGTTGTCCTGGTATTTCTCGCCGAAATACATGCCGCCGGTGAGCTCGCGGATGACCACGAAGTCGGCACCGCGCAGCAGCTCCTCTTTCAGAGGCGATTTATGTAGCAAACAGTCGAAAGTGGCCACGGGGCGCACGTTGGCAAAGAGTCCCAACTGCTTGCGCATGGCCAGCAGTCCCGTCTCCGGGCGCACCTTCAGCGTGGGGTCGTTGTCGTATTTCAGCGAGCCTACGGCGGCAAAGAGCACGGCGTCGGCGCGCAGGCACACGTCGTGGGTGGCGGCGGGGTAGGGGTCGCCGCAGGCGTCGATGGCGGCGGCGCCTACAAGGGCCTCCTCGTAGTTGAACTGATGGCCGCACTTGGCGGCAATGGCATTGAGCACGGCGACGCCCTGCTCCATGATTTCCGGGCCTATACCGTCGCCCGGCAGGATTGCGATGTTGAGTTTCATTTCTTTTTATAGCGTTAATTCGTTTTCTATGATGTTAAGCATCTTGAAGGTAGCCTTGATGGCGGCCTCCGTCTGGTCGGCGTCCAGGCCGCGTGTGCGCAGCTGGCGGCCGTTGTCGTTCCAGGTAATCACTGTCTGCACCAGGGCGTCGGTACGTCCGCCGGGGGGTATGCTCACGGCGTAGTTCTGCAGGATGGGGAACGTGCGATCCAAGTATTTGCGGTAGATGAAACGCAGGGCCTTGACGAAGGCGTCGTACTGACCGTCGCCGGTGGCGCCGGCCTCATATTGTCGGCCGTTGATCTCTACCTTGACGTTGGCGCCGGGCTTCAGACCGTAGGCCGTAGAGACGACGTAGCTCACCAGCTTCACCTTGTCCTCGGGGGCGTCGTGCTTGAGCACGTCGCTCACGATGTAGGGCAGGTCCTCCTGGGTGACAATCTCTTTCTTGTCGCCCAACTCAGTAATGCGTTCAGTGACGCGCCGCTGCTGCTCGGGGGTGAGCTCCAGACCTAGCTCCTCCAGGTTCTTGGCTATGTTGGCCTTGCCGCTGGTCTTGCCCAAGGCATACTCGCGTCGACGGCCGAAGCGCTCGGGCACCAGCTCGTTCTGGTAGAGTCGGTCTTTGTTGTCGCCGTCGGCATGCACGCCGGCCACTTGCGTAAACACGTTGTCGCCGATGATGGGCTGGTTGGGGGCTACGGCTATGCCGCTATAGCTCTCCACCATGCGGCTCACGGCGTTGAGTTTGTCTTCAACGATGCTCGTCTGGGCGTGAAACTGGTCTTTCAGTATCACCTGCACGCTCGACAGCGGGGCGTTGCCGCAGCGCTCGCCGAGGCCGTTGACGGTGACATGCAGGCCGCGGGCACCGCTGAGCACGGCGGCCAGCGAGTTGCTTACGGCCAGGTCGTAGTCGTTGTGGGCGTGGAAGTCGAAATGCGTGTCGGGATAGTGCTTCACCATCTTGCGGAAATATTCTATCACCTGCAGCGGGTTCATGATGCCCAAGGTGTCAGGCAGCATAAAGCGGCGGATGCCACTGTCGACGAGGGCGTCCATAAGCTGATAGACATATTCCGGCGAATCCTTCATGCCGTTAGACCAGTCCTCCAGATAGAGGTTGACGCTGATGCCCTGGCTGCGGGCGTAGGCCACCACGCGGCGGATGTCGCCGATATGCTCGTCGGGGGTCTTGCCTAACTGCTGGCGGCAGTGCTTGAGCGAACCCTTGGCCAGCAGGTTCATCACCGTGCAGCCGCCGTCCTTAATCCAGTCGACGCTGCGATGGCCGTCGACGAAGCCCAGCACCTCGACGCGCTCCAAGCGCCCTATCGTGCGGGCGTAGCGACAAATCATCCTGACGGCTTCCTGCTCGCCGTCGCTGACGCGCGCCGACCCCACCTCGATGCGGTCGACATTGAGGTCGCGCAGCAGCATGCGTGCTATCATCAACTTCTCGTGAGGCAGGAAACTCACGCCGTTGGTCTGCTCGCCGTCGCGCAGCGTGGAGTCGAGGATTTCTACAAATCTTGTCTTCATTGCTTGACTTTAGTTTTTCTTGACTTTAGACTATAGTCTACAGTCTATAGTCTTCTCCCATTCTACAGTCTTACTCTGGTTTTCCACAAGGAAGTCGATGTCGTCGAGGCCGTTCATCAGGCAGTGTTTCTTATAGCCGTTGATGTCGAAGTGCTCTCTGCTGCCCGTCTGCTTGTTGGTCACCGTCTGGCGGGGTAGGTCTACCTCTACCTCGGTCGTGGGGTCGCGGCGGATGCTGTCGAAGAGTTCTTTGAGGAACGGCTCGCTGACAGTGACGGGTAGCACGAAGTTGTTGAGCTCGTTGTTCTTGTGGATATCGGCAAAGAACGAGCTGATGACCACGCGGAAGCCGTAGCCGGCGATGGCCCAGGCGGCATGCTCGCGCGAGGAGCCGGAACCGAAGTTCTTGCCCGCCACGAGGATACACCCCGAGTAGGTAGGGTCGTTGAGGACAAAATCCTCAACCACAGTGCCGTCGGCGTTGTAGCGCCAGTCACGGAACAGGTTGTCGCCGAAGAATTTCTCCTCGCGGGTGGTAGCCTTGAGAAATCGGGCAGGAATTATCTGGTCGGTGTCCACATTCTCTAAGGGCAGTGGCACGCAGGTGCTGGTTATTACGTTAAATTTCTGTTTCATATTGATAGACATAATTACAGATGCTGTTCTTTAGACATAAGAACATAGGAACATATATTGCTTATTTCTATTGCTTCTATTGCTTCTATTGTTACTATAGCGTCTATAGCTTCTATAGCCTCAAACCATCGACCGCGGGTCGGTGATAACGCCCGTGACGGCTGCCGCTGCAGCCGTGAGTGGCGAAGCCAGGATGGTGCGTGCCCCAGGTCCCTGACGCCCTTCGAAGTTGCGGTTGCTGGTAGATACACAGAGCTTGCCGGCGGGCACCTTGTCGTCGTTCATGGCCAGACAGGCTGAGCAGCCGGGCTGGCGAATCTCGAAGCCAGCCTCACGGAGCACTTTGTCGAGACCCTCCTCGCGTATCTGACGGTCGACGGCCCACGAGCCGGGTACGAGCCAGGCCACCACGTCGGCAGACTTCTGGCGACCCTTCACGATGGAGGCAAAGGCTCGAAAATCCTCTATGCGCCCGTTGGTGCATGCACCAAGAAACACGTAGTCGACCTTCGTGCCTAAAAGCTGCTGGCCGGCCTGAAACCCCATATAGCTGAGTGCCTTCAGATAATCTGCCCCCCCGCCTTTGGCGGGGGCTGGGGGGAGGTTGTCAGTAATGCCGATGCCCATGCCGGGGTTGGTGCCGTAGGTGATGCGCGGCTCGATGTCGGCGGCATCAAAAGTGAGCTCCTTGTCAAATACGGCGTTATCGTCGCTCCTAAGCGTGCGCCAGTAACTGACGGCCTTGTCCCACGCCTCGCCCTGGGGCGCATACTCCCTACCTTTTATATAATTAAAGGTGGTGTCGTCGGGGGCTATGAATCCGCCGCGGGCCCCCATCTCTATCGACAGGTTACAGAGTGTCAGGCGTCCCTCCATCGACATGCTGCGCACCACCTCGCCGGCATACTCCACGAAGTAGCCCGTAGCGCCAGAGGTGGTAAGCTTGGCCATCAGGTAGAGTGCCACGTCTTTAGCTGTGACGCCGCGCTGCAGCTTGCCGTTGATGCTGATACGCATTGACTTGGGTTTCTGCTGCAAGATGCACTGCGAGGCCATCACCATCTCCACCTCAGAGGTGCCGATGCCGAAGGCCACGGCGCCCATGGCACCGTGGGTGGAGGTGTGACTGTCGCCGCAGACAATGGTCATGCCGGGCAGCGACAAGCCCTTCTCGGGACCTACGACGTGGATGATGCCGTTGTCGCGGCTGTTCATGGCGAAATGTGTCAGTCCGAAATCGGCGGCGTTCTGAGCCAGCGTGTCTACCTGCTTGGCCGATACGGGGTCGACGATGGGCTTGTCCTGGTCGTGGGTAGGTGTGTTGTGGTCGGGCATGCAGAATATCTTCTCCGGGCGGAAGCACTTCAGACCGCGCGCCCGCATGCCGTCGAAGGCCTGCGGTGAGGTCACCTCATGGCAGTACAGACGGTCGATATAGAGCTGGGTGGGACCATCCTCCACCTGCTGCACTACGTGGCGGTCCCAGATCTTGTCGAAGAGGGTGGAACCCACCCCCTGCCCCTCCTCAAGGGAGGGGGGATTGGTTACTTTGCTATTCTTTTCTTTCATAATAATTTCTTCGTTTTTAATGCTTAAACTATCTCTTCCTCTCTCTTGCAGGGAGAGGGGCGGGGAGGGGCTTTTAGGCGGTCTTAAACTTGTTGATACAGTCGATGTAGGCCTCTACCGAGGCGGTGACGATGTCGGTGTCGGCACCGAAGCCGTAGTACAGCAGTCCGTCGTACTCCACCTGCATGTGTACCTTGCCTACGTCGTCGCTGCCCTTGCTGATGGCTTGGATGGTAAACTCCTTGAGCGTCATCTGCTTCATGATGATACGTTTCAGCGCCTTGATGGCGGCATCGACGGGGCCGTTGCCCGAGGCGGCAGCCTCAAACTTCTGGCCGCTGATGTCGAGACCGATGGAAGCCACCGACTTCACGCCCTTGCCTGTGGTCACCTGCAGGAAGTCCAGGCGTACTGCATGCTGGTCGGCAGTGTCGGCACCGGCGAGCATCAGCACGTCGGCATCGTTCACCTCCTTCTTCTGGTCGGCCAGCTGTAGGAATTTTTCGTAGATTTTGTCCAGTTTCTGGTCCTCTACGTCAACACCGTTGATATGCAGGCGGTGCTTCAGGGCGGCACGGCCCGAACGGGCGGTGAGCACGATGGAGTTGTCGTCGATACCCACGTCCTTGGGGTCCATAATCTCATAGGTGTGCACGTTTTTCAGCACGCCGTCCTGATGGATGCCGCTGGAGTGGGCAAAGGCGTTGCGGCCCACGATGGCCTTGTTGGGCTGCACCGGCATGTTCATCAGACTGCTGACCATGCGGCTCGTGGGGTAGATTTTCGTGGTGTTGATGTTGGTCTCGATGCCCAGTGTGCGGTGACACTTCAGAATCATGGCAATCTCCTCGAGCGACGTGTTGCCGGCGCGCTCGCCGATGCCGTTGATGGTTACCTCTACCTGGCGCGCACCGGCCATCACGCCATTGAACGTGTTGGCCGTGGCCATGCCCAGGTCGTTGTGGCAGTGGGTGGAGATGATGGCGCGGTCGATGCCGTCAACGTGCTCCTTCAGATACTTGATTTTCTCGTAGTACTCCTGCGGCAGACAATAGCCCGTAGTATCAGGAATATTTACCACCGTGGCGCCGGCCTTGATGACGGCCTCCACCACCTGTGCCAAGTACTCGTTGTCTGTACGGCCGGCATCCTCGCAGTAGAATTCCACGTCGTCGACAAACCTTTTAGCATATTTCGTAGCCAGGACGGCACGCTCCAGAATCTCCTCGCGCGTGGAGTTGAACTTGTAACGGATGTGCTCGTCGCTGGTGCCTATGCCGGTGTGTATGCGCTTGTGCTTGGCATACTTCAGCGCCTCGAAGGCCACGTCGATGTCGTGCTCCACGGCCCGCGTCAGGGCACAGATGGTGGGCCACGTCACAGCCTTCGAGATTTCTATCACAGAGTTAAAATCACCGGGACTCGATACGGGGAATCCTGCTTCGATCACGTCGACGCCCAACTGCTCCAAGGCTTTCGCCACCTGGATCTTCTCTACGGTGTTCAGCTGGCAGCCGGGCACCTGTTCGCCGTCGCGCAGTGTCGTGTCGAAAATAAACAATCTGTCCATCTTGCTAATATTACTTTTTACTATTTTACTATTTTTCAATTTTTCAATTTTAAAGCTCTTGACAACGCCATACAAAAAAGCCTTTCACACCCGGAAGTGAGAAAGGCTTTATGCTATACTGTTGTTGATTCTTTCACTTGTTACAGCTACACACGCTTAATCACTTCCGGCCGCTCCAGGCAGTCGAATAATAATAATGCTGTTCAGTAGGCTGTTTAGATAAGTCATATTATTATGTTGTTTTGTTAAAACGGCTGCAAAAGTACACATTTAATTTTAAACAAACAAATAATTCGTAACTTTTTTCATTAAAAGAGCGTTAAATTGTAAGATTTTGGCTTAATTGACTACGAGTTCGTCCTTATCAGGAGCTTTTGTGATGTGTATGACATCTCCTGGCTGCAGCTCGCCGTTGACGATGCGTTCGCATACGCCGTCCTCGATGTAGTTCTGAATAGCGCGCTTCAGCGGTCGAGCGCCAAACTGCACATCGTAGCCCTTAGTGGCCACCAGTTCCTTGGCCTCGTCGGTCAATTCGATGGTGAAGCCTAAGTCGTTGATGCGTTTGTAAAGCCCGCGTAGTTCTATGTCGATAATGCGTTTGATAGCCTCCAGGTCAAGTTGGTCGAAGGTGATAATCTCGTCCAGTCGGTTGAGGAATTCCGGCGAGAATTGTTTCGATAGTGCCTTCTGTACGATGGAGCGAGCGTGCTCTTTGTCACGATCGTCCATGACCAGTCCTACGCCGCCGGCGTTGAAGCCGATGCCGCGTCCGAAGTCCTTGAGCTGGCGCGTGCCGGCATTGCTGGTCATGATAATCACCGTGTTGCGGAAGTCTACTAAACGTCCATTGCCATCAGTGAGTCGACCCTCATCAAGTACCTGCAGCAACAGGTTGAACACGTTGGAATGAGCCTTCTCAATCTCGTCAAGCAGCACGATAGAGTAGGGGTGGCGCCGCACGCGTTCGGTGAGCTGTCCGCCCTCTTCATAGCCTACGTAGCCCGGAGGTGCACCAATGAGGCGCGAGGTGTTAAACGACTCCGTATATTCGCTCATGTCAACACGTATCAAGGCGTCAGTGGAGCCAAACATAAACTCTGCCAGTTTTTTGGCGAGATAAGTCTTGCCAACGCCTGTAGGGCCGAGGAACATGAATGCGCCGATGGGGTGATTGGGGTCTTTCAGTCCCACACGGTTACGCTGGATGGCGCGCACCATCTTTTCAATAGCTTTATCCTGACCAATGACGTCGCCCTTGAGCTGTTGTGCCATACCTTTAAGCCGGATTCCCTCCTGCTCCGCCATGCGCTGAACGGGCACGCCGGTCATCATTGAGATAACATCGGCAACTTCCTTGTCGGTCACCACCTGACGTTCGTCGCCTTCGCCGTCCTGCCAGCGTTTATTCAACTCTGCCAGTTCCTGTTCCAATACGGTCTGACGGTCGCGATAGCCGGCGGCAAGCTCATAGTTCTGATTCTTCACGGCAGCCTGCTTACGCTCCTTGACAAGGGCTATTTCGCGTTCTTTCTCAGTAATCTCCGGCGGAATCTGGGCATTGCCTAAGTGTACGCGCGACCCCACCTCGTCCAAGGCATCGATAGCTTTGTCGGGCATGAAGCGGTCGTTGACATAGCGGTCTGTCAGTTTGACACATGCTGCCAGCGCCTCGTCGGTATAGCTGACGTGGTGATGGTGCTCGTAGCGGTCTTTGATGTTGTGCAGTATCTGCAGTGTCTCTTCATTGGTAGTGGGCTCTACCTGCACTTTCTGGAATCGGCGCTCCAGAGCACCGTCCTTCTCAATGGAGTTGCGGTATTCATCGAGTGTCGTAGCTCCGATACACTGCACGGTGCCGCGTGCCAAGGCAGGCTTCATGATGTTGGCGGCATCCATGGAACCTGGTGTAGAACCGGCTCCGATGATAGTGTGTATCTCGTCGATGAAGACGATAATGTCGGGGTTCTTCTCCAGTTCCTTCATCAGCTGCTTAAGGCGCTCTTCAAACTGTCCGCGGTATTTTGTGCCTGCCACTATGGCAGTCATGTCGAGCGTGTAGATTTTTTTGCCGAAGAGCATGGGCGAGGTGTGGTGCTGCGCTATCTGCTGTGCCAGTCCCTCTACGATGGCGCTCTTACCTACGCCAGGTTCACCTATTAATATAGGGTTGTTCTTCTTACGGCGTCCTAAGATTTCTATGACGCGCTGTATCTCACGCTCGCGGCCTACACAGGGGTCTAATTTGCCTTCGGCGGCAGCCTGTGTCAGGTCTGTGCCAAAGTTATCGAGCACGGGTGTCTTCGACTCTTTCTTCTTCTGTGCTGTTGTCGACGCCCCCTGCTTACCGCTGTTGTTTGCAGCTCCCGTCTCTTCATATTCCTCTTCGTCCTCGTCGGGAAGACCTATACCATCGCTGACACCTGTCTGCTGAGGAGCATGCAGCATGGTGAGTACATCTTCATAATTCATGTCGTTCATTTCTAATACCTGTTTGGCGCCATTATCCACCTGATCGTGGAGGATGGCCAGCAGCAAGTGCTGCTCATTAACTTTGTCTGTTCGTTGTATTCGTGCCTCAAGCACAGCAAGTTTCAGGATATTGCTCGCCTTCTCGTTAAGCACCAGGTCGTTGGTGTGGATGGGCAATCCTATCTCGTCTTCGCGCACTTTCTGCTCTAATTCGGTTTTCACCGATTGCAGGTTCAGGTGCAATCGGTGGAATACGTCGATGACGGGCCCCTCCTTCATCCGCAGCAGGCCCAGCAGCAGATGCTCAGGACCTACACTGCGACTGGCAAGCCGCGCGGCTTCCTCGCGTGAGAAAGCTAATATTTCAGATACCTTAGGTGAAAACTGACTTGTCATTCTTTTCCTTTTACCTTTCTTTGTTATGTTTGCTTTTAATCTTACTGCTGTTTAATGATTGTCTCTATCGTAGTATACTTGTTGCCTCTATACTTTGAGCTGATACATACAGCCATTTGCAAACATCGTGCCAAAATATCGGATAAAAGAAGAAGACAGCTTACTCGTCATTAGAGGCGTGTAGAATGATGCTCGTGGCCCCAATTGTGAAGAGTGTGCCATCGCCGATGACACGACGGTCGCGTCCCTTTATTTCGTCGCTACCAATGAATGTACCTGTGTTGCTGTTGTTGTCCGACAAGGTGTAGCGCAACTGTCCTCGCTTGTCGCGGCTGACGTTGATGGTGCAGTGGTTAAGGTCTACACTGGGGTCTACGGTTTCAAAGGGGGTGTTGATGGGGTTGCCTTTCTGATAGCGGCCAATCACGTTGTTGCCCATCTGTAAGGGGATAACCTGCTTGTAGTGGAACACATTCTCAATGACGACGATAGTACCGCAGCCGCTATCCTCGGCTTGAGCCTCGGGGGTGTCTTCTTTTTGGGTGGCCTTAAGTTTTGAAATGCCGATGCGGATGCCAAACTGTTTGCCACACTCGTCACACTGAAACACCAATGACTGGCCTTCAGTGTATTGCGTCTCATCGAAGATTATGTAATGGTCACACTTGGGGCAACGTACTCGCTTCATAGTTCTTCTCCTTGAAAACTTCCCAGGCTTTTGGGTGGCCTCTTTTATTCTTATTGTTATTCTTTTACCTGATAGACCCAAGCTTCAGCCAGTCCAGGCATCTGATGTATTTTATAGACAGCCTGATGAGCTTCGTCGCTGCTGTTGAACTTGCCGCAAATGACTCGGCGCATATTATTATAAAGGTACACGCGCGCGTCATCTAATCCTTGTTTCTTAAGCTTGACGACAAACTCGTTAGCATTCGATTCCGTCACCTGACTTGCCAGCACTACGCAGTAATAGTTTCTTGAGGGTGCTTTCTTTTCTGTATTTACCTTACTTGCGGGTATTTCCTCTTCGGTTCCGACTTCATTTGGTTGAGCCTCAGTTTTGCCAGTGGTCACCTGAGTTTTGCCCGTTTCTGCACCGTCAGCTACGGTCGTCGTATCAACTACAACTGCAGTAGCCGTTGAATCTTCAGTCGTCTGCTTCTCAAGCACCTCTTGCACCATCTGGGGTGTAGGCTCTTCGGGCGACTTGATATTAGTGTCTCTAACGATGACTGGCAACAACACCTGACTTTTGTTCACAGACTGCTGGTCGTCATTGCTGACAGGTGTGGTAAATATAAAATAAAAGAGAATAGCAGCAGCCACGGCCACGGCATTTCTTATCCATGACATCCTGATAATGATACCTCGCTTGCCGTTATCATCGTTCTGCTCGTCATAGTCATCAGTATTCTCGTCGGGAGTCATCGCCACAACCATCGATGGCGCTTCGGCGGGGGCTTCGTTGGCAGAATCTTCTGTCGGGTTAGACGGTTTGGCAACAGCCTTCTTCGCAGCGTTCAGCGGCAGGGCTTCGAAGGAACTTAAACCGTAGAGACTTGGCGTGAGGATGCCAGCCTCGCAGGGTTCAAACTCCATCTTTCCTTCATCATTGATGCTCAGTAATCCTAAGTTGTTGAGCTCATAAGAACCTTCATTTTCGAGGTGCTGCTTCAGTTCATGCACTTCAGACTCTATACGACGGATAGCTTCAGGATAGCTGATGTCATAGGCTTCAATATAGGACTGAGCCAGCAGCGAGTCGTTAAGCTTCAACTGCGGATTGAAGCCTAAAGTGCGTAATGGCGGCAAAAACATCTGGCACTCATCATCATAGCGCGCCTCTACATGATGCGTCATAAAGCCACCTAAATCAGGCACTATGACACAGTCATTACTCAGCAAAAGTATCTCAATATGTCTTTCTAATTCAATCACGATTGCAAAAGTACTGCTTTTTTGCGATATTTGCAAATAAAAGAAACTTAAAAATGCCGCAAAAAGAAAAAAAAGCTGTACCTTTGCACAGAATTCAACAGTACAGAATACAAAGATACACACTGGAAAGGAGTCTTATGGAGTATATAGAGACAGAAATAAAAGGCGTATTTGTGTTGGAACCGCGTGTGTTCTCCGACGCTCGGGGTTATTTCATGGAGGCATGGAAGCAGGCGGAGTTCAATGAGCACATAGGCACGGTCAACTTTATCCAGGACAACGAGTCGAAGTCGTCATACGGCGTGCTTCGTGGCCTACACTATCAGAAAGGCGACTTCTCGCAGGCTAAGCTGGTGCGCGTCATCAAGGGGCGCGTGCTCGACGTGGCTGTCGACATCCGCCGCAGTTCACCCACCTTCGGCCGTCACGTCATGGTAGAGCTTAGCGACGACAACAAGCGCCAGCTCTTCATTCCCCGTGGCTTTGCCCACGGTTTTCTGGTGCTCAGCCCAGAGGCTATCTTTACTTATAAGATAGACAATATTTATGCACCCCAATATGAGGCGGGTATCCGCTGGGACGACCCGCAGCTGGCTATCCACTGGCCTATCGACCCGAAGGATGTCGTCACCAGCGACAAGGACCTGAAGGCGCCGTTATTGAAAGATGCAGAACTGTTTTGAGAATTGTCAAATAGTCAAATAGTAAAATAGTCAAATAGTAAAATAGTCAAATTGTAAATTGGACAGATGAATATAGCAATCGTAGGAACAGGATACGTAGGTCTTGTGTCGGGCACTTGTTTTGCCGACACGGGTGCCACTGTGACATGTGTTGATGTTGACGCCGCCAAGATTGAGCGCTTGAATAACGGCGAGATACCCATTTATGAACCCGGACTGGAAGAGTTGGTTAAGAAGAATGTAGCCGCCGGCCGTCTGAGGTTTACCACAGACCTGGCCTCGGTGCTCGACGATGTAGAGATAGTATTCTCGGCCGTGGGCACTCCTCCCGACGAGGATGGCTCTGCCGACCTGAAGTATGTGCTGCAGGTGGCACGTACCATCGGCCAGCACCTGAACCACTATGTGGTGGTAGTCACCAAGTCGACGGTGCCTGTAGGTACCGCCCGCAAGGTGCGTGCGGCGATTGAGGAGGAGCTGCAGAAGCGCGGCGCCGATGTGCCTTTCGATGTGGCTTCCAATCCAGAGTTCCTCAAGGAGGGCAATGCTATTAAGGACTTTATGTCGCCCGACCGCGTCGTCGTGGGCACCGAGAGTGAGCGTGCCAAGAAGGTGCTCACGCGCCTCTACAAACCCTTCCTCATCAACAACTTCCGCGTCATCTTCATGGACATTCCTTCTGCAGAGATGACCAAGTATGCCGCCAATTCGATGCTGGCTACGCGTATCTCGTTTATGAACGACATTGCCAACCTCTGCGAGCGCGTAGGTGCCGACGTCAATATGGTGCGCGCGGGTATCGGCTCCGACACCCGCATTGGCCGCAAGTTCCTCTATGCCGGCTGTGGCTACGGTGGCTCCTGTTTTCCTAAAGATGTAAAGGCGCTTATCAAGACTGCCGACCAGAACGGCTACTCCATGGAGGTGCTGAAAGCTGTGGAGCGTGTCAACGAGGAGCAAAAGAGCATCCTTTTCCGCAAGCTGCAGAAAGCCTATGGCGGTCAGTCGCTCCAGGGGCTGACGGTGGCCATGTGGGGACTGTCGTTTAAGCCCGAGACCGACGACATGCGCGAGTCTACGGCGCTGGTGATGATTCAGAAACTGCTGGAGGCCGGCTGCACGGTGCGCGTGTTCGACCCCATAGCCATGGATGAGTGCCGCCGGCGTATTGGCGACTGTGTGGTCTACTGCCGCGACAAATATGATGCCGTGCTTGATGCCGACGCCCTGTTGCTGCTCACGGAGTGGAAGGAGTTCCGCCTGCCCACGTGGGGTGTCGTGGCCAAGGCCATGAAGCGCCCATTGGTCATCGACGGTCGCAACATCTTCGACCACGAGGAACTGGAGGAGTGTGGATTTGAGTATTACTGCATCGGCCGCTGAAGATGCGTAGAGACTGTCTTCATGCCACTCAATTACCGAACCTAAAGATGAGGCATTCCGTTATACTTCTGGCAGCCACGAGCCTGTTGGCACTGGCGTCATGCTCTTCGTCGCCCGGCTCTTCGACATCGGCGGCGACAGGCGTCGTTACCGAGCAGGAAAGTCGCGAGGCAAAGGCTCTGCTGCAGGGTATCTGGGTAGACGAAGATACCGAAGAGGTGTCGTTCCGGGTTGTCGGCGACACCATCTTCTACCCCGACACTATCAGCCAGCCTACCTATTTTAAGATTGTCAAAGACTCGCTGGTGCTCAGTGCCGTCGGCACCCGTTATGCCATTGTGAAACAACTGGAGCACGTCTTCTGGTTTAAGAATCAGAATGGCGACGTCGTGAAGCTGCAGAAGAGCGACGACCCCATCCACGTGTTTGCCTTTGTCCACGACCGTCCGCAGGTGCTCACCTATACCGAGGTGGTCAAGAACGACTCCGTGGTCTTCTACAACGGCGAACGTTATCACTGGTATATTGCCATCAACCCCACAAAATATAAAGTGCATGCCAAGTCGTACAGCAACGACGGTATGGAGGTAGACAATGTCTACTACGACAACATCATCCACATCAGCATGTTCCAAGGTGCCACGAAGGTGTTCTCTTCCGACTTCAGGAAACAGCAGTATGGCGGTAAGATTCCCGCCAAGTTCTTAGAGCAGTCGGTGCTGAGCATGATGGAGTACACGGGTGTCGACGCCCGAGGCTTCCATTTTGTGGCTACCATCTGCATCCCCGGCGGCGCCTCATGCTATAAGGCAGAGAACATCATTACCTTCAACGGGCAGCTCACCACCACGCTCATTGAATACTAACTATTCCTCCAGCCAGGCGTCTAAGAGCATGCGGGCGATGGAGAGTTTTTCCGGTATGTTGGGCAGGTTGTCGCGCCGGAACCATCCGCCCTTGGCTATCTCGCTGGCCTGCAGGTGAATCTCGCCGCTGACGTAGTCGGCATTGAACCCCACCATCAGTCCGCAGGGGTAAGGCCAGGGCTGCGAGGCGAAATAGCGGATGTTGGTTATCGTGACGCCCGTCTCCTCCAGCGCCTCGCGACGAACGGCCTCCTCCAGGGTTTCGCCTGTCTCCACGAAACCGGCCACGAGACCATAGAAATCAGTACGAAAGTTCTTGGCCCTCACCAGCAACACCTCCTCGCCACGGTGAATCAGCACGATGACCGCCGTGGCCAGTTGTGGCCATATCTCCTTGCCACATTCGGTGCATTTTTTCGAGATGTCGGTGTCCATGCGCATGGGCGCGCCGCAGACGCCGCAGTACTTGGTGTTCTGGTCCCAATAGAGCAGCTCTTCACACTTGCCTGCCTTGAGATAGAGTTCACGTGGCAGGCGGTAGTAACTTTGGCGCAGGGGTGTGGCCACCAGCTCGTCTGCCGGCACATTCTGAGGCGCAGATGCTGACTCCTTCTGCACCACAGGCGCATCCAGGCGGTAGGCAATGACGGGCGTGCCGTCGCTCATGGGGCTGATGTTCATCAGGTGCGTCCAGGGTTTCACCGCCGTGGGTGGCTCCTCGCTCAACGGTATGGTATAGGTGCCGTCAGCCTGCTGCTCCAGCAGCAAATCGTCTTTGCAAAAAACAAAATAATACTTTTTCATTTTCCAAACAGTTTCAGACTGTCACGCTTCAGGGCAGGCTTCACCCACGCCTCGGGCACAAATTTCCAGTTCTTGTTAGGCTTGGGGTCGATGGTCCCTATGCGGCGAATCTCCTCCGTCAGGTAGTGACGCTGGTCGCGGTCGGTATGAAACAGCACACGGCTCTCCAGCGAGTCCTGCGCAATACCGGCACCGCGCGTCAGCAGCTCGCCGCCGCCATTGGAGCGGTAGCTGTTCATAGCCACCCGGTACCATCGTTTCTCGTCGAAGGTCTGACCGTTACTCATGCGCAGAATCTTCACCTTCTGCCCGTCGGGCTTCGTCAGGTCTACCTCGTAGTCGATGCCGCTGGCGGAGTCGAAGTTAAACGTATAGTACTGGAACCCAGTACGCTGCTGGTCTTCCTTCGAATTGTCGTTTAGACGCAGGGCGTGGTCGTCGGCGCTGGTCATCGTGTTCGTCCACATGTCGTAGCTGTATTCCAGATGCTTGCGTATCTCCTCGCCCGTCATACGCAGCACATAGAGCAAGTTCTCAAAGCGATAGAGCTTGAACATGTCGGCCATGGTCACGGGACCGTCCTTGATAGTGGCATTAAACGACAGGGGCGCGTTAAACGATATGTCGGCCTTGGTAATCTGCAGTTGCAGGTTGTGTATCAGGTCGGTGAAGGCGGCGTTGCCAAAGAAGCTGTCACGGGTGTAAATGGGCGACTTGAAGTAGCCTATCCGCTGCGTGGTGTACTGCTTCACGGCATCGATGGCAGGCTGGAAGTGGGTGAGCATCTGTTGGTCAATATCCATGTCCTGAACGCTGACAATCTCGCCGTTAATGTCTTTCTTCGTCAGGTGTCCGTTGGTGTAGGTCAGCTCTATGGTAGCCTCGGCCACGTTTTTCACGTAGCACGACGGGTCGAGGCAGAGCACGCGCTCGCCCTTCTTGTTGGTGACCCAGAGGTTGTGCACCTGGTGGTCGTGGCCGAAGAATATCACGTCGAATCCCTCCACCTCCTCTGCCACGGCTTTCGATGCGTTCTCTTCATAGCCGTCGGCAACGATGCCGCCGTCGAAGCCCGAGTGAAACAGTCCGAAAATCAGGTCAGGGCGCTCCTGCTCCTTGATGTATTTCACCCATTTCTTAGCGCAGCTCACCATTTCCTCAAACTCCATGCCCTTCCATATCGACTTGTTGAGCCAGTTGGGGATGGCGGGCGTCAGCATACCGATGATGCAGATTTTCACGCCGTCGCGATAGTGCACGGAGTAGGGCTTCAGTCCGTCGTAGATATTCGCCGGGGTGGCCGTTCCGTCGCAGCCTTCCTTTACGATGTTGGCGCCGAGTAGCGGGCAGCGCACCTCGCGAATCCACTTGTCATACACTTTGTGGCCGGGCTCTATGTCGTGGTTGCCAACGGTCTCAGCGTCGTATCTCATGTAGTTGACGACTCGCGCTGCGAGGTTCTCGTCCTCGGGCATCACGTAGTTCGACCAGTAGACGCAGGGCTGGCCTTGCAGAATGTCGCCGTTGTCTATCAGCAGCAAGTTGTCGCCATACTTCCGCCGCTGCTGGTTGATATACGTGTTGGCGCGCACCAGCGTGCCTTTCAGCGGCTTCTGCTCCATGAAGTCCCAGGGGAAGAAGTGGCCGTGCACGTCGCTGGTCTCAATGACCTTCAGCTTAACGGTCTTGGTCGTTGCGGGCTTGGCCGCCGCGCTTTTCGTGGTAGTAGTAGTCTTTGCTGTCATGGTGATGCCTGTAGCAAACATAAGTGATAGGGCGAAAAGATGCTTCATACGTTTTATGTGGCTGTAGTTTTTTGGGGCAAAATTACTGTTTTTTCTTGAATCTGCAATGCTTTTGCCGAGAATCATATGCTCAGCACGCAGGCCAGCGAGTTTTCGTTGTTGTAGGAGAGGATACTCGTGTGCTCGTCGTGGGCAGCCTCCACGCCGCGGGCCACGGCCTCGGCGTCGCGGTCGAGCACCGACTGGAGCAGCTGACGAGACTGTTGTATAGCATCCACCAGCGGAGCCCATTTATTCGATTTGACGGCATTTACCATTTCACCGGCCACCTCCAGATTCGGAATGTAGCACTCGTTCTCCTGCCAGTTATACGACAGGTAGCCTAAGTGTATCAGCACCGTCAGCACGTCGTCCTTGCTTTCCACGGAGGACATGTCGTTGCGAAATCCCGTGGGGTCTACCGTACACCGCCCGCCGGCGAGCATGCTGATGATGTCATCCTTCAGTCCCTCATAGTTCATGTTGATGTAGTGGGCCACGGCATCGAAGGCTCCCGTCGAGGCCCAGAAACTGCGGCAACGGCGGGTCCTGACGGCCTGCATCACGCTGTTGGGATTGAACATCGACAGCTCGTCGCCTATCTGGTAGCCGTCGTACCACTTCTCCAGTTCGTCGAAGTCCATGCCGTGCCTGACGGCCAGCGCACGCACCTCGTCCTTGGTGAACCCGAAATACTGTCCCATATCCACAGGTTCCACCATGGAGTACTCTATAAAATTGTTCAGGGCCGACTCGGTCTTGTACTTCTTGATGGGCAGTATGCCCGTCATGTAGACGCCGGCAAAGACGCGAGACCCGTTAACCCCTTTGAACATACGGCGCAGCCAGTTCACATAGCTGTCCATGGCCTGTGTGCCCGACTTGCACTCGCGGCAGATGGCATCCCACTCGTCGATGATGAAGATAAACTGTTCGCCGGTCTCCAGATAGATCCTGATGAGAAGGTCCATGAGGTCGTCCGTTTCTCTGAGTTCCACCTGCGGATAGGCAGCAGCGATGTCTGTCCTCAGCGCACTGTTGATCTGCTCCACGATGTCCGTATCGTGGAAGCGTGACACAAACTCACTCAGGTCAAGATAGATGACGGGATACTTGTTCAGGTGCTGTTCGAACGACGGGTCGCCGGCTATCTGCAGATCGGCAAACAGCGACCGCGAGTCCACAGAGCGGTCGTAGTAGGCCGCCAGCATCTTGGCCGCCAGCGACTTGCCGAAGCGGCGGCAGCGCGTCACGCAGCTGAAACTGCGCTCCGTGAACAGCGTGCTGTTCACCACGGCGATAAGCCCCGACTTGTCAACATACTCACTGTTACGAACACGCTGGAAACCAGCATTACCTATATTAATATACGTACCCATGGCTTTTACTGCTTTTTATGAAAACACTGCAATGACGGTGCAAAGATAATGTTTTTCTTCGACATTACCGCCATTTCATCTGTAATTTCTATTAAGAAACTTATGGCAACCTGAAATGCGAGGTGCTGGTAGGTGAAGGGGCAGGCCACGATGGCATTATCAATATAGATAAAGGTATAGGAAGCTCAACTTTTGATGTTTACGATATGCAGGGCCGTAAGGTGAAGGCAAACACGAACTCATTAGCCGGGCTTAAACAAGGTGTTTACATTGTTAATGGCAAAAAGATAATCATCAAGTAGTATACTTTAAAGGTGAGTTCTAAAAATTAATATTTGTGAGTGGAAGCCGTACCTTCTGAATC
>CAMHKU010000010.1 GCA_946185805.1 uncultured Prevotellaceae bacterium | reverse complement strand
GCATGAGCGAGGTGGCTCCCGGCACCTTCCAGCACTCCATACAGGTGGGCAACCTCGCCGCCGAGATTGCCAACAAGATTGGCGCCAAGAGCCAGCTCGTGCGCACAGGAGCCCTCTACCACGACATCGGTAAAATCAGTAACCCCATATACTTTACCGAAAACCAGGCCGGCATAAACCCTCACGAGGGCAAAACCTATATTGAGAGTGCACAGATGCTCATCAGCCACGTCACCGAGGGCTTGAAACTGGCCGAGAAATACAATCTGCCCGACGTCATCAAGCAGTTTATTGCTACCCACCACGGACTGGGCAAGACTAAATACTTCTATATCAAGCAGAAAAACGAGTTCCCCGACGACCCCGTCGATGACCTGCTCTTTACCTACCCCGGCCCTAACCCCTCTACCAAGGAGCAGGCCATTCTCATGATGGCCGACGCCGTGGAGGCCGCCTCGCGCTCGCTGCCCAACTACACTGAGCAGACCATCCGCGAGTTGGTCAACCGTATCGTCGACTCACAGGTAAACGAGGGCTACTTCCGCGAGTGTCCCGTCACCTTCCGCGACATTCAGTATGCCAAGACTGTGCTCATAGAGAAGCTCAAAACCATCTACCACACCCGCATCAGCTATCCGGAACTGAAGAAATAGCGCTTCCTGCATCGGACTGCCCAAAAACTGTCCGATGCGAAAATGGCTGTCCGATGCTATAATTCTTGCACAGAATTGCACATTTGTGCAGGGTTTTGTGCAACTTCCGTTAAACTACGTTAACTTTGTGTCCGCAAACAGTAAAGTTTCAAACATTCGTTATACCTTTGCAGCCGAATTTTTAACGAGTTTTTAGGATATGAACCACATTCGCACTATTCTCGCCATAGGTTGTCTGTGCAGCGGTGTTACCGCTGCCACCGCCGGAGGCATTTTAACTAACACAAACCAGAGTATCGACTTCCTCCGCAATCCCGCCCGCGACGGCGCCATAGGCCTCGACGGCGTCTACAGCAACCCCGCCGGCGTGGCCTTCATGCCCGAAGGTTTCCACTTAGGCGTCAACTGGCAGTACGCCCACCAGACGCGCACCGTCACCTCCACTAACCCCGCCTTCGCCTTAGGCCGCAAGAACAACGGCCAGAACACCAAGGTGTTTGAGGGCACCGCCGACGCGCCCTGCATACCCTCCATCCAGGCTGCCTACAACACCGGCGACTGGAGCATACAGTTCAACTTCTCTGTGCCCGGCGGCGGCGGCGCCTGTGAGTTTGCCGACGGACTGGGCTCCTTCGAGAGCGTCGTGGGCAACATCGCCACGCAGCTCTCACCCTTTGGCGCTAAGGGCTACGACATGGACGGCTATATGGAGGGACGACAGTATTACTTCGGCTTCCAGCTCGGCACAGCCTATAAGATTAGCGAGAAACTCTCCGTCTATGGCGGCCTGCGACTGCTCTACGGCACGGCCACCTACAAGGCCAAGATTAGCAATATCATGGTGAACACCGGCGAGGGCACCTACGTCAACTTCGGCAGCTTCCTGGGCTATGCCGCCACCACCGTTGACAATAACCTGACGCAGATAGCCGACGGTCTGGGACAGATCAACGCCGGCATGGCACAGATGGAGGCCGCCGGTGCCACCGCACTGCCCCAGTATGCTGAGCTAGCGCAGCAGAAAGCCCAACTCGAAGGCCAGCAGGCACAGCTGGAGGGCGCCAAGCAGAGCTTCAGCTCGCTGCAGAAGTATTCGCAGGGCGTCAACCTGCTCTGCAACCAGTCGAGCGTGGGCGTGGCGCCCGTAATCGGCGTCGACTACAAGCTCAACGATATGTTCAACTTTGCCGTGAAGTATGAGTTCAAGACGCAGATCAGGATGAAGAACGAGTCTACCGTCAACGAGGCCAGCGAGATTGTCGCCGTCAACAAGTTCCGCGACGGCGAGAAGGTCAACGAGGACGCCCCCGCACTGCTGGCCGTCGGTGTGCAGTACAGCCCCATCAGCGAGGTGCGCGTCAACCTGGGCGGACACTACTTCTTCGACAAGCAGGCACAGTGGTATAACAACACCCAAGACAAGCTTGACCACAACTCTTGGGAGGCACTGGCAGGTGCCGAGTGGGACGTCACCGACCGCCTGACAGTATCGGCCGGCGGACAGCTGACGCGCTACGGACTGACCGACGACTATATGAACGACATGTCGTTCGTGGTCAACAGCTACAGCCTCGGCTTCGGCTTCAACTACAAGGCTACCGACAAGCTGCAGCTCAAGGCCGGCTACTTCCAGACGATGTACGACGACTACAACCGCCAGACCTCTGCCACCGTCAGCGACTCCTTCACACGCACTAATCGCGTATTAGGCGTCGGCGCCGAAATTACATTGTAAACAGCTACAAATCTTGCACTTATGCAAATAAAAATCCCGAAAGTCTTGGACGGTCGGGATTTTTTTCGTATTTTTGCAGCCGACACTAAATAATTCAACCATGACCAAAAAGAAACTATTACTGACACTGGTCGCCGCCACAGTGGTGACGACCGTGAGAGCCGGAGGTTTGATGACCAACACCAACTATCACATTGCTTTCGACCGCATGATGGCCCGCGGCGCCACCTTCGACGTTGATGCTGCCTACTCTAACCCCGCCGGCACCGTCTGGGGCTACGACGGCTGGCAGCTGTCGCTGAATTTCCAGAAACCCTGGCAGAACCGCGACATCAAGGTGGCCGACGTCACCTACGAGGGTAAGGCCTCGGCACCCATCGTACCCGCACTCTTCGCCACCTATAAGCACGACCGCTGGGCCGCCTCGGCCATGCTCGGCATCGTGGGCAGCGGCGGTTTCGTGGAGTACAAGCAGGGCGTGCCGATGTTTAACATCATGCTCGGCAGCATGCTCGCCGCCAACGGCATGCAGCCCAACACTTACAAACTCGACTCCGAGATGAAGGGCAAGCAGTACATCTACGGCGGCCAGCTAAACTTCAGCTACAAGCTCACCGACTGGCTGTCGGCGGCCGTGGGCCTGCGTGCCAACTACTACGACGGCTACTACCGCGGCCACGTGCGCGCCATCGACCACCCACAGCTGGGCGAGCTGGCGGCCCTGCTGCTCGACGTCGATCAGAAGGGCTGGGGCTTCACGCCCCTGGTGAGCCTCAACTTCCACCAGGGGCCGCTGACCGTTACCGCCCGCTATGAGTTCCGCACGAAGGTAAGCACCGAGAACGAGACCAACATCCTGGAGGCAGGACTGGGCAGCAACGTCATCGCAGCCATGATGGCCGCCGACCCCACGGGGACACCGGCCAGGCTCGCCGCCCTGAGCCAGCAGTTAGGCGCCTACACCGCACCCTATCAGGACGGGGCCACCACGCGCTACGACATGCCCGCGCTGCTCAGCGCCGCCGTCGGCTATGAGATCACACCGAAGCTGCGCGCCACCCTGGAGTATCACTTCTTTGACGACAAGCACGCCAAGATGAGCGGCGACCGCCAGAATGAGCTCTCCCACGGCACCCACGAGGTGCTGGCGGGCGTGGAGTACGACATCGACGACCGCTTCACCGTGAGCCTCGGCGGCCAGCGCACCGACTACGGCCTCACCGACGGCTACCAGCAGAACACGTCCTTCGCCTGCGACAGCTACTCTATTGGCCTAGGCGGCGCGTGGAACATCACCGAGAAGATTCGCCTCAACGCGGGCTACTTCATCAGCCTCTACAGCGACTATAAGAAGCAGACGGTTTACGGTGAGGAGACGTACTCGCGCACCAACAACGTAGTGGGCCTGGGCATTGATTTTAAATTCTGAAAACGCACATCTCGGTATCTTACTGATGAACACGTCGGCAAAGGTGGCGATTTTTCCTCACACTGCCAAACGCCCGGAGGCCCTACAGGAGGGGGTAAACGCAACAGATGACTCATACTGTTAGCGTTTTTTGCAAAAAGGGGATTGCGATTCGGAGGCTAAAAAGGGGCGGGTTTTAGCGTTTTTCAGAAATGTATTTGGACACGCGCTGCAATGTGGGTTATGAAGGGGGAGGTCAGAAGTTCCACTTCACGGCCACTGTGGGGTTGATGAAGAAGGTCTTACCGTTGTAGGTGTTGTAGACGAAATTCAAGTTCGGCTGTGAGTTAACGGGAGTTAGCTACAGCGGATTCCTGGCATGCGAAACCTCAATCAGAGTAGCGGCGCTATATACTTAAGCAGGAAGAGCGCCGCGAGGATGTAAATGACGGCGGAGAGCTGGCGGTAATGGCCGGTGCAGACCTTAGCGAAGACATAGCAGAGCATGCCGAGGACGATACCCTCGGAGATGCTGGCTGTGAAGGGCATCATGATCATCGTCACGAAGCAGGGCATGGCCTCGGTGAGGTCAACAAAGTCAATATGTACGATAGAGCGCAGCATCATCACGCCGACAAGGAACAGGGCGCTGGTGGTGGCGGCGGCGGGAATCATGAGGAACAGTGGTGAGAAGAACAGGGCAGTAAGGAACAGCAGAGCCACGGTGCAGGCCGTGAGTCCCGTGCGCCCACCTTCAAGGATGCCCGTAGTGCTCTCCACATAAGTAGTGACGGTTGACGTGCCGCAGAGGGCGCCCACGGTGGTGCCCACGGCGTCGGCCATGAGGGCCTTGCCAAGGTTGGGTATACGGCCCGTCTTCTTGTCGGCCATGCCGGCGCCAGTGGCAGCGCCTATGAGCGTACCGATGGTATCGAAGAGATCCATGAAGAGTAGCGTCAGCACCACGATATAGTAATCAATGTCAAGGGCGAGGAACCTTGAGAAATCGAAGCTCAGCGCCACCGGCTCAATGCTCGCCGGCAGACTGACCAAGGTGAAATCTGAGGGCACCTGCGTCACGCCGAAGGGTATGCCGATGAACGTGATGATGAGGATGGTGTAAAAGAGCGCACCCTTCACCTTCAGCGCCAGCAGGACAGCTCCCAGCATGATGCCTGCAAGAGCCAGCACAGACGTGGGTGTCCAGGGGCCTAGGGTGGTCACCGTGGTCTCGCTGCTGACGATGATGCCGCCGTTCTTCAATCCGATGAAGGCTATAAACAGACCTATGCCCACGGAGATGGAGTAGCGCAGGTTGATGGGTATGGCGTTGATAATAGCCTCGCGCACCTTGAACCATGTGAGCACGATGAACACCACGCCCTCGACGAGGACGGCGGCCAGTGCCTCCTGCCACGAGTAGCCCATGACCAGCACCAGTGTGTAGGCAAAGAAGGCGTTGAGCCCCATGCCCGAAGCCAGGGCGAAGGGCATCTTGGCATAGAAGGCCATGGTCAGCGTAGCCACGACGGCGGCAATGACGGTGGCGGAGAAGACGGCGCCCTTGTCCATGCCAGCGGCACTGAGGATGATGGGGTTGACGGCCAGGATATACGACATGGTGAGGAATGTCGTCAGGCCGGCCATCATCTCTACTTTGACGGAATGTTTCGTAGGGTCGAACCCTAACAGTGATGGTATTTTTAACATAGTGACTAAATAATTACATTATTTTAAATACGAAATCATCAGCTCGGCGGCGCGGTCGGGGGCGTTGCTCTCGCCAAGGCGACGGTAGACCTCCCGGTAGTCGTCGAGCATCTGCTGGCGACGGTCTCCGCCGGGAAGGATAGCCTCCAGCTCGCGGCGGATATTACTGACGCTAAAGGTCTCGGCCACCAGCTCTGTGACCACCTCGCGGTCGGCAATGAGGTTGACCAGCGACACGTACTTCACTTTAAGCACCAGACGCCGCAAAAAACCGATGACATGCTTCAGCGGCGTGTAGTAGCATACCACCTGGGGCACGCTGAACATGCAGGTCTCCAGCGTCGCCGTGCCGCTGGTGACGAGGGCGGCGGTGGCCTCTGACAGCAGCTGGTAGGTCTGGTTCATCACCAGGCGCACGTGCGTACCTTCAATAAACGTCCGGTAGTAGTCCTCCTCAATCGACGGCGCACCGGCAAGCACCACGTCGTAACGACCAGCCAAATGGCGTGTAGCCTTAATCATAGCGGGCAGGTTGTCTTTAATTTCCTGTCGCCGCGAGCCGGCGAGGAGGGCCACGATATTTAATTCTTCATTCTTAACTCTTAATTCTTCATTCTTCAGCCACTCCCTCACCTCCTGGGCCGTGGGGTTGCCCACATAATGGATGGGATAATGATGCTTGCCCTCGAAGAAGTCTACTTCGAAGGGCAGGATGGAGAACAGCTCGTCGACGTCGCGCTTGAGACTCTTGATGCGGTACTCCTTCCACGCCCACAGCTTGGGGGCGATGTAGTAGTATATCTTGGGTGATGGGTGATGGGTGATGGGTGATGGGTGGTGGGTGGCGGGTGATGGGTGATGGGCGATGGGTGATGGGAGATTACCTCTCCACTTGTGTACGAACTTGGCGATGCTGAGGTTGAAGCCCGGATAGTCGACGAGAATGACGGCATCGGGGCGCCACTCTGCGATGTCGCGCTTACACATCTTCATATTACGCAGGATGGTTCTCAGATGCATCAGTACGGGAATGAAGCCCATATAGGCCAGCTCGCGGTAATGCTTCACCAGCGTGCCGCCCTCCCGGGCCATCAGGTCGCCGCCGAAGTAGCGGAACTCCGCCTCCGGGTCTTTAGCTTTCAGTGACCGCATCAGGCTCGAGGCATGCAGGTCGCCACTGGCTTCGCCGGCTATCAGGTAGTATTTCATGGGGTGATGGGTGATGGGTGATAGGTGATGGGTGATAGGTGATAGGTGATGGGTGATGGGTGATAGGTGATGGGTGATAGGTGAAGGGAGATTAGTGAGGGCGGAACAAATTGTTATATAGGCTACGGGGTGGCTAGGACCTTGAGCTGACTGAAGGCGTTGTAGGCTGTCACGTCGATGGTCGTGGGAGTGATGGCCACATAGCCGTGGCTGAGGGCCCAGCGGTCGGTATCGTCGGCGTCGGGCTCGTCACTGACGTAGTTGCCCACCATCCACCAGTAGTCGTAGCCCCGCTTATGGTGGCAACGGTTGGTTTCGTCCACCCAACGTCCGCGCGCCATGCGGCACACACGGACACCCCGGTATGCTCTCACCGCTCCGCGCTCCTCTCTTCCCTCATTATCTAACAGCGGGAAGTTCACATTCAGGCAGGTGCCTTGGGGCAATCCGTTCTCCAGCACGTGGCGGGTGATGTCAATAATATATGGCCGCAGAGGCTCGAAGTCGGCCTCGGCGCGGTGGTCGCAGAGTGAGAAGGCCACCGAGGGTATATATTTCATGGCTCCTTCGAGCACGACGCCCATGGTGCCGCTGTAGTGGCTGTTGACCGACGAGTTGTCGCCATGGTTGATGCCGCCCACCACCATGTCGGGCCGCCGTGTGACGATATTGTCGAGGGCCATCTTCACGCAGTCTACGGGTGTGCCGTTGCACGACCACACCTCCAGACCCTCCTCCTGCCGATGCAGCGTCAGCCGCAGGGGCAGCTCTGCCGAGAAGGCGCACGAGAATCCTGAGCGTGCACCCTCTGGAGCACATACCACGATGTCGGCCAACGGCCTCAGCATGTCTACAAGACTGTTAATGCCCTTGGCCTGGTAGCCGTCGTCGTTGGCAATAAGTATCAAAGGTTTGTTCGTATTCATTAGTGTTATTGCTTCATTTAGGGCTGCAAAGATAGCAATTTTTCCGCTGAAAGCCGTCGCTGACACTAAAAAAATTAAAAATACGCAGTGAAACGGCCGATGTTTCACGAGAATTGTGTATCTTTGCACCCTATATTCGATTGTAAACGATAACGATATGGGAAAAATCATTGCATTAGCCAACCAGAAAGGTGGCGTTGGCAAGACGACGACAACCATTAACCTGGCTGCCTCGCTGGCCACACTGGAGAAGACCGTGCTCGTGATTGACGCTGACCCTCAGGCCAACGCCTCCAGCGGCTTAGGTGTCAACATCCAGGAGGTAGACTGCTCTATCTATGAATGTATCATCAACAAGGCCGACGTACACGAGGCTATTTACACCACCGACATCGAGGGGCTGGACATCATACCAAGCCACATCGACCTGGTGGGTGCCGAGATTGAAATGCTCAACCTCAACGACCGCGAGCGCGTCATCAAGCAGATGCTCGTACCCATACAGGCCGAATACGACTACATACTCATTGACTGCTCGCCCTCGCTGGGTCTCATCACGGTGAACGCCCTGACGGCCGCCGACTCGGTGATCATCCCCGTGCAGTGTGAGTACTTCGCCCTGGAGGGTATCTCCAAGTTGCTGAACACCATCAAGATTATCAAGCAGAAGCTGAACCCACGGCTTGAGATTGAGGGCTTCCTGCTGACGATGTACGACTCTCGCCTGCGCCTGGCCAACCAGATTTACGACGAGGTGAAGCGCCACTTCCAGGAGTTGGTGTTCAAAACTGTCATCCAGCGCAACGTCAAGCTGTCGGAGAGTCCGTCGCACGGCCTGCCCGTCATCCTCTACGACGCTGACTCCACAGGGTCCAAGAACCACCTGGCACTGGCGAAGGAAATCATTAATAAGAATAAGTAATGGCAGTACACAAGAAATACGCAAGCAGCGTCTTAGGCCGTGGGCTCGACGACATCGGCAGCGGCCGCGGGCTCGACGCACTGATCGACACGTCGGACGTGAGCACACAGGGATCGTCGAACCTCAACGAGATAGCTATCAGCCAGATAGAGCCCAACCCCGACCAGCCGCGCCGGGAGTTCGACCCCGAGGCACTGCAAGAGCTGGCCGAGAGTATCCGCGTAATGGGCATCATTGCCCCCATCACCCTGCGCAAGGTCAGCGACGACCGCTACCAGATTATTGCCGGCGAGCGCCGCTGGCGCGCCTCGCAGATGGCCGGACTGACCGCCATCCCCGCCTACATACGCACCGTAGAGGACGAGAACGTGATGGAAATGGCCTTGGTGGAAAACATCCAGCGCGAAGACCTCAACGCCATCGAAATAGCCTTAGCCTACCAGCACCTGGCCGACACCACGGGCATGACGCAGGCCAAGATTTCGGAGCGCGTGGGCAAGAGCCGTGCCGCCGTCACCAACTACATGCGACTGCTGAAGCTGCCCGCTCCCGTGCAGATGGCACTGAAAGACAAGCAGATAGACATGGGCCACGCCCGTGCACTGCTGGCGCTGGAGAGTCCCACGCAGCAAATCAAGCTGTTCAAGGAGGTGCAGAAACAGGGCTACTCAGTGCGCAAGGTGGAAGAGATGGTACAGATGCTGAAAAACGGCGAGACCATACAGGACACCAAGAAGGCCGTGGCCGCCAAGCCCCAGCTGCCTCAGGAGTATAATACCCTTCGCCAGCGGCTGTCAGACCTGTTTAAGACCAAGGTGCAGATGAGCTGCTCGCCCACTGGCAAAGGCAAAATCAGCATCGCCTTCGCCAATGAAGAGGAGCTGGAGCACATTATGAACGTGCTCGACGGGAAGGTGGGAGATTGAAGATTGAACATTGAAGATTGAGGATTGAAGATTGAACATTGAAGATTGAGGGCTACATGAAAAGATTATTCGTGATACTGTGCATGATAGGAGGCTGTTTGTGGGCAAAGGCCCAGACGGACTCTGCGTTGGCGGCGCCGGTAGACAGAGACTCTGTCTTTGCCGCCAGTAGCGACTCTATCTTTGCCGCCAGTAGCGATTCTATCTTTGCCATCAGTAGCGACTCCACACTGCTCAACCTCATGCCCGATGTAGCGTCCACTGACAGCGTCGTGTCGGCACTCAATGATTCGCTGTCGGCGCTGCGGTCGACAATGTTCACCAACGACACGCTGACCTCCAAGACAAAAGAGAAGCGCGACTGGACAACATGGAAGCCTGACCCTCAGCGCGCACTATGGCTGGCACTGGTCATACCCGGCGGCGGACAGATTTACAACCGCAAGTTCTGGAAACTGCCCATAGTCTACGGCGGATTCTTAGGCTGCATCTACGCCCTGACGTGGAACAACATGATGTTTAAAGACTATTCACAGGCCTATCTCGACATCACCGACGACGACCCTGGGACAGCCAGCTACAACAAGTTCCTGCATTTAGGACGCACTATCGATGACACCAACAAGAAGCGCTACTCAGAACTCTTTAAAAACCGCAGAGACAAGTACCGCCGCTGGCGCGACCTCAGTTTCTTCGTCATGATAGGTATCTATGCCCTCTCGGTCATTGACGCCTATGTCGATGCCGAGCTGTCGGTGTTTGACATCTCTCATGACCTGAGCCTGAAGGTGGAGCCTACGGTTATCGGCAACCCCATGGTCAGCAACCCCATCTACGCCTCATCCTTAGGCGTCAACTGTAAATTGAACTTTTAGAACGACATGAAGAAATACCTTATAATAATAGCGGCACTGATGTGCCATGCCTATGCCATTCAAGCTCAAGACATCATCGACCCTGAGGGGAACGACGAGGAGGATGAGGAAGTGGTGGCAGCCGAAGACGAACTGACCATCACCGACGAACAGGGTAACGAGGAAATCATAGACTTCCCCGAGGCCATGACTTACGACCTGGACTCGCTGATGAGCCTTTATATGTCGAAGACCTATCTCAGCGACGACGCCGACTGCCGCACGACGGCTGAGAACCCCACCTTCGACAAGCAAGTATATATTGACCGCCTGCGCCGCCTGCCCACGGTCATCGAAATGCCATACAACGAGGTGGTACAGCAATTCATCGACCGCTACAGCGGCCGTCTGCGCCACTCCGTGAGCTACATGCTCGGCGCCTGCAACTTCTACATGCCCATCTTCGAGGAGGCCTTAGACGCCTACGGCCTGCCACTGGAGCTGAAATACCTGCCCGTCATTGAGTCGGCCCTCAACCCCAAGGCCGTCTCCCGCGTCGGCGCCACCGGCCTGTGGCAGTTTATGCTCGCCACGGGCAAGCAGTATGGCCTGGAGGTCACCTCGCTCACCGACGAGCGCCGCGACCCCGTGAAGGCCAGCTATGCCGCCGCACACTATCTGAAAGACCTATACAAAATCTTCGGCGACTGGAGCCTCGTCATCGCCTCCTACAACTGCGGCCCGGAGAATATCAACAAAGCTATCCACCGCGCCGGCGGCAAGAAAGACTACTGGCAGATATACCCCTACCTGCCCCGCGAAACACGCGGCTACGTGCCTGCCTTCATAGCCGCCAACTATATCATGACCTACTACTCGGCCCATGGCATCTGCCCCATGCGCACGAAGCTGCCGGCGAAGACCGACACCGTGGTCGTCAGCCGCAACGTCCATCTGCAGCAGATAGCCGCCGTGCTTGACCTCGACGTGGAGATGCTGCGCACGTTGAACCCCGCCTACCGCCGCGACATCGTGCCGGGACTCACCGAGCCGTCGGCCATCAAGCTCAATGTCAACGACGCCACACGATTCATCGACCTCCAGGACTCTATCTTCAACTACAATACCGCCGAGCTGCTCACCAAGCGCGACGAGGTAGACGTCAACGACGCACCCACCTTCGTCAGCAAGAAGAAAGTGCGCAAGGGCCGCAAGACCACCGTCCGCCGCAAGGGTACGGCCAAGCGGCGTTCAAGCCGCGCCACACGCTCGTCGCGAAAGGCTACAGCCCGCAAGAGCAAGGCCCGCCGCACCACGAAGAAGAGCACTTCGCGCAAGAGGCGCAGAAGATAATATATATTCAATATTCTCAAGTTGGGGAGTCAAAAGGAGTCAGAAGGAGTTAGAAGTCGTTAGACTTGTACGGATAGCAAGCCAAAATCACCTCCGATGCCAAACTATTGACGTCTGACTCCATAAGGCCGAAGGCCGGTAACTCCTTCTAACTTCTTCTAACTCCGAAAGTGGAGCGAATGCGAAACTTGAATAATATATATAATAAGGTATAGGGAGAACACTGACTATGGATGATGAAGAGAAAAGACGTGAACAACAAGACGACGAGCTGATTAACGGAGCGTTTCAGCAACTGTTAGACAGCTACCTGGCCTCGCGCCACCGCAAGAAGGTCGACCTGATCACCAAGGCCTTCAACTTTGCCCGCCAGGCCCACAAAGGCGTGCGCCGGCTGTCGGGCGAGCCGTATATCATGCACCCCATCGCTGTGGCACAGATAGCGTGCTCGGAGATAGGACTCGGCTCTACGAGCATCTGCTCGGCACTGCTGCACGACGTGGTGGAAGACACCGACTACACCGTTGAGGACATTGAAAACATCTTCGGGCCAAAGATAGCACAGATTGTCGACGGACTGACGAAAATCAGCGGCGGCATCTTCGGTGAACAGGCTTCAGCTCAGGCCGAGAACTTCAAGAAGCTGCTGCTGACGATGAGCGACGACATACGCGTCATACTCATCAAGATTGCCGACCGCCTGCACAATATGCGCACCCTCGACTCGCAGCCAGCCAACAAGCAATATAAGATTGCCGGCGAGACGCTCTACATCTACGCCCCGCTGGCCCACCGCTTAGGGCTCTACAAGATTAAGTCGGAGCTTGAGAACCTCAGCTTCCGCTTTGAGCACCCTGAAGAGTATGCATCCATAGAACAGAAACTGGCCCTGACACAGGCCACCCGCCACGAACTCTTCGACCAGTTTACACAGCCCATCGAGGACGCCCTGCGGCAGATGGGTATCAAATACGAAATCAAGGAGCGCGTCAAGACCCCCTACTCCATCTGGCAGAAGATGCAGAACAAGCACGTCACCTTCGAGGAAATCTACGACATCCTCGCCGTGCGTATCATCTTCACCCCGCGCTCACGCGAGGAGGAGGTCAACGAGTGCTTCAACATCTACGTGGCCATCTCGAAGATTTACAAGAGCCACCCCGACCGGCTGCGCGACTGGCTCAACCACCCCAAAACCAACGGCTACCAGGCGTTGCACGTCACACTGATGTCGAAGCAAGGCCACTGGATAGAGGTGCAGATACGCTCCGACCGCATGGATGAGATTGCCGAGCAGGGATTTGCTGCCCACTGGAAATATAAGGAGGGCGAGGAAGAGGAGGAATATACCGAGGATGAGGCCGAGCTGAACGAATGGCTGCGCACCATCAAGGAGATTCTCGACGACCCGCAGCCCGACGCTATGGACTTTCTCGATGCTATCAAGCTCAACCTCTTTGCCTCAGAGATATTCGTCTTCACGCCCAAGGGCGAAATCAAAACCATGCCCGCAGGCTGTACGGCCCTGGACTTCGCATTCTCCATTCACACCTTCCTCGGCAGCCACTGCATCGGCGCCAAGGTGAACCACAAGCTGGTGCCCCTGAGCCACAAGCTGCAGAGCGGCGACCAGGTGGAAATCCTTACATCGAAGGCGCAGCACGTAGAGCCAGCCTGGATTAACTTCGTGTCAACGGCCAAGGCCAAGGGCAAGATAGCCGCCATCCTGCGCCGCGACAACCGCGAGGTGCAGAAAACCGGCGAGGAGGTGCTCACGGCATGGCTGAAGAAAAACGACAAGGAATACTCCCTGACCGTGGCCGACCAGCTGGCCGAATACCACGACTACAAGCATCGCGACGACTTCCTGCAGGCCTTAGGCGAGAAAACCGTACTGCTGGGCGAGAAAGACCTTGACGAGCTTAACGGCAAGAACAAGAAGAAATCGTCGTCGACCAGCGGCGGCGGATGGCGTAAGTACGTACCTTTTGTCAAGGCCAAGAAGCAGGAAGAGCAGCCCCAGGAGGCAGACCTCTTCGTAGTGCCTGAGAAATTCAATCGCAAAAAGCCCATCTACATCAACGAGGACAACATCCGCCAGTACCTCTTCCCCACCTGTTGTCACCCCATTCCCGGCGACGATGCCCTGGGCTATATCACCAACAAGAACCAAATAGAGATCCACAAGCGCACATGCCCCGTGGCCGCCAAGCTGAAGTCGGGATTCGGCAACAGAATCCTCGACGTAAAATGGGACATGCACAAGAAACTCTACTTCATAGCCACCATCCGCCTCGGAGGCATCGACCGCGTAGGACTGCTCAATGAGATTACCCAGGTTATCTCGTCGCAGATGAACGTCAACATCCGCAACCTGAATATCACCTGCGAGGACGGACTCTTCGATGGTACCCTCGAACTGCGCGTCCACGACCGCGAGAACGTGCGCGAGGTGATGAAAGGCCTCAAGCAAGTGACCGACCTCAAGGAAATATCAGAAATTCTTTAGGTGATGGGTGATAGGTGATGGGTGATGGATGATAGGTGATGGGTGATGGATGATGGGTGATGGGTGATGGATGATGGGTGATGGTTGAAAGAGTAAATTAACAAGAACTAAGACAAAGAATATGAACAGACTACTGACTTTCGGCATAGCTCTGCTATGCAGCGTAATGGCAGCACAGGCTGCCAGTAAGTATGACAACCCCGACACGCTCGTCGTCAGTCGCGACGGCACGGGGCAGTTCCGCACCGTCAGCGACGCCATTGAGGTTTGCCGCGCATTCATGGACTACCACAAGGTCATCTTCGTCAAGAAGGGCGTCTACAAGGAGAAGGTCATTATGCCACAGTGGCTGCAGAACATCGAGATCTGCGGCGAAGACCGCGACCAGACTATCATCACCTACGACGACCACGCCAACATCCCCATGGAGGGCAACTACTGGCCCAAGTCGCTCAAAGACCAGCTCATGGCCATGGGCGACCGCCCCGTCTTAGGCACCTTCCGCAGCTTCACCCTGCGCATCGACGCTAACGACATCACGCTGAAGAACATCACCATCGAGAACAGCGCTGCCAAGCTGGGCCAGGCCGTGGCCCTGCACACACAGGGCGACCGTCTGGTGTTCATCAACTGCCGCTTCCTGGGTAATCAGGATACCGTCTACACCGGCATGCCCTACACGCGTTTGCTCTTCAAGGACTGCTACATCGAGGGCACCACCGACTTCATCTTCGGACCCTCCACGGCTTGGTTTGAGAATTGCGACATCTTCTGCAAAATCAACAGCTACATCACTGCCGCCTCCACGCCTCAGGATGCCGCCTACGGCTATGTGTTCAACAACTGCCGCATTGCCACCTCCGCTCAGGCCGACAAGATGTACCTCGGCCGCCCCTGGCGCGACTATGGCTACACACTGTTTATGAACTGCGAGCTGCCCGCCACCATCCGCCCCGAAGGCTGGCACCACTGGCAGAAGAACCGCGAGCAGACCGCCCGCTATATGGAGTACAACAACCGTGGCGCCGGTGCCGACACGTCGAAGCGCGTCAGCTGGAGCCGCCAACTCTCTAAGAAGGAAGCACAGCAAATCACCCTCGAAAAAGTTTTTGAGCGCGCCGACAGCTGGATGCCCAAGCTGTAATAAGTGTTAAATAGCCCATTCTTT
The DNA here is from genome assembly GCA_946185805.1 of uncultured Prevotellaceae bacterium. Taxonomy (GTDB): domain Bacteria; phylum Bacteroidota; class Bacteroidia; order Bacteroidales; family Bacteroidaceae; genus Prevotella. The sequence goes on along the minus strand of CAMHKU010000010.1, from coordinate 33,710 downwards.
TGCCTTGCTGCGAAAATTATTTAATTAATTTTTTGCAGCAAGGCAAAATTTTTATTAGTTTTGCACCGACAATGACACGCAGGTGACTCACCTGCGGCCGCCTCAGGTGAGACACCTGTGCACAAACTACTATCAAGACGCCAGTAAACACGAAGAAACAACGAGAGCCAAAAGTAGACTAACCCTAACTTTATTTAATAACTAAAACAAACCATTTATGAAACAACATCTCAAGAGAGCCTCCGTGGCTTTGCTCCTGTCAGTGATGTGCTTCATGGCCTACGCCCAGAAGACCGTCACCGGCACCGTGAAGGATGCAACGGGCGAACCCATGATTGGTGTGAGCGTAGTGGTCGACGGCACCTCCATCGGCGGTGTGACCGACCTCAACGGTAACTTCACCATTCAGAAAGTTCCCAACAATGGCGTCCTCAAGTTCTCTTACGTCGGCTACAAAGACCAGAAAGTACCTACCGCCGGCAAGACCGCTGTCAACGTCACCCTGCAGGAAGACGCCATGGGACTGGACGAAGTCGTGGTCGTGGGTTACGGCACGATGAAGAAGAAAGACCTCACGGGCTCGGTGGCCAGCATCAAGACCGACGACATAGCCCAGGTGGCTGCTCCTGACGCCATGCAGGCCATGCAGGCAAAGGTGCCGGGACTGGACCTTATCTCGGGCGACGGCCAGGCTGGTTCGGCGGTGAGCATCACCCTGCGCGGTAACCGCTCCATCACGGCCAGCAACTCGCCGCTGATCATCGTCGACGGCGTGGAGTATGCCGGCAACCTCGACATTCCCGCCAGCGACATCGAGTCGATGGACATCCTGAAAGACGCCGCCTCGACGGCCATCTACGGTACGAAGGGTGCCAACGGCGTAATCATCATCACCACCAAGCGCGGACAGGCCGGCAAGACGCGCGTCAACTTCTCGGCCTACCTCTCGTTTAAGTCGCCTACCTCAGCCGTCAAGAGCATGTACGGCGGTACCGAGGTGCAGCGATGGATTGACCGCGCCAACTATCAGGCCGACCTGAAGTCGGGCAACTGGGGCACGTCAAACGTGACCATCGACGACGTCTTCGGCGCCCAGGAGATTGCCGACGGCACAAAGGTGGTAGACATCATCAACGGCGGCTCCTACACCGACTGGTATGACACCATCCTGCAGAACTCCACGTCGCAGAACTACGAGGCCAGCGTCAGCGGCGGCAACGAGAAGACCAACTTCTCGGCATCGCTGGCAGCGATGTACGACAAGGGTCTGCTGAAGCACGACGCCATGGACCGCTACAACGGCCGCCTGAATGTTGACCACAAGATTAACCAGATAGTGAAGATCGGCGCCTCGATGGCGTTCACCTATCGCGACCATAACGCCCGCAACGGCTCGGTGTTTGACCGCGCGCGCAAGATGACCAGCATCACCCACGCCTACAACCAGGACGGCACCATCAACGAGACGCCCAACATCTGGTATTCGGCACACGTCAACCCCCTCATGGACGAGGGCGACAACTACGTGAGCAACATCGAGAGCATACGCTACATGGGCAGCGGCTACGTGCAGCTCACCCCGCTGAAGGGTCTGACGCTGAAGTCGCAGCTCGCCGTCGACCGCCGCAACTGGCGCGTAGGCCAGTATAACGACTATCAGTCTACCAACCGCTACCAGTCGCCGTCGACCACCGCCATGTCGAACTCCTGGAGCGACTGGACTATCCTCACCTGGCAGAACACTGCCAACTACAACCTGGAACTCAATAAGATTCACGACCTGAACTTCCTCCTCGGCCATGAGCTGCGCCGGGATGTGCGCGAAGGCCTGGCCTACGAAGGTACGGCAGGCAAGGAGCACTACTACAACCAGCAGTTCTACGACGTGACGAAGATCTCGGCCGACGAGAAGGCCTCGTCTAACTACACCAAGCAGGCCATGCTCTCGTTCTTCGGCCGCGTGAACTACACGCTTATGGACCGCTACCTCTTCTCGGCCTCGCTGCGCGCCGACGGCTCGTCGGTGCTCGCCGAGGGCAAGAAGTGGGGCTATTTCCCCGCAGCATCGGCCGGCTGGCGCATCTCGGAGGAGAGTTTCATGGAGAGCACCAAGTCGTGGCTCGACAACCTGAAGCTGCGCGTGGCATGGGGTATCTCGGGCAACGCCGCCGTCAGCCCCTACCAGACGCTGGCCACGGTGACGGCTACCACCCCCGGCTCGGCTTCCGACTTTATTCCCATGTCGATGAGCAATACCGACCTGTCGTGGGAGACCACCAACAGCGTCAACATCGGTCTCGACTTCGGATTCATCGGCGGACGCATCAACGGTACCATCGACTACTACATCACCAAGACCAAAGACCTGCTCTACTACAAGAGCGCACCGGCATCGTCGGTATTCACCTCGGTGCTGTCGAACATCGGCGAGTCGAAGGGCCACGGTCTGGAGATAGGCCTCAACGCCGCCGCCGTGCGCACCAAGGACTTCTCGTGGGACATCAACGCCAGCTATACCAACTCACACGACGAGATAGTGAAGCTGGCCGACGGCCTGGACCGCAACATCGACGGCACCACGGCGCTCATCGTCGGCGAGGCGCTCTCGGCCTACTACGACTATGAGGCTGTCGGCTGCTGGAACGTCGGCGAATATGAGCAGTATGTGGCCGACTACAAGGCCCGCGGCATTGACTTCACTGCCCCGCTCAACAACTACGGCACACCGGGAACTATGAAGATTGTAGACCAAAACCAGGACGGCAAGATCAACGACGACGACAAAATTGTGTTCAAGCGCTCGCCCAACCACATCATCGGTCTTACCAACTCATTCAGCTACAAGGGCCTGGCCCTGAGCATACAGTGCATGGCCCGACTGGGCGGCTACTTCGCCTTCGACAAGAACAACGCCCTGGGACTCAACGACGGCGACGCCAACTGGGCAGAGGTAGACTACTGGACACCCACCAACACCGGCGCCAAGTTCCCCTCGCCGGGCACCAACGGCACGGGCTACTCCAACATCTACACCACCTACCAGTCGGCACTGCTCTACGAGAAGAACAACTTCTTCAAAATCAAGGACATCACCCTGAGCTACAACTTCGACAAGAAGCTGCTCTCGCACGCCCGCATTGCCAACGCCAAGGTGTACTGCTCGCTGAAGAACTTCTTCACCTTCGCCAGTGTCGACGACTACGACCCCGAGCGTGGCGGCAGCATCAACTGGCCGCTGGCTAAGCAGGTGGTCGTTGGCTTGAACGTGGGATTCTAAAGGAACATCAATCTAATTAAAATCTAAGATAAAATGTAGATAGAAAGATTTTAAAAAAGATTTTAAAAGAGATTTATGTTCAAAAAGACAAAAGAGATTTATGTTCATAAAGAACATGACTGAGTTATTACATTGAAAAATTGAAGTTTTTATGAAAAAGATATATGGATTAATGTTAGCGGCCGCAACACTAACACCCGGTCTCACCTCGTGCTCAGACTTCTTAGAGGAGGACAACAAGACGGGCATGACCGCCGACCTGACCTACTCTACCGTCACCGGCATCGAGGGACTGGTGAAGTCGTGCTATGCCTACACCCGCGGATGGTGGGGCAAAGAGGCCGGACTGGGCCTGACGGAGTGTGGCAGCGACCTCTTCCTGGCAGGCTTCGACAACAAGCAGAAGTCGCTCACATCGTATAACCTCACAGCACGCTCGCTCGACGGCAACACCGCCGACGACGCTGTGCTCGACCACTACTGGGAAATGTTCTACGACGCCATCGACGTCTGCAACAACGCCCTGAAGTACATACCCCTTAACACGGCCATCAGCGAAGAGAAGAAATCACAGTACCTGGGCGAGGTGAAGTTCCTACGCGCCCTCTACTACTCTCAGATGGTGGCCACCTGGGGACCAATACCCTACAACACCGAGCCTATAGCCGCACAGTCGACCACGCCCGTGCGCGTACCCGAGGCAGAGGTCTATAAAAATATTCTCACCGACATCGACGAGGCCATGGCACACTTCGTAGATGCTGACTTCATGGACAAGGTGAAGAACGGCGGACTCGAAGCCCGCGCCACCTACTACGCCGCCGAGGCCCTCAAGGCCCGCGTGGCTCTCTATGCCGCCTCATGGCTGGGCAACAACAGCGTCGAGGGCTACAGCAACCTCTACCAGATAGCCCAGAAGGCCGCCGAAGACGTCATTGCCAACAGCGGCACGACGTTCTACAAACGCTTCAACGACTCCTGGACCATGGCCAACGAGGCCGTGCAGAAAAACAGCGAGGCCATCTGGGGTGTCTACTACGACGAGGCACTCTCTACAGAGAACTGTATCCCCTACCGCTACAAGACCAACAGCAACGGCGACCACCTGTCGTTCAACTCGCTCATCACGCGCACCGGCTACAGCCGCGGCGGCTCGGCCATGCTGCTCATGTTCGTGCCCATGTGGAGCAACGGCAACACCAACGACATGGGTGCCCAGGCCAACGCCACACAGTGCTCGGCAGCCGTAGAGGCCGGCAAAGACGGCTACGTCTTCACCCGCGTGCTGGGAAACACCACGTCGGCCATCCGCAGCGTCAAGACCGGACAGATGGTCACCGTAGACAAGTATTACTCGCCCTACGGCCGCGGATTCACCCGCTACGTGCCCTCACCCTATCTGTGGAAGAGCCTCGACGCCGTGCGCGCCACCGACCAGCGCTTCGACGGCACACTGCTCACCCACTACAACGTGGTGAAGGGGCTGGAGGGCAACCGCCCCAACTTCTATCCCAACATGGGTCAGCACATGACCGACCCCGACGTGGCCTACGCCGCTGACGGCAACTACTTCAACGCCGGCGACACCGCCATCTACTACTCGGCACTCGACGGCAACTCGGCCGAGGGCAAGGCTCTGCAGGCATGGGCCAAGGGCCGCTATCGCCTGCAGTTCATCTCTGGCGGCGACATCCCCGTCTATGACTCCGACGCCATGACCGCCGTGCCCACGCAGACGGCCAAGGCCACCAGCGACGTCTATGGCGACAACCGCTACAACAATGTCAACATCGGCGGATGGAAGTCGTACCCCGGCATCAAGAAGTTCCTTGACGATGTCTATGAGTCGAAATATCCCACCCACGACATCTCCCACCGCGACGCCATCGTCTTCCGACTCTCCGAGATGTACCTCATCAAGGCTGAGTGCCAGCTGCAGACGGGCGGCGACGCCCTGGCCACCATCAACCAGCTGCGCCAAGCCCGCGCCATCAGCGGCCAGGACAACACGCTGAAGGGCACGGTGGACATCAACACCATCCTCGACGAGCGCGCCCTTGAGCTCTGCGGCGAGCAGCAGCGCTGGTTCGACCTGAAGCGCACGCACACCCTGCTGGACCGCGTGAAGAAGTACAACGGCCAGGCCGCCGGCAACATTGCCGTGCACCACTACTATCGCCCCATTCCCGAGGCGCAGATGATTGCCGTCACCAACGAGCAGAGCACGCCCGTGCAGCAGGATGCCAACGGTGTATTGCAGTATACGACGACCGCCGACGGCTTCTGGCAGAACCCTGGTTACTAAACCTTTTAACCTACACTATACATTTGTCCGGCCTTTGCGTAGCGCCAAAGGCCGGACTTATTATTTGTCAAAGTATTTCCTATCTTGTCAGAAAAACGTTGAGTGAGCGTAAAAAAACTTGCCACGATTTAGCTTACACATTCAGACTAACAGATAAATCTATCGTCACTGTTCACACTTCGTCACAATATGTTGAATATCAGTATGTTAGGGTAGTGACGACGGAGTGATTATATGAAAATTCGTCATCACCCCATAAGCCGCTATGTATCAGGTGGCTACGCCACAGTGACGGTAGTAACGGCAAAAAAGACATAATGGTAGCGTGAGACATCTGTAACAGTGCATGTGAATTAAAATCCGGCGCATGGAATAAAAATTCCGGCGCGCGGAATATAAATTCCAGCACGTGTAGCAAACAGTAGCCCTGCTGTATTGACTTTTCCTGCTACCGAAGGAACGAAAAATTCGGGGTAGAACCTTGCAGGAAAGAACTTTTTTATGTAATTTTGCCATCTGAGACGGCGAAGTTATTCCGTCTCGGCAAAAAAAAGAATAAATTCTTTTGTTTTGCTCTCGACTTTTCGTAACTTTGCGCGCAATATATAAACCAACAAAGAAAGACCATGATACAGATCAAGAACTGGATGCTCAGCGGCATCCTTATCATCAGCAGCACAACAGTCAGCCTGACGTCCTGTAAGGAGGCAAAGGTACAGGAAGACAACGACGTGCAACAAGTAGTATCAACCGAGCTAATACGCACGTCGCAAAGCTGGGACGGCGTGGAGCTGCCCGACTATCTGCAGGGCCGTCCCGAACTGGTGGCCATGAAATATGTGTTCCCCCCAGGTAAGAAGCTGGGGTGGCACCACCATCCCGTGATGAACTACGGCATACTGGTACAGGGTGAGCTGACCATCATCGGACAGGACGGCAAGGAGAAGACCGTGCATGAGGGCGAGGCCGTTGTAGAGATGGTGAACACCATCCACCACGGAGAAAACCGAGGCACGAAGCCCGTCATCCTTTATATGTTCTACCTCGCACAGAAGGATTTGCCTCTGGCTGTGCAGCATCCAGAGATTCCACTGGAGTAAGGGATTAGTAAAAAAACTCAATGCAATAGAAATGACAGGCTGGGGTTCCCTAACAGAGAGCTTTTACAACAACCTGATAGTGGAAGACCGCTACAGGATGATTCTTGATGGTCTGCAGGTAACGCTGCTCATTACCTTCTGCGCCGCCATCTTTGGCACGCTGTTGGGCGGCGTGGTGTGCTGGATGCGCATGAGCCGGCGTGGCTGGCTGCAGCAGACGGCCAAGGTGTATATCGACCTGATGCGCGGCACGCCGGTGCTGGTGCTGCTCATGCTGATGTACTATGTGGTGATGGCTCCTGTCAATGCTACTGGCATTGTGGTGGCCATCGTCACCTTTGCTATGAATATGGCGGCATACGTCAGCGAGATGCTGCGTACCTCCATTGAGGGCATTGACCGCGGACAGACGGAGGCGGGGCTGGCACTGGGGTTCACTCCGCGGCAGACGTTCTTCAAGATTGTACTGCCTCAGGTGGTCAGGGCCGTCATGCCCGTCTATCAGGGCGAGGTTATCAGCCTGCTCAAGGGCACGAGCATCGTAGGATATATCGCAGTATCCGACATGACGCGGGCTTCCGACCTGATACGCTCGCGGACATTCGACGCCTTCTTCCCCCTGATAGTTACAGCCATTATCTATTTCGTCGTGGCATGGTTCGTCGGACAGCTGCTCCAGTCATTAGTACGGCGACAGCGTGCGAAAGCCGTCGCCGCTGCCGTGGCACTGACGCTGGCGGGGCTGGCGGGTTTTGTGCCTGATGGGGGTGATGGGGCTTCTGGGGCTAATGGGGCTGATGGGGCTGATGGGAAATCTGGGAAATCTGTTCCGGCAGTGTTTAATGCACTGAAGGGCAAGCGCGTGGGCGTCATCATCGGCAGCATCCAGGATATTGCCGTCAGCGACATGGCCCGCGATGCCGACATCCAGCGTATGACCACCACCACCGACCTCTTGGCAGCCTTGGAAAACGGCAAGATAGACGTTGCTGGCAGTGAGAGCCTGACACTTAACTTCTCAAGGGAAATTGCCGACAAGGTAGACTCGGTGAGTGCTGGTCTGGAGTCGATTCCCATCGGCGCCATCTTCAAGCAGGGCAACACCGCCTTGCAACAAGACTTCAATCAATTCCTGGCCGACATCCGCCGCGACGGCACCTACAAGAAGATTTACGACCGCTGGCAGCAGTCGGAAGACCCCTCGGCTTTGGCCATCCCCGAACAGCGCGGCACAGGGCGCACCCTGCGCGTGGCCACTTATCCAGTCATGCCGCCGTTCAACTTTATCAATTCTGGAAAGATGTCGGGCTTGGAGCCTGCTCTGCTGACGGAGTGGGCCAATCGCAGGAACTGGAAACTGGAGTTTCTCGTGATGGACTTTGCCGCGCAGATACCTGCAGTGCAGACTGGCAAGGCCGACATGGCCATGGGGGCCATCAGCACCACCGAGGAGCGACAGGAGCAAGTGCTCTTCTCCGACGGCTATGTAGAGTCGCACATCGTGCTGATTACACGGAAGGGCGAGGGGCATATCTTAAGTGGCCAACAGACCCTCCACCAACCCCTCCCTGTGAGTGAGGGGAGTGATTACCTGAGGGGCGTAATAGTACTCCTTATTATAGCAATAGGTGGCGGCGCGTGGCTCTTATTCCGCCGCAAGCACCGCACTGCGCTATATAGCACTTCCCTCCCTGACAGTGAGGGGCTTGATGGTCTTTCCATCTCTCATCTTCGCAAGAGCTACGGCACGCTCGACGTGCTGCGCGACATCACAGCTGATATCCATCGCGGCGAGGTGATCTCTATCATCGGGCCTTCGGGCACGGGTAAGAGCACCTTCCTGCGTGCCCTCAACCTGCTCGACCCACCCACCGGGGGCAGCATCGTCGTCAACGGCGAGGACATACTGGCCAAGGGCTATCCCGTCAACCGTCTGCGCCAGAAGATGGGCATGGTGTTCCAATCGTTCAACCTCTTTGGCCACAAGACCGTGCTGGAGAACGTCATCTTCGCCCCCTGCCAGCTGCTTCACCAGCCTGAAGATGAGGCGCGCAAGGAGGGACTGGCCCTGCTGCGCAAGGTAGGCCTGGCCGAGAAGGCTGACGTTTACCCGTCGAGTCTCTCCGGCGGTCAGAAGCAGCGTGTGGCCATCGCCCGCGCCCTGGCTATGAAGCCCGACATCATTCTCTTCGACGAGCCTACCTCGGCCCTCGACCCGACGATGGTGGGCGAGGTGCTCAGCGTTATCCGCCAGCTGGCCCAGGAGGGCATGACGATGCTTATCGTTACCCATGAAATGAAGTTTGCCCACGACGTGTCCACGCGCATCTTCTTCATGTACGATGGGTATATCCATGAGGACGGCACACCTCAGCAGGTCTTCGAGAACCCTGTACACAGCGCCACCAAGGCCTTCATCCAGCGTATCCGCAAGGAGGTGTTCGAAATCAACGGTCCCGACTTCGACTTCCTAGGCATGCACTCCGCCATCGGCGCTTTCTGCCATAAGTACGGCATCAGCGAGAAACAGGAAACGGCCGACCGACTGATAGACCAGATGCTCAACGGCGCGATGGCCAAGTACCGCCCCATCACCGTGCGCATTACCCACAGCGAGCAGTCGCTCGTCACTTCCTTGGACTTCATGGTTGAAAAAATGACCGACACAGTGCTCACCGACGCCGCGCGCAGCGAACTTTCAGGGCAATGCCGCAAGGTGATAGAGGAACCCACTAAGCGCGGTTTCCGCATAAAACTACTGATATAATGATGAAAGAAGAAATAGAAAGAATCAATTTGGACGACTACGTTCAGACGGGTGAGGGCGGAACAGCCCTCACCTATAACCACAAGGATGGCAGGACACTGGCAAAATTGTTTATGCCCAGTATCGCTGCCGACAATGCCGCCAGAGAGTTCCGCATCAATCAGGTGGTTTATGAGAGTGGTCTGCCCACACCGCAGCCTATCCGGCTGATTACCGATGGCGTGCGCTTCGGGGCCGAGTATGAACTAATCGCCCCCAAGCGTTCGTTCACCCGCATCATCTCGCAGGAACCCGACCAGCTGGTGCCCCTCACAGAGCGCTTCGCCCGGCTCGCCAAACGCATACACCAGACACCTGCCGACACGACGCGACTACCTGACATGCGCGAGCTGGTGAGGGAATGGATTGACCGGCGGGAGCAGTTCCCCGATGAACTCAAGCGCCGCTTCCACCGCTTCATCGACACCGTACCCTCCACGCCTACCTGTCTGCACGGCGACCTTCATATCGGCAATATCATCACCGACGGGCAGCGAGACCTCTGGATTGACGTGGGCGACTTTGCATACGGCGTGCCAGAATGGGATCTCGGCATGATGTACTATTCGTCGCACTTCCTCAGCCCCGAGCGGGCTGACAGCATCTTCCACCTCGACAACGACACGCTGCGAGCCCATTGGGATGTTTTTGCGCCTGTATATTATGACACCGATTCCAAGGATGCGCTGGATGCTGAGGTTGAGAAACTACAGCCCTTCATCGCCACGAAGATGGCGTTTATTATCAGCAAGATGAGTGACGGCAAGCATGCCTTCAAAGGCCCACTCTTACAGCTGTTTGACAAATATCTGCCAGAATAACTGGACTAACCTCTAAATATTATGGATTTCAAGATCATTGACATTAGCACATGGACTCAAGTGGGCGAAGGCGGAGTCGGGAAGACGTATACGCACCCCGACAATCCCAACATCTTGTTGAAAGTAAACAGGGCATCAATGAGCGACGAGCTTACGGTAAAGAGAGAAGTGGAAGCATCGCAGCACGTCTTCAATCTGGGTTTGTCTACTCCCCGTATGTATGATATTGTGCGCGTGGGCGATGCCTACGGCTATACATTCGAACGCATCAAAGGAAAGAAGTCGCTCTCTCGAATCTGTGCCGACGCCCCGTCGCGTATCGGCGAGATAGCCACCCTGCTGGCCCGTAAGGGAAAAGAGTTGCACGCCACGCCTTGCGACACCGCCTTTTTCCCAAGCCATAAGGAGGGGGCACTGAAAGCTATCGCCGCAGCCGTTTTTGCCGACGCTGCAGACAGGCAGAAGTTGTTGACCTTCGTTGAGGGGCTCGATGACGTGCCCACCTGCATTCACGGCGACTTTCAGACGGGCAACATGATTCTCTCCGAAGAAGGAAAACCTTATTGGATTGATCTGGGATGGTTCAGCTACGGCTTGCCCATGTTCGACATCGGCCACCTGTTCCTGATTACGCAGATTTACTCGCAGTTTCAGCGCATGATAGACATCATCCACATGAACCGTGAACAACTGCTGACTTTCTGGGATGCCTTTGCCACAGCCTACAGTGGTAGTGCAGACCTTGCTGCCTTCAATGCCGAAGCTGCCAGGTTTGCAGCGATAGATGTGTGTTACATTTCATACCAAGATCCTCGACCAGAGGCCTTCCAGATGTTTGGACACGTGGTACACGAACTGGTTGGAAAATACTATTAGGATATGGCGAACAGACCCTTAGACACTAGCCTGCTGGACCGCGCCATTGTGTTCGCCGTCAACGCCCATGCTGGGACGGAGCGCCGTGGCAAGGGCTTCCCCTATATTGTCCACCCCTTGGAGGCCGTAGAGATTGTAGCCACGATGACGAGCGACCAGGAGCTGCTGGCCGCCGCTGCGCTGCACGACACGGTGGAGGATACCGATGTGACCATTGAGCAGATCCGTGCCGAGTTCGGCGAACGCATCGCTTCGCTCGTGGCTTCGGAGAGTGACATCGTGGTCAGCGGCATGAGCGAAGAGTCCAGCTGGCACACTCGCAAGCAGGCAGCTATTGACCGTCTGGCGTGTGCCTCACGTGATGCCAAGATGGTGGCTCTAGGCGACAAGCTTTCCAACATGCGGGCCATTGCCCGTGATTATTCAAAACAAGGCGACGAATTATGGAATCTCTTCCATACCAAGGATCCCAAGGACCACGAGTGGCACTACAGAAGGCTGGCCGAATCGCTCAGCGAACTATGTGACACTTTCGCCTACAAGGAGTTCGAGCAACTCATTGAACAGGTGTTCGGAGAATGAAACAGGCTTTATACATATTATCATTCATAGCCATGGTGGCGATGGCGCAGACGATGGCGGCACAAAAGGGCGAAACCATCGTGTTTACGCCACAGTGGACGGCACAGGCTCAGTTTGCTGGTTACTACGTAGCCGAGGCGAAAGGGTTCTACCGCGAAGCAGGTGTGAACGTTCGCATTGAGCACCCATCAACCACGCAGCCTGCTATGAGCCGTCTGCGCAACAATGAGTGTCAGGCTACGACGCTGCAACTCTGTCAGGCGATGGAGATAGTGGACAGCGACATCCCCCTGGTCAACATCCTTCAGACGTCAATGAACAATGCTATGGTTATCGTTTCTGCGAGAGACAAGGATCCTCTGACCCAAAAAGGTGCCCGCGTCGGCATTTGGAGTGCAGGTTTCGGACATTTAGCCATCTGCATGAGCAACAAAGAGCATCTGAACTATAACTGGGTACGCTTCGCCCAGAACGTCAATCTGTTCATAGCCGGTGCCCTCGACGCCACACTTGCCATGAGTTACAACGAGTATTACCAGTTGGCGCAGGCAGGTATTAGAATGACAGACAAGAACGTGTATCGCTTCTGCGACCACGGCTACAACGTGCAGGAGGACGGTGTTTATATGACCCGCCACTACTATGAGGGGCACAAGGAGCAGGCTCGCCGCTTTGCCAAGGCCAGCAGGCGGGGCTGGGAGTGGGCTGCCGCGCACCCCGAAGAGGCTCTTGACATCGTGATGAAGTATGTCGACAGAAGCCACATCGCCACTAACCGCGTCATCCAACGGCTGATGCTCAAGGAGGTGCTGCGCTTGCAGGTGGACCGTGAGTCGCGGAAGCGCGAGTTCCGCATGCGTCCCGACATGGTGAAACTGGCCAGCCGTTTGATGGTGGAGAACAAGATACTGAATCGCGAAGTAACCTACGAGGAACTGTCAGAATGACGTAATAACCCATAACGGAATATCGAAATAACGAGCACAATGAACAGAATTATCGCATATATCCGTCGAAAACTCTCTGTAAGAGTCAGCCTGTGGGTGGTGTTTTTCGCCGCCATCATCTTCAATGTCGCCCTCGGCTTCCTGTTTTATCAAGCCCGTGAGGCTGTGCGACAGGAAGCCATCAACCGTGCCACACAAATCCTTGATAAGACTTCCCTACGCGCAGGCAGTATTCTGAATCGCGTGGAAGTGGCCTCGAGGATGACCAAGTGGCTCGTTGAGCGGCATATCGAAATGGCCGACTCAATGTTCGTCTATAGTCGTGGCATGTTGCAGAACAATCCTGACTTCTATAACTGCTCCATCGCTTTTGAGCCTTACTACTTCAAAAACAAAGGTCGCTACTTCTCGGCCTACACCAAGCACACCGGTGACAGTATCCGTACCATTCAGGGAGGCAACGATTACTACCAGTATTTCTATTCTGACTGGTATCTCATGCCACAGCTCCTGAATAAACCCTGCTGGACAGAGCCGTATGTGGATTACGATGTGCCGACGAACACCAGCGAGATGGTGACAAGCTATTGCCAAACGCTCAACGACAAGCAAGGACAGATGATAGGTGTCATCAATACCAGTCTCTCTATCACATGGCTCTCGCAGACCATTTTGTCAGTAAAGCCCTATCCTAATTCCTACAGCATCATGATAGGTCGCGGCGGCACCTATTTCGTGCACCCTGACACGGCGAAGATTACTCGACAGACCATCTTCACTCAAGCGCTGGAGAGTCTGCAGGTGGGCGACAACACGCCAGCAGTGCAGGCTGACACGGCTCTCACCGCCCTCGGCTACGCCATGACTCACGGCGAGGAGGGTGTCAGACAGATGGAACTGAATGGCGAGGAATGTCTTGTCTTTTATAAGCCTCTTGGCCAGACGGGCTGCTCAATGGCCATTGTATGCCCCGAAAGCGACATCTTCGCTGGCTTCGACCGCCTGAGCCATACAATTATGACAATCGTCACAGTCGGCCTGCTGTTGATGCTCTATTTCTTCATACGCATCATCACTCGTGAACTCAAACCCCTTAGACGGCTGGCCAAGGAGGCTGAGACCATTGCTTCAGGACAGTTTAACACCACGCTACCCGACTTTCAGCGCATTGATGAGATTGGGCAACTGAGCCAATCGTTCGGCTACATGCAACAGTCGTTAGTAAAATACATCGACGAATTGAAGAACACCACAGCCCAGAAGGCTTCAATAGAGAGAGACCTTCAGGTGGCCAGCAGCATACAGATGGGTATGTTGCCCGAGAAATTCCCAACACGTAAGGACCGCGACGATGTGCAGCTCTATGCCGCGCTGACACCTGCCAAGGCAGTGGGTGGCGACCTGTTCGACTTCTACTTCCGCGACGAGAAGCTCTTCTTCTGCATCGGCGACGTGTCTGGAAAGGGTGTGCCGGCTTCGCTCTTCATGGCCGTCACACGCTCTACATTCCGCACGGTGTCAACCCATGAGTCGATGCCTGACCGTATCGTTACCATTATGAACAAGACCATTGCCGACATGAACAAGAACCACATGTTCGTGACTCTCTTCGTGGGCGTACTCGACCTGCCCACTGGCCGTCTGCGATACTGCAACGCTGGACACGATGCACCGCTGCTCGTCGGCGCAGGCATTGGCGAACTGTCATGTGACGCAAACATCCCCGTAGGCTTCATGCCCAAATGGAAATACTCGCTACAGGAGGCACAAATTTTCACTGGCACCACTATCTTCCTCTTTACTGACGGTCTTACCGAGGCCATGAATGCAAACAAAGCACAGTTCCAAATGGATCGCGTACGCGACATCGCTTTCCAGTCCCTCACGGAGCAACAGCAGGACCCCCGCCTGCTCATCGGCCGAATGACCGAGGCTGTACACCAGTTCGTGGGCGATGCCGAGCAGAGCGACGACCTGACGATGATGGCCATCCAATATATCAAGCAGAAGAGCGACTTGAAAATGCGGAAGAGCATCGTGCTGCCTAGCAACTTGAAGGAGGTGCCCCGCCTCAACGCGTTTGTCGAAGAAGTGTGTGCTTCCGTTGAATTCGACGAAGAAACTACCGCACAGATAAAAGTAGCAGTCGAAGAGGCGGTGGTCAACGTGATAAAATACGCCTACACGCCCCGCCAGCACGACCAAAGCGTCACGATAGAGGCCGCCTCCAACACGCTGCGCCTGAAATTCACCATCATCGACAGTGGCAAGCCCTTCGACCCCACAGTCTACTCTGTTGCCGATACTACCCTTTCGGCTAAAGAGCGGAGAATTGGAGGGCTAGGCATTCACCTCATGCGCCAAAACATGGACTCTATCAACTACGAACGTATCGACCAACTCAACGTGCTGACACTGAGGAAAAAATTCCATCGAATAACTCCAAATAACGAAATAACGTCATCACGAAATAACAGACAAACGGAAAACTCAATAAAGAAAAGACAATGAAAACAACGATTCAAGAACAAGACAACAACATCGTTGCCTTTCTGGAGGGCAGCCTCGACACTGCCGCAGCAGCAGAAACAGAAAAGACCATGAGTCCACTCAATGACGTGGCGGATAAGGACATCATCATCGACTGTACCGCCTTGGAGTATATCTCGTCCGCAGGCTTGCGCATTTTTCTGGGCATTTTGCAGAATGCTCAGGAGAAGGGCCGTCACGTTTATATCAGAGGTATCAACGACAAGGTGCGTGCCATCTTCACCATCACGGGCTTTAGCAATATCTTTGAATTCATGTAAAAAGTGAAAAGTGAAATATCAATGGCAAATCAAATAAACCTGGATTCACACGGCGAGATGCTGCTAAGGCAATTTCGTGAATTACTCCCCACACTGCAGCAACTGGCCGACGCTGCTTGCTGCCTGCTGCGTCAGGCTCTAAAGGAACAAGGTATTTACGTTACCGCCATCGAGCACAGAGTGAAGACAGAGAAGTCGCTCAAAGGAAAACTTGAACTGAAAGGAGCGAAATACAAAAGCATCAACGATATCACCGACCTTGTGGGGCTGCGTGTCATCACGTTCTACACCGATGATGTTGACAAGGTTGCTGTTGTCGCTAAAGGGCTCTTCGATATCGATTGGAAAGAGAGTGTCGACAAGCGCAAACTACACGAGCTGAATTCTTTCGGCTATAACTCGCTGCACTATATCTGCCGGCTCAAAGAAAATGATGCTCCCGGAGAAGCCAAATATCCGCGCTTTGAATTGCAGATGCGCACGGCCTTGCAACACGTATGGTCCACCATTGAGCATGACACCGGATACAAGGGTGACGTCAAGATTCCTGACGTGTACCGGCGCCAGTTTAACCGCTTGGCGGGCATGATGGAACTGATAGACGACGAATTCAGTCGCCTCCGTCAGGTGCTCACCGACTATCGCCGCCAAACGCTGACTTTAGTAAAGAGCGGCAAACTTGACGACGTACCACTATCGCGTGTCACGTTCCGCAACTATCTCGACTTAAAGCCCTTCGACCGACTGAACAAGCGTATCGCTGCCGTCAACCAAGCCGAGATATTCCCCGTTTCAGTGATATCCTATCTGCCAGTACTCGAATCCTTCGGACTGGAGACCCTCGGACAGGTTCAGCGCTTCATCGACCAGAACAGCGACGATGCCTATCAGCTGGCACTCGCCCAACTAGCCATTACCGACATTGACATTCTATCGTCGAACACGGCCCTGCAGTACCTCTGTCTGGTCTACGTATTGAAGCAAGGCGGCAAGCGCGACGAACTGAAGTCGCTCTACGACATCATCAATGGAGAGAACGAGGCTAACGGCATGCTGGCCGACCTGATGCTCAGCCAAGCAGAGACGTTGCCGTTTATGCAGAAAAACATGAAGTAATCAGTCCGTTATTTCTCACTTTCTTTGTAAATCACCTTGTTGGCGCCGCTGGTAATCTTGAGGGCCTCAGGGTGCTCCTTGATGAAAGAGTCGATGTGTCGCACGCGCTTCTGGTCCCAGATTTCGTCGATGGCAATGAGGATGCCCGTCTCCTCCACGTCGCCAAAGCCGTAGTTGATGGCAGTGCCGAAAAGCTTCATCGTGGGCGAGAGGCTCATGTAGGCATTCACCAGCGGCGGAATGTTGTAGCCCAGGGCGCGAATCTCGCGGTTGAGTATGCGGTAGTCCTCGTTGAAGTTGCTGCCGCAGAAAAGTCGCTCCAGTTCCGCCTCGTCGCTTTCAATTTTCAGCGGTTTCATCGGCAAAATCAGGTTCTCCTTGTCATCGAAATACTTCTTCAGAAAGTAGAGTATCATGTCGCGCCCCTTGCGTATGTAGGAGGGGTACATGGTCATCTTGCCGAAGAAATATTTCACGTTGGGCTTGATGACCGTCAGCGCGCCCAGTCCGTCCCAAAGGTTGTCGAGGGCGAAGAGGCTCTTGGCCCCCATCCTTGAGCTCTGGTATGGCAGCGAGACGAAGGAGCGCCCCAGTTCGATGGTGTAAGGCATGTATTCGTCTAAGAACCTTTGCGAGAAGTGAAACATGTGGCTCGTGGCCAGTATCGGCTGCCCTTTGTCGTCGAGCTGCCAGTCGGAGCCGAGTATATAGCGGTAGCCGCCGATAATCTCCTTCTGCTCGGGGTTCCACACAATGAGCTGCTTGTAGCAGTTGTCGCAGGTGTCGAATTCGTCGATGTCGCAGTCTTTGCCTGTGCCGCCGCCGGCCTCGCGGAAGGCTATCTCGCGCAGGCGTCCTATCTCCCTCATCACGTTGGGCGCGTTGTGCGCCGTAATGATGTAAATCTCGTTGTTGCTCTTGTTGGTCATGCGCAGCTGGCGCTCGGGTGTGAGTTCGCTCAGCAGCACGTCTGTGGGGATAGGGGCTATAATCGGTTGTTCCATTGTTGGTATCGGAGGTTTGAGATTGGAGATTTCAGATTTAAGGTTTCAGAGCTCGTAGACGCGGTCTTGCACCCACTGTGCCCACTCGGCCGGTTTGCGGCTGCGGTCGAAGGTTTGCCAGGGTATGGGCTTTCCGATGGCTACGCGGAAAGTCTTATGTACATTTTTGTACATTTCATCGACTAAAAACACCATTGCCAGATTAAAGGGCAAGCAGTTGTCTGAGAAGTTTGCCAATCGGTAGAAGAAGTTGGAGTTTTCACCGCTAAAGTGTATAGGCACCACGTCGCGTTGGTACTCCACGCTCTTGGTGATGAACGTTTTCTTCCACGGAATGTCGCGCACCACACCGTTCTTGCGCCGCGAGCACAGGCCAGCTGGAAACATCAGCATGTGGTTCTGGCTCTGAAATCCCGCCTCTACTATCTTGGGGAAGTCGCGGCCCTGCTTGCCCGTCTTATTGATGGGAATACACACCGGCGCCAGTCCCGGCAGGTTCATCAGCAGGTCGTTCACCAGGTAGCGGAAATGCCCGTCGTACTGGCGGCCGATGATGGCTCCTAATGCCACGCCGTCTTCACCACCCAGAGGGTGGTTTGACACGAAGGTGTAGAGGCGTCCGTCGTTCTTGTCGGGCAGGTTCTCCATGCCTTCAATGTTGAGCGTGGCGTCAAGGTAGCGTACACACTCCTCGAGCCACTCCGTGCCCTTCAGGTGGCGGCTCTCCCAAAGGAAGGCGTTCACCTGGTCCTGATGTATGATGCGCTTGAGCCAGTTGACAAGCACTCTCGGCACAAAGCGGGCTTTTGCGCCGAGTTTGCTTTTCAAAATATCATCAATGTCAATGGTTTTCTCTGTTACTGTCATCATTATGGGTCTGTTTTTATGCAATCAAGTTGCAAAAGTAGTACATTTCTTTGAGAATCGTCACTTTTTTTGCGAAAAAGTGCGTCCTTAATTCGAAAATAATCGCGACTGACGAAAGCAGAGCAACATAAATCAATAAAAGAATGTTAAATTCGAAAAAATGTGGGGAAAAGTGGAGGAAAGTGGAGGAAAATGATTATCTTTGTCGCTGAATTCATTGAGGGTGTATACACATGCGTTTTTTAGGTAACATAGAAGCCAAGACAGATGCCAAGGGAAGAGTATTCCTGCCAGCTGTTTTCCGCAAGGTGCTTCAGGCATCGGGCAGCGAGTCGCTGGTGCTTCGTAAGGACATCTTCCAGAATTGCCTGGTGCTTTACCCTGAAAGCGTATGGAACGAGCAGATGGACTCCTTGCGCGCGCGTCTGAACCGTTATAATGCTCAGCACCAGAAAATCTTCCGCCAGTTCGTCTCGGAAGTCGAGTTGGTGAACCTTGACGGTAACGGGCGCTTCCTCATCCCCAAGCGCTACCTCAGCATGGCTGCCATTCGCCAGGACGTGAAGTTCATTGGCATGGGCGACACCATTGAGATATGGTCAAACGAGAAGGTGGAAGAGAGCCTGATGAGCAGTGATGAATTCGGACAGGCCTTAGAAGAAATTATGGCGGCGGAACCCCTTGCTGCCGTCACGCAATAAGCACGATGATAGTTACGGCAGAGACATACCACGTACCAGTGCTCCTTCAGGCGAGCATTGACGGGTTGGCTATCCAACCCGCCGGTGTTTATATAGACGTCACCTTTGGCGGTGGCGGTCATAGTCGTGAGATTCTGCGTCGTTTAGGCCCCGAGGGCCACCTTTACAGTTTCGACCAGGACGCCGATGCTGAGAACAACATCTTCAGCGATGATAGATTTACCTTCGTCAGGAGCAACTTTAGATACGTAAAGCAATGGATGCGCTATTATGGCGTGGAGCGTATTGACGGTCTGTTGGCCGACCTCGGTGTATCAAGCCATCACTTCGACGACGAGACGCGCGGCTTCTCCTTCCGCTACGATGCGCCGCTGGATATGCGCATGAACAAGCGGGCGGGGCTGACAGCCGCCGACGTGGTCAATGGCTATAGCGAGCAGCAACTGGCAGACATTTTCTATCTGTATGGCGAACTGAGGCAGGCCCGGCACCTGGCCGCACAGATAGTGAAAGCCCGCGGACGCCAGCCGCTACTGACCACAGGCGACCTGCTCGCCGCACTGGGCGTAGACATATCCGCCACCCAGCAGCCAGTACCCGCCACCCACCACCCATCACCCACCACCCAGTGGAAGAAAGACATGGCGCGGCTGTTTCAGGCCTTGCGCATTGAGGTGAACCATGAGATGGAAGCTTTGAAGGAAATGCTTCGCGGTGCTACCGACGTGCTCGGCAACGGCGGGCGCTTGGTGGTCATTAGCTACCACTCACTGGAAGACCGGCTGGTGAAGAACATGATGAAGGTCGGCAACGCCGAAGGCCGCCAGCAGCAAGACTTCTTCGGACGCGTGGAGTCGCCCTTCCACCCTGTGGGCAAGGTGACCGTGCCCACGGCCGAGGAGCAAGCCCAGAACCCACGCAGCCGCAGTGCCAAACTGAGAATAGCCGAGAGAACGAGATAATTATGTCAGCAGAAGAAAAGAACATACAGGAAGAGCTGAAGGCCCAGGAGCAGAAAGCCATTGACAAGCTGAAAGAGCTGAAGGCCACGGTGAGCGAGGACGATAACGTTCCCGTGGGAACGCTGACGCTGCGCAAGATTCTTGGCGGCGATTTCCTCTCGGCCGAGCTCGTCAGGCACAACATCTGGCTGCTGGTGCTCATCGTATTTTTCACGGTAGTTTACGTGGCCATCCGCTACCAGTGCCAGCAGGACCTGATACAGATAGACAAGATGGAAACCAGGCTGAAAGACGCCAAATACAGGGCGCTGTCGAGTTCAAGCACGCTGACGGAGCGCTGCCGCGAAAGCCAGGTGCTGAAGATACTCAAGCAGAACGCCGACTCGTTGCTGAAGCCCAGCGACCAGCCACCATATATAATATATGTACCCGAGAAGAGCTTTTTGAGCACAGACGATGAGTAAGTTTAAGAACGAAAAGGTGATTCCCCGCTATATGGCTATAGTGGTGATGCTGACGGTGGTAGGCTTAGCTATCATCGGCAAGGCGCTCTATATCATGACCGCTGAGAAAGACTATTGGACGGTGGTGCAGGAGAAGCTGAAACACGACTCTATACCCGTGAAGCCCAACCGCGGCAACATACTGAGCTGCGACGGCCAGCTGATGGCCAGCAGTATTCCTGAGTACAGGATATTCATGGACTTCCAGGCCAGCGCCTTTGAGAGCGACTCGCTATGGTTGTCGAAACTTGACAGCATCTGCATAGGACTGCATGAGATTTTCCCAGAGATGACAGCCGAGGAGTTTCGCCTGCACTTAGAGGAGGGCCGCCACAAGGTGCTCAAAAGCGGTGCTAAGGGCTCGCGCCACTGGCCGGTGTGGAAACGGCGTATCAACTACAACACCTATGCCGAGGTAAAGAAGTTGCCGTTCTTCAACATGGGCAAATATAAGAGCGGGTTCCACTGCGAGGAGTTCAATGCACGCAACCGCCCCTTTGGGTCGCTGGCCCAGCGCACCGTGGGCGTGATGTTTGGCGAGATTGACTCCGCCCGCTGCGGTCTGGAGCTATCGTTCGACTCGCTGCTGCGCGGCCAGAACGGACTGGTACACCGCCAGAAAGTGCTGAACAAGGTGATGAACATTACCGAGGTGCCGCCCATCGACGGTGCCGATATTGTGACCACCATCGACGTGACGATGCAAGACCTGGCCGAGCGGGCTCTGCTGGAGGAGATGAAACTGCCCGACGTGAACGCCGACCTGGGTGTGGCCATCGTCATGGAGGTGGCTACGGGCGACGTCAAGGCCATTGTCAACATGGCCAAGGTTGGCGACGGCCAGTATGCCGAAGCCATCAACTCGGCCATCAGTTATCGCTGCGAGCCGGGCTCGGTGTTTAAGGTGGCCTCACTGCTCGTGGCCCTGGACGACGGCGTCATCCCCGGCGACACGAGCTACGTGATACACACCGGTAGCGGTGTGATGGAGATGCACGGCCGCTTTATGAAAGACCACAACTGGCGCCGCGGCGGCTATCAGGACATCAACGTGGCGCGCACCCTGGAAGTGAGCTCCAACATCGGCACGAGCTACGTCATAGACAAGTTCTACGGCGGCCATCCGGAGAAATACGTTGAAGGGCTGCGCCGCGTGGGCATCGGTGAAGACCTGAAGTTGCCGCTCGTGGGCTACCGCCGCCCCCTGATACGCGATGTGGACACGAAAACCACCGACCGTAGTAAATATTGGAGCAAGACCACGCTGCCGTGGATGTCGATAGGCTACGAGACGCAGATAGCGCCTATTAACACGGTGACGTTCTATAACGCCATAGCCAACAACGGCCGCATGATGCAGCCGCGATTCGTCACCAAACTGGTGAAGGACGGCGAGACCATCAGGGAGTTTCCGCCCGTGGTGCTTAAGGAACGCATAGCCAAACCCGAGACCATCACCATGATGCAGACCGTGCTGGAGCATGTGGTGAGCCAGGGCCTGGGTCGCAAGGCCGGTCCGCGGTCGAAGGCCTTCAAGGTGGCCGGCAAGACAGGCACTGCCCAGATTGCCGACGAGCACGGTGGCTACCACTCTGGCGTCACCCGCTACTGGCTGTCATTTGCGGGATTCTTCCCCGCCGACGCCCCGAAGTATTCGTGCATCGTCTGCATCCGTAAACGCGGACTGCCGGCCTCCGGCGGCGGCATGAGCGGCGTGGTGTTCCGACAGATAGCCGAGGGGATAATGGCGCAGAGCGTGAAGCGACTGGCCTCCGACGTGCGCGACTCCACGTCGAACCTGACGCCGGCGGCCAAGGTGGGCAGCGAGGAGGCGGCCACCTACGTGATGAACAGCTTAGGCGTGAAGGGCACCACCTCACCAGGCCGCACGACGGCCAAAGGCACGGTGCCCGACGTGACGGGCATGGGTGCCCGCGATGCCGTCTACGAGCTGGAGCGCCGCGGCATCAAGGTGATGGTCTACGGCCGTGGCAAGGTAAAGTCGCAGAGCCTGCCCGCCGGCAAGCCCATAGTCGCCGGCGCGCTGTGCGAGCTGAGACTGGATATTTAAGTCAACAATGAACGACGTAAGAACAGAAAATAACGACGATATGAAACTGAGCGAACTACTCAAAAATGTAAGCCCGCTGAAGGTGGTGGGCGATGCCGAGGCAGAGATTACAGGCGTGAAGATAGACTCGCGCCAGGTGAAGCCCGGCTACCTGTTTGTGGCCATGAAGGGTACACAGGTGGACGGCCATCAGTTCATTCCCAAGGCTCTGGAGCTGGGGGCGCGGGCCGTGCTGTGCGAAGATTTGCCTGAGACATTGGCCGAGGGCGTGACCTATGTGCAGGTGGCATCGACCGAAGATGCCGTAGGCCCCGTGGCCACACTGTTTCACGGCGACCCCACGGCTAAGCTGAAACTCGTGGGCGTAACGGGTACTAACGGCAAGACCACCATCGCCACCTTATTATATAATATGTTCCGCAAAATGGGTCACCGTTGCGGTCTGCTCTCGACGGTGTGCAACTACATAGAGGGCGAACCCGTGGCCGCCACCCACACCACCCCTGATGCCATTGAACTGAACGAGCTGCTGGAGCGCATGGTGACCGCCGGCTGCGAGTATGTGTTCATGGAGTGCTCCAGCCACGCCATTGCCCAGCGCCGCATCGGCGGGCTGAAGTTCGCCGGTGGCATGTTTACTAACCTGACGCGCGACCACCTGGACTACCACAAGACGGTGGAGAACTACCGTAACGCCAAGAAGATGTTCTTCGACGGGCTGCCCAAGGATGCCTTCGCCATTACCAATGCCGACGACAAGAACGGCCTGTTTATGGTGCAGAACACCAAGGCCACGGTAAAGACCTACAGCATACGTCAGATGGCAGACTTCAAGGCCCGCATCATCGAGTGCCACTTCGAGGGCATGTATCTTGAGATTGACGGCCACGAGGTGGGTGTGCAGTTTATCGGCAAGTTCAACGTGTCGAACCTGCTGTGCGTCTACGGTGCCGCCGTTATGCTGGGCAAGCAGCCGGAGGACATTCTCGTGGTGATGAGCACGCTGAAGAGTGTCAACGGCCGCCTGGACCCCATTCGCTCGCCGCAGGGCTACACGGCCATCATTGACTATGCCCACACCCCCGACGCACTGGAGAACGTGCTCGGCGCCATCCATGAAGTGCTCGCTGACGCACGGCACACGAATGCCGCTGCTCCAAAGGTTATCACCGTTTGTGGTGCCGGCGGCAACCGCGACAAGGGCAAGCGTCCGCTGATGGCTCAGGAGGCCGTGAAGCAGAGCGACCGCGTGATTATCACCAGCGACAATCCCCGCTTCGAGGAGCCGCAGGACATCATCAACGACATGCTCGCCGGACTGGACCAGAAGCAGATGAAGAAGGTGATCAGCATTGCCGACCGCCGCGAGGCTATCCGCACGGCCTGCATGATGGCCGAGAAGGGCGACGTCATTCTCATTGCCGGCAAGGGCCATGAGGACTATCAGGAAATCAAGGGCGTGAAGCACCATTTCGACGACCATGAGGTAGTGCGCGAGTGCTTCAATTGATGATAACGAGATAACGTAATAACGTAATAACGAGATAACGTAATAACGTGATAACGAAATAACGAAATGCTGTATTACATCTTCCGATTCCTAGAACAGTACAATATCCCGGGGGCGCACCTTTGGTCGTACATCTCGTTCCGCTCGCTGATGGCACTGATTGTTGCCCTGATCATCTCGGCGTGGTTTGGTGAGTATTTCATCAAGTATATGCGACGCAAGAAAATCTACGAGACCGAGCGCGACCCGTCCATCGACCCCTTCGGCGTAGAAAAGAAGGGCGTGCCTACCATGGGCGGCATCATTATCATCGTGTCCTTGCTCATACCCGTGTTGCTCTTTGCGCGTATCCGCAACATCTATATTATTCTGATGATTGCCACTACGGTGTGGCTCGGGTTTCTCGGGTTCCTCGACGACTATATCAAGATTTTCCGACGCAATAAGGATGGACTGAAAGGCAAGTATAAGATTGTAGGCCAAGTGAGCATAGGCTTCATCGTGGGTCTGACACTGTGGCTCAGCCCCGACGCTGTAGTGCGCGAGAATGTCAGCGTGGCACAGCAGAACCAGGAGGTGGTGGTGAAGCATAAGACAGAGGCGGTGAAGTCGCTGAGGACGACCATCCCCTTTGTGAAGAACCACAACCTGAACTACTCCGACGTAATGGGCTTTTTAGGTAAATACAAGGTGGCCGGCGGCTGGGTGCTCTTTGTGCTGCTGACTATCGTCGTGGTGACGGCCGTCTCTAACGGCGCCAACCTCAACGACGGCATGGACGGCATGTGCGCCGGCAACTCAGCCATCATCGGCATCACGCTGCTCGTACTGGCATACGTCTCAGGACACATAGGCTTCGCAGCTTATTTCGACATTATGTATATACCCCATGCCGAAGAACTCGTAGTGTTTCTTTCGGCCTTCACGGGAGCCATGATAGGTTTCCTGTGGTATAATGCCTATCCGGCACAGGTGTTCATGGGCGATACGGGCTCGCTGACCATCGGCGGCATCATCGGCGTCTGCGCCGTTATCATCCATAAAGAACTGTTGCTGCCGATTCTTTGTGGCATCTTCTTCGTTGAGAGCCTCAGTGTAATTATCCAGACGCAGTGGTTCAAGGTGATGAAGCGGAAGGGTAAGCGCGTGCGCGTGTTCCGTGCCACGCCTATCCACGACAACTTCCGCAAGCTCGACTCGCAACTCGACCCCACATCAACCTATATCCTGCGCAACTGGCCACACAGGCAGTTCCATGAGTCGAAGATTACGTTCCGCTTCTGGATTATCACCATCATCCTGGCGGCCATGACGATAATAACACTGAAGATAAGATAAGACCATCCAGCAGCAGCCCCTCCCCCGACCCCTCCCTGTGAGGGAGGGGAGTAGATACCTTGAGAGCGGAAAGGAATCAGAAGAAATATAAAACAAATAAAAAGGAAACAGAAACACAACGCAATACATAAGAAGAATGGAGAATAAAAAGGAAAATAATAAAAAAGAGAATATGAAGAATATAACTGCCAGCAAAGTAACCACTCCCCTCTCTCACAGGGAGGGGCCGGGGGAGGGCCGGATTGTTGTCTTAGGAGCCGGCGAGAGCGGCGCTGGAGCTGCCGTGCTGGCCAAGAAGAAGGGCTTCGACGTGTTTGTGAGCGACATGTCGAAGATTGCCGATAAGTATAAGAAACTGCTCGATGACCACCAGATAACCTGGGAGGAGGGCCAACACACCGAGGACAAGATACTCGCTGCCGACGAAATCATCAAGTCGCCGGGCATACCCGACACTGCACCGATGGTAGCCAAGGCTATTGCCAAGGGCATACATATCATCAGCGAGATAGAGTTTGCCGGGCGCTACACTAACTCAAAGATGATTTGCATCACCGGCTCTAACGGCAAGACCACCACCACGAGCCTCATCTACCATATCTTCAAGCAGGCAGGCTATGACGCCGGACTGGCGGGCAACATTGGACACTCTCTGGCCCTGCAGGTGGCCGAGGATCCGCACGAGTACTATATCATAGAGCTATCGTCGTTCCAGCTGGACAATATGTACCAGTTCCGTGCCAATATCGCCATCCTGCTGAACATCACGCCCGACCATCTGGACCGCTACGACAACTCGATGCAGAAGTATACTGACGCCAAGATGCGTATCATCCAGAATCAGACACCGCAGGATGCCTTCATTTACTGGGCCGATGACCCCGTGGTGGCGCGCGAACTGAAGAAGTATGAGATTAAGGCCGTGCAGTGTCCTTTCAGCGACGTGAAGAAGAGTGGCGTCATAGGCTATATCGAGGAGGGACAGTACAAGCTGGAGTATCCTACGCCCTTCAACATGGAGCAGGAGAGTCTGAGCCTCAGCGGCCGCCATAACATCTATAACTCTCTGGCTGCCGGACTGGCTGCTAACATTGCCGGTATCAAGAAAGAAGAGATTCGTAAGTCGCTGAGCGACTTCCCCGGCGTAGAACACCGGTTAGAGAAGGTCTGCGACGTGCGCGGCGTGCACTATGTCAACGACTCGAAGGCCACTAACGTCGACGCCTGCTGGTATGCTCTGGAGTCGATGAAGACCCGTGTGGTGCTCATCATCGGCGGCAAGGACAAGGGCAACGACTACGACCCCATCAAACCGCTGGTCAAGGAGAAGTGCTCGGCGCTGGTCTACCTCGGCGCCGACAACCAGAAGCTGCACGACAATTTCGACAATATGGGTATTCCCGTGCGCGACACCCACTCTATGCGCGAGTGCATGGAGGCCTGCTATGAGCTGGCACAGCCAGGCGAGACGGTGCTACTGTCGCCCTGCTGTGCATCCTTCGACCTGTTTAAGAACATGGAGGACCGCGGCGAGCAGTTCAAGGCTATCGCCCGCAGCCTTTGAAAAATTATAAAATTAAAAGATTAAAAAATTAAAAATTTGCAATGACGATTCAAGAAGCGAAAATAGTAAATTGTAAATCCGTAAATAGTAAATTACCGAGGTGAACAAGAAAATAGGCAATCTTTTCAAGGGCGACAAGGTCATCTGGATGGTGTTCTTCTTCCTCTGTATGATCAGTATCATCGAAGTGTTCTCTGCTTCGAGCAACCTAACGTATAAAAGCCAGAACTACCTGGGACCTATCTTCTATCACTGCGTCATGATTATCGTCGGTGTGGTGGTGGCCGTGGTCACGCTGAATATCCCCTGCCGCTATTTCAAGCTGATGACGCCCTTCTTGATGGCCGTGTCGGCACTGACGCTGATATGGGTGCTCGTAGGCGGCGAAAGTATCAATGGCGCCAACCGCGTCATCTCGCTGCTGGGCTTCACCTTCCAGCCATCGGAGATTGCCAAGGGTACGATGGTGCTTGTCACGGCACAGATACTCAGCGCCATGCAGCGCGACGTGGGGGCCGACCGCAAGGCATTCAAGTATATCATGGTGCTGCTGTTGCCTACGGCCTTTCTCATAGGCATTGAGAACCTCTCTACGGCAGCGCTGCTCTTTGCCGTCATTTGCATCATGATGTTCATCGGCCGCGTGCCGATGTCGCAACTACTGAAACTGGGCGGAGGTATAACAGTAGCTGTAGTGGCATTTCTTACCCTTGTGCTGACGTTAGGCAACATAGAGCAACAGCGTGAGGACGAGAGCCGACTGACGGAGACTGTCAGCGCTGACGGTGATGAGGAAGCCGGCAAGGATGCTATCAAGGGGGGAGGCGTGTTCCACCGCTTTGCCACATGGCGCAACCGTATCCTGAAACACTTTAATGAAGAGGAGGTGCCTCCAGAAGAGTATAATATTGAGGAGAATTTCCAGGTGGGTCATGCCAATATTGCCATCGCCTCAGCGGGTATCATAGGCAAGGGGCCGGGCAACTCTACCGAGCGTGATTACCTGCCTCAGGCTTTCTCCGACTTTATCTATGCCATCATCATTGAGGAGATGGGCATCTTTGGCGCCGCATTTGTAGTCTTGCTCTACGTGGTGTTGCTCTATCGCGCGGCGCGCATTGCCTCACGATGTGAGAATAACTTCCCGGCATTCCTCATTCTAGGACTGGCGCTGCTGCTGGTAATCCAGGCAACGTTTAACATGATGGTGGCTGTGGGCTTGGCGCCTGTCACCGGACAACCTCTGCCGCTGATATCGAAGGGCGGCACGTCGACAATCATTAACTGTGCCTACATAGGCGCCATGCTCAGCGTCAGTCGCTCGGCAACGATGAAGAAACCAGCCTGAGTTTTGTAGAAATTAGAAAAGATAGAGAAGTTAAAGAAATTATCCTATATGAAAATGCCCAGTCAAGAGCTACAGAATGAATTTGTTAACAGCAAGAGTAATCAAGCCCCCCTCCCGTCGGGAGGGAATGGGGATGGATTGCGCATCATCGTCAGCGGCGGCGGTACCGGCGGCCATATTTTTCCGGCTGTATCGATAGCCAATGCCATACGCACCCTGCGACCGGATGCCCAAATATTGTTTATCGGGGCATTGGGGCGCATGGAGATGCAGCGCGTGCCCGATGCGGGTTACGAGATAAAGGGTCTGCCTATCCGCGGATTCTTCCGCCCCCTGTGGAAACCAGCAAATATAGGTGTGGCCATAGACTACTTCAGGAGCAAGTGGCAAGCCAAGAAAATATTGAAGGAGTTCCGCCCCGACGTGGCCGTCGGCGTGGGCGGCTATGCCAGCAGTGCAGCCTTAGGTGCTGCCAACAGCCTCGGCATACCGACACTCATACAAGAGCAGAACAGCTATGCCGGTCTGGCCAATAAGCAATTGGCCGGTAAGGCGCAGAAAATCTGCGTGGCCTACGAGGGCATGGAGCGTTTCTTCCCCAAGGACAAGCTGATGCTCACTGGCAACCCTGTGCGACAGTCGCTGCTCGACACTACGCTGTCGCGTGAGGATGCCGTGCGCAGTTTTGGCTACGACCCAGACAAGAAGACAGTCCTGCTGGTAGGCGGCAGTCTCGGCGCCCGCACCATCAACGAGAGTGTGCTGCAGCATCTCGACCTGGTGGCGCAGACCACCGACGTGCAGTTTATCTGGCAGACGGGAAAATACTACTTCGCCGACATCAAGGCCAAACTCTCAACCCTCAACCCTCAACTCTCAAACCTCAAGGCCACCGACTTCATTACCGACATGGGCGTTGCCTACCGTGCCGCCGACCTCGTGATCAGTCGTGCCGGAGCCAGCAGTATTTCTGAGTTCTGCCTTATTGGCAAGCCAGTCATCCTGGTGCCCAGCCCCAATGTAGCCGAAGACCATCAGACGAAGAACGCTCTGGCTCTGGCCAACCGCGATGCGGCTATCTACGTGAAGGACGCTGATGCGCCGGGCGTACTGCTACAGACGGCCATCGACGTCGTCGGCGATGACGCCCGCCTGAAGTCGCTGAGCGAGAATGTGCTGAAGCTGGCCCTGCACGACTCGGCAGAGATTATAGCCAAGGAAGTGATTAAGCTGTCAGGAAAGTAAATATATATAGCCAAGCAAACAAAGAAACAAAACAGTATGGAAGCAAAAGATATAAAAGCAGTCTACTTCATCGGTGCCGGTGGTATCGGCATGAGCGCTATCGCCCGCTACTTCATCAAGCGTGGCATGGTTGTCGCCGGCTACGACCTTACGCCCAGCGCACTGACGCAGCAACTGGAGTGTGAGGGCATGCTCATCCATTATGAGGAGAATCTGGAGGCCATTCCCTATGCCTGTAAGGACTCTAAGTCGTGCCTCGTCATCTATACGCCGGCCATCCCTGCCACCCATCAAGAACTGCAGTGGTTTCGCCAACAAGGCTTCGAGATACAGAAGCGCGCCCAGGTGCTGGGCACGCTGACCGCCACTCATAAAGGTCTCTGCGTGGCAGGTACCCACGGCAAGACCACCACGTCGACCATGTGTGCGCACATTATGCACCAGAGCCAGTATGACTGCAACGCCTTCCTTGGCGGCATCTCTAAGAACTACGGCACCAACTATATTCTCTCCGACAGCGACTTCGTGGTCATCGAGGCCGACGAATTTGACCGTTCCTTCCACTGGCTACGACCCTGGATGACGGTCATCACCGCTACCGACCCAGACCATCTGGACATCTATGGCACCAAGGAAGCATATCTCGACAGTTTCCGCCACTACACTACGCTCATACAGCCCGGTGGCGCACTCATCATTCATCGCGGACTAGAGATGCAAGAGCAGTTGCAGGAGGGCGTGCGCCGCTATGACTACAGCCTGACTGAAGGCGACTTTCATGCCGAGAACATCTGTATAGAGAACGGCACGATTATTTTCGACTTCGTGTCGCCCATAGAGTCGGTGCCCCAGGTGGAGCTGGGCCACCCCGTGCCTATCAACGTTGAAAACGCCGTGGCTGCCATGGCTATGGCCCAGCTCAACGGCTGCACGGCCGACGAGTTGCGCATAGGCATGAAAACCTACAATGGCGTTGAGCGTCGGTTTGACTTCAAGATCAAGACCGACAGCCTGGTGCTACTCAGCGACTATGCCCACCACCCCAAGGAAATCTACCAGAGCCTCAGCAGCCTGCGACAGCTTTACAGCGGCCGTCGTATCACGGCCATCTTCCAGCCTCACCTCTACACTCGCACACGCGATTTCTACCCTGAATTTGCCGAGGCACTGAGCCTAGCCGACGAGGTGGTGCTTACAGAAATCTATCCTGCCCGTGAACAGCCCATCGAGGGCGTCACCTCGCAGCTTATATATGATAAGCTGGTATCTGGCGTGAAGAAGGAGATGATACGCAAAGACGAGGTCGTCGACTTTGTAAAGGAGCATGACTTTGAGGTGCTGGTCATTCTTGGTGCAGGCGATTTGGACAACAAAATGGAGCAGATAGCTCATATACTACGCGGCGACTAAACGCCGAAGGTAGTTAAACAGTCAATTGAAAAAATTGTCAATCAAAAATATTATGCAGTCGTTCAACTGGAAGTACATAGCCCTGATACTATTTGATGTAGCCATTGCCACATATCTGGTGCTGGCCATCACGGTATTCAACCAACCCGAAGACAAGGCCTTGGTGTGTACCGAGGTGAATATCAACATCGTTGACGGCCAGGCCCGCGGCTTACTCTCGCCCACGGGTGTCAAGCAACTGCTGCAGAAGCAGCGTCAGTACCCGCTGGCCCAACCGATGCAGTTTGTGAGTACCCGCCAGATTGAAGCGACATTGCTGAAGAATCCATTCATCGCTAAGGCAGAATGTTATAAGACGCAGAACGGTCATGTGGCCATAGAGCTGCAGCAACGCAACCCTGTGCTCCACGTCATGGCCTCCAGTGGTGAACAGTATTATATCGATGACGAGGGCGTCATTCTGCCCCCCAGCCGCTTTGGCGGTAACCTATTGGTGGTCACCGGTGTGCTTAATCAGAAGTATGCTCTGACCAACCTGTTGCCAGTAGCCCTGCACTTGGTCGACGACCGCTTCTGGCAGGAGCAGATAGAGCAACTACACATACTGACCGACGGCACGATGGAGATGGTGCCACGAGTAGGCGACCATGTAGTCTACCTCGGAGCGCCCCGCGATATTCCAAAGAAATTGGAACGTCTCAAGAAATTCTATAAGTATGGACTCAGCCATGCAGGCTGGGATCGTTATCAGCTAATCAATGTTGAATATGACAATCAAATTATCTGTAAGCGGAAAAGCTAAGTAAAATCTAAAGTAAACAGCAAATAACGTAAATCGTAAACATATATGGTGGCAAAGGAATTTATTGTAGCAATCGAGCTCGGTTCATCCAAGGTGACGGGCATTGCCGGGCAGAAGAATCTTGACGGCAGCATAACGGTACTGGCGGTGGTGAAGGAGCCTTCTTCAACATTCATCCGCAAGGGTGTAGTTTACAACATCGACAAGACGGCACAGTGCTTGCAGTCGATAAAAAACAAGTTGGAAAAACAACTCAACACCAGAATTACCCAGGTCTATGTAGGCGTTGGCGGACAGTCGGTACGAGGCGTTCGCAATGTGGTAGCCAAGGACCTGCCAGCAGGCGCTATCGTTACCGACGCCATGATTGATGAGTTGATTTACGCTAACCAGGAGGTGAAGCATCAATATCCCGATCAGGAGATTCTCGATACATCAACGCAAGAGTATAAAGTTGACACTCAACTGCAATATGATCCCGTCGGTATACAGTGCAGCCGCTTGGAGGGCAACTACCTGAACATCCTGCAGCGCAAGTCTTTTTACAAGAACTTCAACAAGTGCTTTGAAGTGGCTAATATCACTATTGCCGAAATTCTCAATGCGCCACGTGCATTGGCAGAGATTGTGCTTACTGAGGCTGAGCGGCGCTCGGGCTGTGTGCTCATTGACTTAGGGGCCGACACCACTACTGTAAGCGTCTATTCAAAGAACATCCTGCGTCATCTGGCTGTCATTCCTCTCGGCGGTGAGAATATCACCAAAGATATTGCAACCCTACAGATGGAAGAGAGTGATGCTGAGAAGATGAAACTTAAATACGCTTCAGCCTTTACCGACAATAATGAAATTGATAATACGCTGAAATACCCCATTGACCAGGACCGCCAGGTGGAGAGTCGCCGATTCATTGAGATTGTTGAAGGCCGCCTGGAGGAGATTGTTGAAAACGCCTGGTATCAGGTGCCAAGCGAGTATTGCCAAAGTCTGCTGGGCGGCATTATTCTTACCGGCGGTGGGGCTAATATGAAGAATATAGAACAGGCTTTTCGCAACCATACCCAGATAGAGAAAATCCGCATAGCCAAATATCCCACGATACCTATCAATGGCGGTAGTGATGACATCAAGGCGAAGAATGGCATGATGAACACCGTGCTTGGTCTGCTGGCTAAGGGCGACTATAACTGTGCCGGCGGATCATTGACAGGCAACGACCTTTTTGAACAGCCAAGGTCTGGTGCTGAAACTGCCGATCAGCGCCCAGCCCGCAAAGCCGGCGAGGTGAGTGAAGGCGTTGTACTCAGCGAGGCTGAGAAGCAGAAAGCCGCTGAGGAAGCCCGGAAGAAAGCTGAGGATGAGGCTGCCAAGAAGGCTGCCGAGGAGGCCGCTAAGAAAGCTGAAGAGGAACGTATACGCAAGGAGAATAGTAAGTGGAATAAGTTTAAGAAGGGAATCATGAACTTCGGTAAGAAACTCGTTGAGGACGAGTAAACGTTCTTCGGAAGGAAGCGCCACTTTGGCTGAGCGGAGAAATTGAAGAATATGAAGAGTTAAATTGTAAATCATTAAATTGTAAATCATCATGGCAGACAACACAATAGACATCCTCGACTTCGGCGAGCCGGAGAAGGAACACAGCATTATTAAGGTTATTGGCGTCGGCGGCGGTGGCGGCAACGCTGTCAATCACATGTACCGCGAAGGTATCCACGACGTCACGTTTGTACTCTGTAACACCGACG
>CAMHKU010000009.1 GCA_946185805.1 uncultured Prevotellaceae bacterium | reverse complement strand
GACGCTATCATCGGCCACATCAACTACATCTCCAACAATTTCGACGAGGCTATCGCTGCTTATGACAAGGTGCCCCAGAACCAGCTGGAGAAGATGGACATCATCGAGAGCGCTTTCTCGGCTTACCTCACCCAGAAGTATGACAAGGGTATCCAGATGGCTGAGTTCGGTCTGCAGAAAGAGCCCCGCAACTCTACGCTGAACCGTCTGGCTATGTTCTGCAACACGGAGAAGGGCAACTTCGACAAGGCTCTCGACTATGCCGACCGTCTGTTCAACAAGTCCGACTCGGCCAACATCTCTTATATGGACTACGTGTACTACGGCAACGCCCTCAACGGCCTGAAGCGCCACGACGAGGCCATTGAGCAGTACAAGAAAGCCCTGGAGCAGGAGTTTGACAATGCCGACAAGAAAGCCGGTGTGGTGAAGACCCTCTCCGACGCTTATAAAGGCAAGAACGACTACGACAACGCCATCAAGTACTACCAGCAGTTCCTCAACGACGTATCGAAGGCTTCTGCCAGCGACCATGCCGGTCTGGGCCGTCTCTACGCTCAGCATGCCAACGCCCTGGAGGACCAGGCTGCCAAGATGGAGAAGCTCCGCCTGGCCGACGAGGTGTATGCCGGGCTGCTGACGAAGTATCAGGATGTTGAGGACTACGTAGCCTTCCAGCGTGCCCGTATCGGCATGCAGATGGATCCCGAGTCGAAGCAGGAGCTGGCCAAGCCCCACTACGAGAAGCTCGTCGAGCTGCTCGGCACCAAGGCTGACCGCGACAATACCGACAAGGTGCGTCTCGTCGAGGCTTACCGCTATCTCATCTCCTACTATCTGATTAACAAGGATGATAAGGAAACCGCCAAGCAGTTTGCCACCAAGCTGCAGGAGGTCGATCCCGAGAACGAGACAGCCAAGCAGGTGCTCGAACTGAAATAAACCTTAATATTAATATAACAGAATTGTCATGCGGGTCATGGGGGCACGGCTTCCACGACCCGCTTTTTAGTAACTGGAGTTTCCCGTCTTTTTTTAAAACAACGAATTCAACTAATTCAACGAATTCAACTAATGAAACTTAACACCTATGCACAGTAACCTCCATTATCGTTTGCCGGCCGAGTGGGAGCCGCAGAGCGGCGTGCAGTTGACATGGCCCAACGCCCATACCGACTGGGCCTATATGCTCGACGACATTACCGACACCTACCGCCAGCTGGTAGCCGCTATCGAGCGCTACGAGCCGGTGCTGACGGTCAGTGCCGACGGCGGGCACCACAGCACGCTCAACGCGCAGTGTCCTATCAACGACACGTGGGCACGCGACCACGGTTTTATCACGCTTGTCAACGACGGTGGCGAAAGCCGTCTGCTCGACTTCAAGTTCAATGGCTGGGGCGAAAAGTTTGCCGCCGACTTCGACAATGCCATCAACCGTAGGCTCTACGACTGCGGAATCGTCCGTGGCGAGTATGTCAGCCAGCTCGACTTCGTGCTTGAGGGCGGTTCCATCGAGAGCGACGGCCGCGGTACGGTATTCACCACCACCGGTTGCCTGATGGCGCCTCACCGTAACCAGCCACTGACGCGCGAGCAGATAGACTGCCGGCTGAGCGACGCACTCGGTGCCGAGCGCATCGTCTGGATTAATCACGGTGCACTGGCGGGCGACGATACTGACGGCCACATTGACACCCTGGTGCGCATCTGCCCCGACGACACCTTAGTATATATCGGCTGTGACGACCCCGCTGACGAACAGTACACCGAGTTGCACCTCATGGAAGAAGAGCTGCGCACCCTGCGTACCCTCGACGGCCGTCCTTATCGCCTGCTGCGCCTGCCCATGCCGCGCCCTATCTACGACGAGGATCGTCTGCGCCTGCCCGCTACCCATGCCAATTTCCTCGTCGTCAACGGTGCCGTCCTCGTGCCTACCTATCGTCAGCCCGACATCGACGCTCAGGCATTGCGCACCATCGGTATGGCATTCCCCGGACGCGACATTGTAGGCATTGACTGCTGTAGCATCATCCGGCAGCACGGCTCGCTACATTGCTGCACCATGCAGTTTCCCAAGGGTGTCCTCCGATGCCCGGAGTAAAGTGTCTCGTTTCCTAATGTCCTTTGTGGCTAAAGAAAGAGCGGATAAAAGTGTGATAAACGAAAATAAAATTGTAACTTTGCAGCGTTTTTTCAAACCATCAGCGAGACACCGACATTAAACATTGCAAAATGAAACATTCATTTTATCTGGCCCTTGCTGCGTTGCTGCTCACGTCGTGTATCAAAGACGAGCCGCAGAACATGGAGTGCGACATTCTCGAAGCATGGGTTGAAGGCGACCATTTGTCTCAGCATTTCAGCCAGCCAACCGATATGCGTATCAGTGACATACCCTCAAGCAGCGAGCATCTGGCGTTTTCCATCCGTGAGCGTGCCACACTGCCACCCTTGGCCTTGCACTTCCAGCTAACGCCGGGAGCCACCATTTCGCCGGCCGACGGTAGCCTGCAGGATTTTAGCAAGGGGCCTGTCACATACACCGTTACCTCTGAAGACGGCCAGTGGCACCGTCGATATACAGTAGATTTCCAGGAAACAATCCTGCCCAGCAGCAGCTACGATTTCGAGGACTTCGAACTGAGCAGCAACGGCAAATACTACGTATGGTATAACAAGGCCGGCGATGGTCAGAAAGAAAGCATTTGGGCATCAGGCAATGAGGGTTTCATGATTGCCAAGCCCAATGCTGCGGCCACCGATTACCCCACCGTGCCCGACGAGAATGGCTATGACGGCTACTGCCTCCGGCTGACCACGCGCTCTACGGGCTCCTGGGGTAAGACGTTCAGAAAACCTATCGCTGCCGGCAACTTCTTCCTGGGTACTTTCGACAGCCGCTACGCACTGACAAACACGCTGAAGACCACCAATATGGGCATTGCCTACACCAAGGAACCTGTCAAGGTGACGGGTTACTATAAATACCTGCCAGGTGACGTGTTTACCGACAAAGACTTCAAGGAAGTAGCTTCACGCACAGACGAACCAACAATCTACGCCGTGCTATATCTCAACCACGACGAGCAGGGCAACGAGGTGATGCTCCACGGCGACGATGTGCGCACCAGCCGCTTTGCCGTGCGTGAGGCCGAAGTGGCACAGCTGCCTGCCACCAGCGAGTGGCAACCTTTTGAAATGACCTTTAAGGGCTCAACTCCTATCGATGCTGCACTGCTGGCCAACCGTGGCTACAATCTGGCACTCGTCTTCTCTTCGAGCAAGACGGGCGACACCTTTGAGGGCTCTGTAGGCAGCACGCTGTATATTGATAAGGTGGAGATTTCTTTTAAGAGTGAAGAGTGAAGAGTGAAAGGTGAAGAGTGAAGAATTTCTTGCGTCCCTATGGTGGCAAGCGAGCATAGCTCGAGCGGCTATCGCTGTAAATGATAACTTATGAATTATAGACTATTAATACTTCTCTTATGGTCATTGCTCATCACGCACGCTGCGAAGGCACAAGACGAGCAGGGACAGTTTCAGGTAAAAGGGCGTGTGGGCTACAGCATTGGCGGCACGGCACCTTTAGGCCTGCCAGCCACCATACGCAGCATCGAGTCATTTAAGCTGACGCCTAATTTCATGGTGGGAGCAGACTGTATGTACCGGCTGACAGATAGATTTGGGCTGCTGGCCGCCCTGCGTTATGAAATCAAGGATATGGACGGCGAGGTGACCACCAAGGGCTACCACATGAAGGTGAAGATGGACGACGACGAGCTGGAAGGACTTTATACCGGCCATGTGCGTCAGAAGGTGCGCCAGCGCATGTTCACCGTCCCTCTCCAGCTGACCTACACATTAAACCGAAAGGTGCTGCTGAAAGCCGGCCCTTACCTGTCGTTGCTTGTCAGCAAGGATTTCTCCGGCTATGCCGCCGACGGCTATCTACGCAAAGACACGCCTACGGGTACCAAGGTGGTGATGGGCAACGAAGAGGGGCAGTGGGCCACCTACGACTTCAGCGACGATATGCGCACCTGCCAGGCGGGTGTGGCAGTAGGCGTCGACTGGACATTCTACCGTCAGCTTGGATTGTCGGCCGACCTCTCATGGGGACTCTCCGGCATCCATCACAGCGACTTCAAGACTGTGGAACAGACGCTCTATCCTATTTACGGAACCGTCGGCCTGTTCTACCAAATCAAATAGTGTTTACATATTTATAGGTAAAATTAATTATATTTGAATCGCTTATGAAGAAAATTTTTACTTTATTGTTTGTAGCCCTGGCAGCTATCGCCGCCCGCGCTACAGATTACAACGTTCCCGTCACCGTTATTGTTAACGGCGTATCGTCGGAGCAGAAGGCCGTCTTCTCTGTCAATGAAAATGACGGACTGTATGACATCTCCCTGAAGAATTTCATGCTTCAGAGCGAAGACGGCCCCATGGGCGTGGGCAACGTCGAGCTTAAGGGCATCAAGGCCTACCAAGATGGTTCGGTCACACTGCTGATGACTTCCGACTATGTGGCCATCACGCCGGGCGACGACCCCAATGTGACCTTCTGGATGGGCAGCATGCTGCCGCCTGTCTACGTGGAGTTGCGCGGCAAGATTGTAGGCGACCGCCTGCGCTGCTATATTGACATCAACCTGATGGAGACCTTGGGGCAGATTATCCAGGTAGCCATCGGCGACGGCTATCAGATAGCCAATCAAGGCTTCGAGGCATGGCACGACGCAATAAGCAAAGCTGTGGAACCCAACGGTTGGCATTCGTTCGCCAGTGGCACAGGCATAGCTGCATTAGCCGGCAATCATCTCGAGAAGTCGGACGATGCCCACTCTGGCGAGGCCAGCGCACGCATCTATGCTACCTCTGTCTTCGGCATCGTGGCCAACGGTACCATGACCACCGGACGCATGAACGCCGGAGCTTTTTCTGCTACCGACACTTCCAACCATGCTTTTCTTGACATGAGCTCGGAGGCCGTTGACGGCAATGGCGACCCCTTCTACACGCCGCTGTATGCTGTGCCCGACTCTATAGCCGCATGGGTGAAGTTCAGCCAGGGCACTCCCAACGCAGCTCATCCCTACGCTACCATCAGCGCCGTCGTCACCGACGGCACCCGCTATCAGGACCCTGAAGACAAGGAGTACACCAACGTCTTGGCAAAGGCTAAGAACAACACGATTGCCACCACCAACGGCGAGTGGGTGCGCGTTACGGCGCCTTTCATTGCCACCGGCAATGCCGTAGAGCCCAAGGCTGTGCTGGTAACCATCTCTACTAATGCCGATGCCGGACAGGGCAGCAACAATGACGAAGTGCTGGTAGATGACATCGAGTTCGTTTACAACGCCAAGGTTACCGGCCTGAAGATTAAGGGGCATGACGTGCCCGACTTCAGTCCCGCCGATATCAGCTATGAGATGACGCTGAACGAGGCTGTAACGGCCGACGACATCGAAGTGGCCGTCGATGGTAAGACGGCCCACGTCATCAAGGATGTACAGGCCGAAGACGACGGTTACCTGTGCAGCGTCATCGTGATCAACGCCGACATGTCGGCCATGACAAGCTATGTCGTCAAGGTGAAGAGCACCGCCACCGCCATCAGTAGCCTGCAGTCTGCCGCCGGCCAGTCTGCCGCCTATTTCACCCTCGACGGTCGCCGGGTATCGGCGCTTGTTCCCGGCAAGGTTTACGTCTGCCGCCAGACTGACGGCACTACCGTCAAGGTGCGCCGCTGACAGTCGCAGTGGCTGCCTGGGATTTCCCCGTGAAATCTGTGCTTGAAATTGCTTAGTGATTCAACCCTTCACCGCACGGCTACAATCTGATTGTTAGCTTGTACGGTGAAGGGATCTGCTTTGGTTGTAGCTGCTGACGGCTGTCTGCTGTTGTCGATATATGTTCGGGTGGATAGTTAATAAAGCATAATTCTTGGCATAATATTAGTACTTTGTATTGCATAGTACCAATATTATGCCTATCTTTGCAGCCGTAATCCAATCAAATCGCAGAAAGTATGAATATCGAGAATGCAAAATCGCAGATGCGCAAGGGTATGCTGGAGTACTGTGTGCTGCTACTGCTGAAGCACCGCCCGTGCTACGCCAGTGACATCATCCAGCAGTTGAAGGCTGCCGAACTGCTCGTGGTGGAGGGTACGCTCTACCCCCTGCTCACCCGTCTGAAGAACGACGGGCTGCTCAGCTACCAGTGGCAGGAGTCCACCCAAGGGCCTCCTCGCAAGTACTACGCCCTCAGCCCCGAGGGTGAACAATTCCTTGAAGGCCTCGACGCCGCATGGACTGAACTGGCCGGTACCATTAACTATCTCAAGAATATCCACCCTAAAATGTTAGAATCAAAATGAAGAAGAATATCACCATCAACCTCTGCGGCCGGCTGTTCCAGATTGATGAAGACGCCTACGACATGCTGCAGCACTATATCGACTCGCTCCGCCACTCATTTGGCAAGCAGGAGGGCGGCGACGAAATCGTTGACGACATCGAAACCCGCATTGCCGAGCTGTTTGACGAACTGCGACAGCAGGGCACGGAGGCCATCACCATCGACCACGTGAAGGCCATCATAACGCGCATTGGCCAGCCCGAAGAGCTGACTGGAGACGAAGAGAAGATCGACGAGGCTGCATCGGCCGGCCACCGTTACGACTCAGCCCGCTCTGCGGCACAGGGCATATATGATAATGTGCGCGCGAGGACGGCGGGCAAGAAGCTCTTCCGCAATCCCAAGGACAAGCTGCTGGCGGGTGTGCTCTCGGGATTCGCCACCTATACCAATACCGACCCCGTCATCTGGCGACTGGCCACCGTCGTGTTCACAGCTTTCTACGGTGTCGGCCTGATAGTCTACATCATTCTGGCCATCGTGCTGCCTGAGGCCAAGACGCCAGAGCAGATTCTCCAGATGGAGGGCAAGGAGGTGACGCCCCAGAACCTGGCCGACGTGGTGGTGGAGAAAGACGAGGCCACCGCTCAGCAGCCCAACCTGCTGCGCACGCTTTTCTCCTTGCTGCTGAAACTGCTGTTCGGATTTTTCGTGGGCATGGCTATGATAGCTTGTCTGGTTCTCTGCCTCGGGGCACTGTTCGCACTAGTGGTGATAGTCTGTGCTCTTGCCTTGCCGATAACCAGCAATATGCCGTTTAGTTTGGATACACTGGGACTGGCGGGACTATATCAGACTAACCCTATGGTGCTGATACTCTTTGCCTTCGCTCTGTTCATGCTGCTGCTGATACCCATCTACGCCATCATCCACATGGTGCTTTCGCTCACGGGCAAGACTCAGCCGATGGGCGTCGGACAACGTATCACGTGGATTATTCTTTGGATTGCTGCCCTCTGCTGCGTCGTGCCCACAGGCATCATCATGAATCAGTATAGTGATGATTACTTCCACCAGAAGTATGACCACCACGTCAGTTACCGCTATCAGGGCGTGAAGATGAGTGAGAAGGACCGCGACTTCCTGCGAAAGGGTGGGTGGAACCTGCTGACCGCCGGCAACTGCGACCACTACACCTGGAGCGGGCGCTATCCTACGGGTGACGGAGAGCAGCGCTATCTCGACACTTATAATGACAACTGCGAGGCCGTGCTGCGCGTGGAGCGCTCAGAGAGCGTCGAGCCCGGCGTCTATCGGATGGATTGCCTGGTGCGTGCCGAAGGGCCTGGGGCCTACGTCTATGCGATGGCGGCTGACAGCACCTACCTGATGGAGATTCCCGCCTACGAGAACAAGCCTGCCGGACTCTACGACCTGCTGCAGCAGGAACTGGAGTATGGACGGGACAAGGCTGGTAGCCTGAAGTACCTCAGCCTGCAGATAGACTCTGCTGCTGTGCGCAATCATGCCGAATGCCTCGACGGCTGGTCGGTAGTCACTATTGAGAATATCGTTGCAGCCGACGGCACCATAGCCTACGGCATGACGAGCGACAAGACCATCACGGGCCAGCAGTGCCGCTCCAAGTGGTTCTCTGCCACCGACTTCACGCTGACCCGCACCGGCGACCTGCCCAAGACAGCCAAGCAAAAGAAATAAGAAAGAGGGGGCTGCTCACTTCGCCACCAGGACGCTTTCAGCGTCTTAGTGTATGAAAGCGGATAATCATAAAGAATATTGCTGGACAAGATGATATAGAATCATTTTATCCTTTAGAAAAGAGCCGCCCTTCCGTCATGCGGAAGAGCGGCTCTTGAGCGTTTTGTAGTGTTATAGAGTCGTGATTACTTCACCAGCACCTTGCGGGCAACACCGTTCTCGACGACGATGTTCAGACCCTTCTTCAGCGACTGCTGACGGGCACCATTGATGCTGTAGATGGCAGCCACTTTGACGGCGGGAGCAACGGTGGCGTTGCTGATGCCTACAGTCTGCTCAGAGTACTGCTTCGACTGCTCGCCGTTGTTCAGCAGGTAGATGTCGTAAACCTGAGCCTTGGAGCCGCCGCCCATCTGTGCCACGCG
Organism: uncultured Prevotellaceae bacterium; assembly: GCA_946185805.1. Taxonomy (GTDB): domain Bacteria; phylum Bacteroidota; class Bacteroidia; order Bacteroidales; family Bacteroidaceae; genus Prevotella. Next base: position 43,100 of record CAMHKU010000009.1, on the reverse strand, counting down.
CACGTAGACCTCGTCGGTAGCCTCGTAGCTGGCCTTGGTGCGCTTGATGTAGCGCTGCATGTCGGCCAGGTTCAGGGCCTGGAGCGTCGTCCATGTCTCGCCGTCGGTAGAGGTCTGGATTTCCATCTCGCCCTTGCCGCTGCCGTTACCATTGCCGCAGAAGACGACGACGTCGAACGGACCGGCATACTTCACGGTAGACTCGATGCGGCCGGTGTAAGGCTCGCCGCTGGTCTTGGCGCCGAAGGTGATGACACCCTTGGTAATGGCATTGTTGATACCTGCGGGCATAGCGTCGGCAGCCTCGTCGAAGTAGCGACCGGCCTCACCGTTGCCAACACCGCCGAGGGGAGCCAGCTGCAGCTCACCGGTGAGCACCTGACCCTGCGATTTCAGCACCCAGCCGTTGTCGTTGAGCGGGTTGACCACCTTCAAAGCAGCGGGATCGGCCTTGTAGACGATGACGGTAGAGTCGTTGCCCTGGCTGTCCTTCACGGTCTCCTCGTGGTCAACCTCGGTAGAATAGTAGCTCCAGGCGCTCTTGCCCCAGAAGTAGTAGGCAGAGGCAGAGCCGGTAGCGTCGGGCAGCACCTCGGCATTGTTGATGAACCAGTCATCCTGATTAGCATCGAAGTGGGCGATGACGTCCATGCGGATGTTGGTGGCATCAACGCCGTCGACACCTATAAACTGGCTGACCACCTCAGAGGGCAGCGAGCCGTCGGCAGTGGCGAGGGCATAGATGGTGGTGGGCTCGGTAATCTCTATGGGAGCAGCGTAAGCCGACGAGAGGGCTGCGGTCTTGGAGCCGTCGAAGTTGTAGTAGAGCTTGGCACCGTCGGCGCCGCTGATGGTAATGGTAGACTTACCCTGTTCGCGGGCGATGGTGATGGTGGGAGCTGCAATCTGGGTGGCAATCTTCACCTCCTTAGAGGCTATCTGGCTGTCGGTATAGCCGTCGCCGATGGCGAAAGCCTTAACGGTAACGTCGCTGGTGACGTCGAACTTCTCGGTGTAGAGCGTGCTGTTAATAGTAGGCTCGGTGCCGTCGAGGGTGTAGTAGATGGCGTCGCTGTTAGCAGCGGCGATGGTGACGGTAGACACACCGTCGGCCTGTGTAAAGCTGATGGTAGGCGTGCTCACGGCGGCCACGGCGCGCTTGGTCTTAGAGGCAGCCACGATGGCGTTGCTCAGCAGGGTGTAGAGAGCCTCGGTGGCCTCATCGACGGGTATGAAGTAGTAGGCATTGCGGCCAGGGTTGTGGCTGTGGATAGCCACGGCATCGCCAGCCTTGGCCAGCACGTTGTCCTGAGCGAAGTAGTCGCCAAGGGTAAGGGCGCTGATGCCTGCAGTCTCGATAGCCTCGTCGAGACCTTCGAAGATGCTGTTGCCGGTATCAGTGATGGTGAGCACGGCGTCGGCAGCCTCGGCAACGCTGCCAAGACCAAGTGCCTCATAGAGGGCGGGGTTGGTGTTCACCACGGGGAAGAAGGCGATGATGTCCTTCACGGCAGCCAGCTGCTCGGCGGTGGCAGTGGTGCCAACGACGAGGGCGTCGTAGTTCTCCTGCAGCTCAGTGAGCGAGGGGAAGCCCTCTACGGTCTGGGCGTCGATGACGCTGGCGTCGAACATTGACAGTGCGAAGTCGTCGTTAGTGCCTATGAAGGCCACCTTCTTAGCCTCCTCGGTCACAGGGGAGTCGCCCTCGCCCACGGTGATGTAGTAGAGGTGGCAGCCGTTGGTGTTGCGGATGGTGATGTCGACGGTGCCGTCTTCATTGGCAGCCTCCACATCGGCTGGCACGAGCCACTCCTGGTCTTGATAAGAGGTGGGAACAGCCACGGGGTTGCCATCGGGGCCGTTGAGCTTGGTGCCGCTGTTGCCCCAGCCCACATAGAGCTCTACGCCACGGGCCTCGCTCATCTTGTGAGACTCCACACCCATCTTGATAGTGGTGCCGGGGGCTACGTGGGGAATCACGAAGTAGTTCTTGGTCTTGCTGCCCAGCCAGAGGTAAGAGGCGCCGTTGTAGGGTCCGAAGGCAGCGTCAGAGGCGTTGGCCACCTGATAGTTCACGGCGATAGCCAGCGAACGGTCGGCGGTGTTGGTGTATAGCAGGCCCTCCAGCTCGGGGATAACCTCGCCGTTAGCCATCAGCGTAGCACCCTCGGTGGCGTTACCCTGATGCTTCACTTCCCAGAAGCAGTTGTCTTTCGACAGCTCGGTAGGAGCGGTGCCAGAGGATTTCTCAATGTCGGACCAGGCGCCGCCGCTGACGCCCTTGGTGGCCTCAGACAGCAGGTTGGCTACGGTTGTCGGGCTCCACTTGGTGAAGTCCCACGACTTACGATACGTCGTCTCCTGGGCGTTCACCGTCATGGCGAGCACGAGGAGCATTGTCAGCGTAAAGATTTTCTTCATGATTTGTTTTGTTTTAGTTAATAATTATAGAGTGATTGATGTTGCAAAGATAGTGATAAAGTTGGAATTCCGCAATGGAATTCCAACTTTTTAACGTATTTAATTCATTTTCAAGTCAAACGGCACCCAGTAGCCACCCTCTAGGATGATGGAGCGTACGCTGGCGGCGAGTCCCTCGTTGGTGTACTTCGGGCATACGCGGTCGGCCACGATCTTCGGGTCGCCGTAGCGCACGGCCATGCGGTTCATCATGGGGTAGACCTTACCCTCGCCGGCAAATTCGAGCATCGCCTCGTCGAGGATGGCCAGGTCGTTGTACTTATAGGTAGCCGTCTCGCCCAGGTCGAGGATGTTGTCTTTCACGCTGCGGGCTGGCAGCGAGAAGCATCCGCGGATGCCCATCGAGGGGTACTTGCGCGTGCCCCAGTTGGCGTCGCCCGTCCAGTCGCTCTTCGTGGGGTCGATGGTGCTCTCGAAGCCTTCCCACTCAGCGCTTCCGGCCACGAAGCAGCCCTCGGTCTCGCCCGACTTCACGCCGCTGTTGAACACGCCGTTCATGGCCTGGAAGCGCTTCAGATGGTTGAGGGCCTCGGCCAGAAGCATGTGATACTGCGTGGCGCGGTAGATATAGATGTGGCAGTCGTCTTGATAGGCATTGGCGCGCACGCTGCTGCCCACGGGGCGGAACTTAGCCAGATAGGGCTGGCCTGCCGAGGTGCCGAAGCACGCCTTGTAGCGGGTGTCGCCGGTAGAGCCGCCGGGGTTGAAGCTGGTGTCGAGGAAGCGGGCGATGCCTACCTCAGAGGGTCGCAGCAGGTACTGGTTGGGATACTCGTTGGAGAAGTGCTTCAGCAGCGTGTTCGTCTGGTTCTTGGTGTAGTCGTAGATGATAGCCGACACCGACTCGTAGGGATAGGGCTGGGCGTAGTTCCAGATGGGTGCATAGTGGCCGGGGGTGGCGGCCGACGGCAGCCAGTAAACGTTGGAGCCGGGGTCGCCGGTGACATTGATCTGTGTGCCTAAGCTCTTGAGCAGCACGTCGGCAGCCTTTTTATAATAAGTGGTGGCGTCGGAGCCGGCGCCGTTGAGCACGGCACCCTTCCACAGGCACAGCTCGGCATAGAGGCCGGCATAGGCGGGCACGATGTAGTTCCACTTGCGGTATTCAGAGTTTGACAGTGTGACGGTGTGGGTGGGGTCGAGCCACTCATACCAGTTGATTTCCTGGTCGGTGTTGACGCCCTCGACGCCGTTGTCCATCAGCTGCAGACAGCGGTCGATGAGGTCGGCCAGAGGCAGCAGCTGGAACTTGTCGCCCTGTTTGATTTCGGTGACCTCGGTGATGGCATCGTCGAACCAGACGGCCTGGCCGTAGATCTCGGCCATCGTCTTGTAGGCCCACACCTTGGTGCGCACGGTAGAGGCCACGAGGGCGTCCCAGGCGTCGCTGTCGACATTGGGCATCTGCTTATACTGCTTCATGTTCTTCAGATAGTCGTTGCAGGCGATGACCACCTCATAATAGCCGGCAGGGTTGGCATACTGGTTGCCCTGCAGGTTCTGGTCGTAGTTGTAGAGGGCTATAAGCTCGCTGCTGGAGTTGTCGGTAGGCTCTATAAGCTCGCCGCGGGGCTCGGTGAGCAGAATCTCCTTGTCGCCGACGGCCTGCAGCTTGGTCATGATGCCCAGGAAGCCGGTGTACATCTCGGTGTTGCTCGAAAAACCGTCCTCGCCGTTGAACTCATCGTCGGTCGAGGGGTCGAAGAAATCGGAGCAGGAGGTGAGGGCTGCGGCGGCGCCGCAGCACAGCCAACCTGCAAATAATAGGTGTTTTATGCTTTTGGTAATCATAATTTTCAATGTTTAATCTTCAATCTTCAACTTTCAATCTTCAATCTTCAACTTTCAATCTTCAATCTTCAATGTTCAATCTTCAATGTTCAATGTTCAATCTTCAATGTTCAATCTTCAATGATTAGAACTTCAGGTTGACGCCGATTTTCACTGAGCGGGGAGCGGTGGCCTTGGCATAGTCGACGCCGAGCATGGCGGGACTGTAGCTATAGGCAAACTCCGGGTCGAGGCCCAGATACTTGGTGAAGGTGATGAGGTTCTGAGCCGTGACGAAGGCTGTGCCGCCCTGGAGGAAGTTCCACAGAGGCTTCTGCCAGGTGTAGCTCAGGGTGATGTCGCGCAGCTTGAGGTAGCTGGCGTCTTCTATCCAGCGGTCGCTGAAGGCATTGTTGCCCACGCGGTCGTTCCAGCGCACGCGGGGCATGTCGGTCTGCTGGCCCTCCATGGTCCAGCGGCGGTTGACCGACTGTGCCTGGTTGGCGAAGTCGAGGCCCGACTCTGCCACGCGGCGCACAGCGTTGTAGGCGTCGTTGCCCACGCTGTAGGCAAAGGTCATATCGAGGGCAAAATGACGATACTCCAGGCGGGTGAAGAAGGAGCCGTAGAAGTCGGGCGTGGCCGAGCCGATAATTTCGCGGTCGTCGTTGTTGATGACGCCGTCGCTGTTGAGGTCGGCATAGTGTACGTCGCCTGCTACGAACTTCTGGCCGTTGGCCGAGAGGTTGGCGGCCTCAGCCTCGGCAGTGGTGGCAAACACGCCCAAGGAGCGCAGGCCGTAGAAGGCGTAGGGGTCTTCGCCGGTGCGGGTGATAAGCTGAGCGTCGTCGGAGAGTGCGCTCACCATCTCGTTGAGGGCACCTAACGACTCCACCTTGTTGCGCAGGGTGGTGAGGTTGCCGCCGATGGTCCAGCGCACGTTCTTGGTATAGACGGGCGACACGGCCAGCGACAGCTCCAGACCGGTGGCCTTCAGCTCGGCCTCATTATTAAAGTAGGTGCTGGAGCCGAGCACGGCAGAGCGCTCGCCGGAGATGAGCACGTCGGTGGCGCGCATGTTGTAGTAGCCGATGCCCAGCTGTATGCGGTTGCGCAGCAGGGCCGTCTCCAGGCCGATGTTGACGGTGCGGTCGCGCTCGGCCTTCAGGGCGGTGTTGGGCACGTTAGCACGCACGATGCCGGCGATGGTCTGGTAGGGATTCGACGTGTAGTAATACTTGCCGTATTTCGACGAGAAGCGGCTGTTGCCGGTCATCGTCCAGTTGGCGTAGACGTTGAGCTTGTCGAGCCAGATGACGTCGTAGAGCTGCGGCAGGTTCTTCACCATGAACACACCGTCGACTGCCGGGTAGAAGGTCATGCGCGTAGCATCCTTGCCCACGCTTGAAGCGCCGTCGAAGCTGCCCGTGAAGCCAAACTTCACCAGGTTGTTGTACGTCCAGTCGGCATGCAGGTAAGCGTTCATCCAGTTCCACTTGTTGTTGTAGCCCGAGAAGTACTTGCCTAAGGCCTGTGCGTCGCCGAGGGTCTGGTAGAAGTCGTTGTTGGAGTTGCGGCCGAAGCCGGCGTCGTACTCATACGACGTGGTGAGCATCTGCCAGCCGGCGTTGAGGCCCAGTTTGTGGCGCTCGCCCCACTGATGCTTATAGGCGGCATTGACGTTATAGAACATGTTGAACGTGTGATTCGTACCCACGCGCACGGTGTTGTCGGCCTGGCCGTACTGGTCGAACAGGGGCACGATGTCCTGGTTGTTGATGCCGGGGATAAAGGCCTCCTCCTGGTTGTAGTTGTAATACATGCCTACGACACCGCTGATGGTGAGGTCGCGGATGGGGGTGTAGAGCAACTGAATCTTGGTGTTCATGTCATACTGGCGGTTCTTGCCCGTCATGGTGTTCACCAGCGACACGGGGTTGGAGACGATGAAGTCAGTATTCTCGATGGCACCAAACCAGTAGGGGGCGTAGGTGCTGATGAGGTTGCCGTACATGTCGCTCTGATAGGGGTTGAGCAGTGGCGCACGGCGGTAGGCGGCCAGCAGGGGGTTGGTCTCAAGACTCATGCCCTGCTCCTGGTACTGGCCCTTGAGGTAGGCGGTGTTGATATTGGCGCGAATCTCGAAGTTCTTGCTCACCAGCACCGAGGCGTTGATCTGTGCCTGGTAGCGGTCGCTGTAGGTGTTTTTCAGCGTACCCTCGTCGGTGGTGTAGCCTAAGGAAATGTTGTACTTGGCAATGTTGTCACCACCCTCGACGCGGAACAGGTAGTCCATCGACAGCGAGTTGCGGTAGATCTCGTCCTGCCAGTTGGTGTCATACTGATAGAGGTACGACTTGTTGGCGTTGGGGTCGCTCATGAAGTTGAAATCCTTGAAGAAGGCTTCCATGTTGGGGTAGTAGGTCAGTCCCATGTCTGAGAGGTAGCCCTTATACTCGCTGGCGTTCATCATCGGCAGGCGCTTGGTGTTCCAGTTGCTGCCTACGATGGCCGAGAACGATATGCGCGTGTTCATGTCGGAGGAACTGGCCTGGTCGGTCTCAATCATGATGACGCCATTGCTGCCCATGGAGCCGTAGACGGCCGCCTCGGCACCCTTGAGCACGGTGATGTTGCGGATGTCGAGGCCGTTGAGGGCCTGGAACTGCGAGCGCGAGTAGCCCCCGATAATCTGGCTCAGGTTGGCATCGGGCATGTAGGGCACGCCGTTGATGACCACCAGCGGGGCGTTGTCGGCCACTAAGGAGTGGACGCCGCGCAGCGCCATATAGGCACCCTCGCCGGTCATGCCGCTCTTATTGGTCACCTGCAGGCCGGCCACCTCGCCCTTGAGGGCGTTGTCAATGGAGAGCGAGCCTAATGCGAAGTCCTTGCGGCTGAGGTTCTGTGCACTGTTCACGGTAGCGCTCTTCTGCGTGGCGGCAAAAGGCGTGATGAGGGTCTCGTTGTAGCGCGTCTTGCCGTCCTCGATCATATAGATGCGCAGGCTCTGGCCGTCGGTCTTGCGCACGTAGACGGTACGCTCAATGAATCCGTCGTGCCACACGTTGAGCGCAGCGTCTTTCTTCACGCCCTCGATGGTAAAACTGCCGTCGGCACCGGTGCGCACCGACTCGCAGCCGTCGCAGGTAATGACGGCCTCGGCCACTGGCTCGTTGGCAGATGAGAGGACATAGCCGCTGAGCTTCTGCGCGGACGCTGTGCTAACTGACAAATGACAAATGACAAATGACAAACCTATCAGATGCTTTCTCTTTATCTTGGTAATCATAATCTTCAATCTTCAATTTTCAATCTTCAATCTCCAATCTTAATAATTGTTCTCCGTGGGTCGCAGGCACCAGTGGTGCAGCTTGACGTTGGTCTTGCCGGCCCAGTTCTGGACGTTCAGACGGAAGGTCAGCTGTACGGGCGAGCCGTCGCCCTTGGTGTCGGGGATGACCACCTCGTCGATCATCACACCGCCGTCGCGGTCGTAGTTGCCGGCCTTGCTGTTGCCGCCCTGCTCGCGCACGTAGGCAGCGTCGTAGCCTTCGGGATAGCCGGTGCCGTTACGGTCGTAGTGGAAGGTCGTGGCCGTGCCCCAGGTGATGGCATTCGACTTGGCTATCTCCTTGCCGTCGGCATAGACAGTGCAGACGACGTCGAAGCCAGCGTTCTGAACCGAGCCCATGCAGAGGCGGTAGGCCCCCGGCGGCACCAGATATGGACGCACGCTGCCGTCGTCGCTATGCTTGATGGGCGTGAAGTCGAGCACCCATCCCTCGTCGTCCTTCAGGTCGCTGGGCTCCTTGTCGAAGCGCACGATGCGATTCTGAATGGCCGGCCATACGCCGGCCCACGGTGTCCAGGGGTCTACCTCGGTGGCACAGGAGTTGAACTTCAGGTTGGTGCTCTTGTAGTACTGTGCTTTCTGTTCGTCGGTGCAGAACTCGTAGTAGTAGAAGAAGTCCTTCAGACGGTAAATGAGCACGTTGGTGGGTATGTGCAGCTTGGTGACGTTGTAGACGATACCGTTGCTGAGCTCGATGGGGTTCTGCGTGTCTACCTGCTGCACGTTGGTACGCCACTGCGTGCTGTAGATACTCTTCAGGTCCTGCAGGTCGGTGGTCTGTATCTGGGCGGCCGTGTAGCGCTTGTTGAAGAAGGCGGTCTTCAGTATCCAGTCCTTGATGATGCTGTCGCCACGCTCCAGGTCCCAGCTCTGCAGGCGCTGGTGGGCATCGTCGAGGGCGGCGTTGATGACGCTGTTCGACGGCAGCAGCATGGTGGCCGTAAGCGACTCGGAGTTCATGTCGAAGCCCACGTTGTCGAAGAACGTGTTTGTATAGATAAACACCGAGTCGTAGACGGTGTTACCCTGGTCGTTGACGCCGATGGCCTTGGAGTTGACGCGGTCGAACTCCTTGCCGCCGGAGGCCTGCACCATCTGTTGGAAAATAGAATATTCGGCGGGCAGCTGGTCGATATAGTCCTTGAGCGAGGTGGGCGTTTGGATCATGGCCGAGAGCACGTAGATATAGCCCGTGGAGGTCTTGATGACTTCCTTCACGGCGCCGTTGTTAAACAGTACGTGGTCGACGATGTTACCTTCCAGTCCCAGCTCGTCGATGCTGACATTGACATACTTGCCGTGCCACATCATCAGGCGGGTGCCGTCCTCAAGGTTGGCCGGCGACATGGAGATGTCGCTTACGTGGGAGCGGGTGATAAACGTCACGTCCTCGGCGGGCTGCGTGAAGTGGTCGTTGGTCACAACAAGCATCGTGCTGAGCTGCCCTTTCTTGTGCAGCTCGTCGTAGATGCCCTGGCTCTGGAAGAGCTGGTTCATGCTCGACAGGTCGCTGCGGCTCTGCATGTAGCTCTCCGAACTCTGGTCTACAATCTTCAGCTCAGCGTTGCTGATGGGGGAGTCCGACTCCTTGTAGTGGCTGTCGTCCTTCAGCTCCGAACAGGACAGCAGCGCTGCGCTAAATGATAAATGACAAATGATAAATGATAAACCTATCAAATGTCGGGTTTTTATCTTGGCTATCATAATTATTCCTATTTACAGATTTCTTTATTACTATCTTATCACCATCGGTATGGCGGTAGCAAATTCTTCACTCTTCATTCTTCACTCTTCATTCTTCACTTAATAGGCACAAACCTGATGCAGTCGATCTGGATGCTGAAGCCCTTGTTGGTGCTGGCAGCCGGGTCGAGTATGGTGAAGCTAAACTTGTGAGAGGCCGTCTGCGGGAACTCCACCTCGTCGTAGAGCGTGGTGTTGTAGACACCCTGCTGGATGCTCGACACGGTGGTGTAAGGCGCCTTGAACGTGGTCTGGTCGGCATCGTCGTCGAAGCTGATTTTCAGCAGTCCGCCGTTGCCGTCGCTCTGCGTGCGCATGAAGCTCTGCGACGAGGTGTAGACGAAGTCAATCTCCACGCGGTACTTACCACGGACGATGGTGGGCGTCTTCATGCTCACCGAACCCATGTAGCCGAGGTTGAAGACGATACGGTCGTTGTTATTGGCCTTGAACTTATTGGTACAGGTGACGTAGTCGATGTCGCTGTAGCTGGTGTTCTTGGAGCCCGACTCGCCGGCCTCGTACTCAAAGCAGGTGGCGTTGGCCACGCGGTAGCGCTGTTCCGACGACGTAGGCTCCGCGGGCTGGTAGTACTCTGTTTCAACGATATTCTTGATGTCGGTATAGTCGGCCACGTCCCAGAGCACCGTTGTCTGCTCCGGCTCCCAGATGGGCAGCCATCCGTCAAGCTCGTGTACGTAGCCGTTCTTGGCCAGCACGTTCGATGCCGTGGGGACGAACAGCGCCTGCTGTGCCGAGGCGTTGAGCGTGTATTTCTTGGCCTCGTCGGTGGCCAGCGTGTCGGTGGTGACGGTAAACACCTGGTTGGTGGCGGCGGTGCTCCAGATGCGGGTCACCTCAGAGCCGCTGATTGCGCCCAGGTCGCTGGTGGCATACTGGTTCAGCAAGATATGGTAACCTACATATTCACGCAGTAGCGAGTCTTCTGTCAGTCCCTGCTGGTCGTCGTTCTTCAGGCGGGTCTTCAGCTGGTCGAAGCTGCCGATGCCGGCCTTGCCAAAGGTGGCGTCGCTGACGTTGAGCAGCGTATAATAATAATGTGTGACAACGCGCTGGCGCTCTTCGTTGAAGGTGGTGTCGACCACGGTGCTCAGCTTCTTGTCCCAGCCGGTGGCGCGCAGGGCCTCAGCCATGATGCTCGACGTGCCGCCGTTCACCACGCGGTCGTAGATGGTCTCCACCAGCGGCGTCATGGCCGACGACAGCACGTAGACCTTGCCGTTGAAGGCCGAGAGTCCCATCTCCATCACGCGCCCCTCGCCGTTGAGCGTGGCCTCGCCGGCGTGGACGGAGTCGATTTCTATCTTAATCTCGTCGCCCGAGAGGTTTTGCACCGACTTCTTCAGCACGAAGGCGTCGGGCAGGATAGAGTCCTTCACCGTGTGGTAGAGTATAAACTGGCGCATATACTCTGCCTCCAGCTGTCGCAGGCTGTCAACGCCGCGGCGCTTGTAGAACGCCTTCATGGCGTCGTTGGTGGGTACGAAGGCCGTGAAACTCACGCCGCTCGACGACTGGTTGAGGGCGTCGAACATGCCCGAATAGCGCAGGGCGTTGACATACTCATCATAGCCGCCCTGCTCCCCGAGGAAGGTGGAGATGGGCGACACCAGCGTGTTGGTGTATGTTTGGTCTTTGAACGGGTCGCTGTTGATGTCGATGACATCCTTGTCGCAAGAGGAAACGAAGAATGAAGAATGAAGAATGAAGAATGCTGCGCACAGCCACTTCATCGTCATTTTCATGCTTCTTTTCGCTCTGTTATCTGTTCTGTTCATAGTCTTTAATTCTTTAATTCTTCATTTGCCTTATTCTCTGCTGTAGGGAACAGCGGTAGCAAATTCTTCATTCTTCACTCTTCATTCTTCACTCTTCATTCTTCACTCTTCATTTACTTTGTCGAGGCGTAGTAGGGATTCTGCTCCAGCAGCTTGTTGTGGTCGATGTCGGCCTGCGGCAGGGGCATGTACCAGGCGTTAGGGTCTTGCAGCACGGAGAGGATCCACTGCTGGTTGGTGGTCTGGTTGCCCTCGATGACCTGGGCTATAAACTGCTTCTTGTACTTGTTACCAGCGATACGTCCGAACCACAGCAGGTCGTACCAGCGCTTGCCCTCGGCCATGAACTCCATCTCCTTCTGGTCGAGAATCTCCTGTAGCAGGGTTAGCTCGTCGAGCTCGTCGATGGTGGCGTCAAGGTCGGCCAGTCCGGCGCGGTTGCGTATGCGGTTAACTAGGCTGACAGCCTCCTGATAGGAGCCCTGCCCCTTCATGGTCAGCGCCTGGGCCTTCATCAGCATGATTTCAGCCACGCGGTAGAGGATGAAGTTGGCATCCTGGTGTACGCGGGCACCACCGGTGATGTCCTGCACGTCGGTGCCATAGTATTTCCAGATGTAATACTGGTTGGCAGTGTTCCAGCCTATCATCTGCCCGTTGTCGGGGATATAGGTGGCCAGCAGCATGCGGCCCATGCGGCCGTCCTCGGTATAGCCGCGGCTACGCAGGGTCTGTGTCTCGTTCTTCATCTTGTTCACGGCGTCCAGCGTGGGGCGCAGGGGCGACGACGTGGTGACGGTGAACAGCGACGAGAAGTTGTTGGTCTCCTGGTTCGACGAGTAGTCCCAGTTCAGCTCCATGATGCTCTCGTTGGAGTTGCCGGGGTAGAACATCGTGTACCAGTCGTTGGTGTTGGTCATGAATGCCGGACGGAAGTTGTCGCTGGCATTGAGAATCATGTCGCAGTACTCTATGCACTGGTCGTAGTCCTCGCTCCACAGGCAGGCGTCGGCCATCAGGGCGTAGAGCGCCCACTTCGTGGCGCGGCCCTTCGTGGCCCACTCCTCTTCGTAGGTGCCCTTGGCGGCGCCGGTGGCCAGTGCCTTCTTCACGTCGTCCTTGATCTGGGCGATAATCTCAGCCTCCGAAGACTTGGCCAGGTCGAACGAGGCGTTGTCGTTGACGTATGCCGACAGCACGAGGGGCACGTCGCGGAAATTCTTCACCAGCAGCAGGTAGCTGTAGGCGCGCATGAAGTAAGCCTCGGCCAGGTGTGAGTTGCGGATGGCCTCGTAGTAGGTGTCGTCGTCCACCTGCGGGGCGTAGAGGATGACGCTGTTAGCCATGCCTATCACCTTATATATATTAGAGTAGTCGCACAGCGAGTGGCTCGACGTCATATTGAAGTCCTGCAGCTTGGCGTCGCCGGTGCTCTGAGTGTAGAGGGCGCCGCCGCGCAGCTCGCCCCACTTGATGTAGGTAGGCACGCACTGGCGCATATAGTAGTAGCCCGAGGCGATGACGGCCTCCACATCCTCCTTCGACTTCCAGTAGTCGTCGGTCACCTGCTCGTTGTTGGGCAGCACGTCGAGCCAGTTGTTGCAGGAGGTGAGGGTTGCGGCGGCGCCGCAGCACAGCCAACCTGCAAATAATAGGTGTTTTATGCTTTTGGTAATCATAATGTTCAATGTTCAATGTTCAACGTTCAATGTTTTAGAAGTCGATGTTCACACCGAAGGCATAACGCTTCGACACAGGCGTGGTAGAGCTGTCTTTCACCAGCGAGGTGGGCGACGGCATCTTCACCTCAGGGTCCTGTCCCTTGTAGCCGGTCCAGGTGAAGAGGTCGTAGCCGGTGGCAAAGATGTTGAGCTTGTTGATGCCGAGGCTCTTGAGCCACTTCTTGGGCAGGTTATAGCTCAGCGAGAGTGTCTTCAGGCGCAGGAAGGAGGCTTCCTCCACAAAGCGGTCAGAACCTAAGTAGTTGTAGCCCATGCCATAGAGGGCGCGGGGGATGTCAGTCTGGTCGCCCTCGTTGCGCCAGCGGTGGAGCACGGCGGTGGACTGGTTGGTCTTGCCGCGCATGTTCTCCAGGTCTATACGTGCACCGTTGATGACCTTTTGGCCGTAGCGGCCGTAGAAGAAGGTGGTGAGCGTGAGCTGCTTCCAGCGCACCTGGAATCCGCCGCCGCCGAAGAACTTCGGGTTGGCATTGCCTAAGTAGACGATGTCGTTCTCGTTGATGACGCCGTCGTGGTTGATGTCCTCATACTTGGCGTCGCCGGGGTACACCTGCTCGGTGCCGTTCTTCATGGTGATGGGCTGGCCCTGCCAGTCGTTCATGATACCGCCCTCGGCATTGCGGGCGTAGGTCTCCTGGGTGTTCTGGTAGACGCCTAAGTAGCGGTAGCCGTAGAAGGCGCCCACGGGGGCGTTCTCCACGATGCGCAGGGCGTAGTTGCCGTTGCCGAAGGTGTAGTTGTCCATCACCCATGTCGAGGGCAGCTCTTTCACCTTGTTGACGTTGCGGCTGACGTTGGCATTGATGCTCACCGTCCAATCCTTATTGCGGAACACCTCTAAGTCGAAGCGCATCTCGATTCCCTTGTTCGACATCTTACCCGAGTTGATGTACTTCACCGACGAGTAACCCGTGGTGACGGGCAGCTTGGTGTCCTTGAGCAGCATGTCGCTGGTCTCCTTGTCGTAGTAGTCGAAGGTGAAGTTCAGCTTGTCAAACAGTCGCAGGTCGATACCGAGGTCTATCTCGCGGGTGGTCTCCCATTTCAGGTTGTCGAGCTGCATGCGGTCGGGCACGATGGCGGGCATGTTCATATACTGTCCTAAGCTCTTGTAGGCGCCCAGGTAGATGCTGGCTCCCGACGGCGACGTACCGCTCCAGCCTAAGCCGGCGCGCACCTTGGCCGTGTTGAGCCACTTCTTGACGCTCTCGCTCCAGAAGTGCTCCTGCTCAGCGTTCCAGGCCACACCGAAGGCGGGGAATGTGCCCCATCGCTTGTCCTTACCCATGGTGGAGTTACCCTCACGGTTGACGGTGGCGCGCAGCACGTAGCGGTTGTCGTAGCTGTAGACGGCCTGGCCGATGAACATGACGGAGCGCTTCTCGCTGTTGCCGCTACCCGATGAGGAGACGACGCTGCCCACCACGGGGTCGCTCAGGTTGGCCGACGCGTTGCCGTAGGTGACGCTCGAATAGCTGAAGTTCTGGCTGTCGGCGGTCTTCATCAGCAGCGTACCGATGAGCTTGTGCTTCTCGGCGAAGGTGTTGTTATAAATCAGCTTGTTCTCCGTCTGCAGCGAGAAGGCGTCGCTGGTAGCGTCGGTCGACTGGTTGGCATAGTTGCTCGTCCAAAGCACGCCCGTAGCCTCCTGCGGCAGGAACTTCTTGTTCTTCGTGGTGGTCATGTTCATCGATACCCAGCCCTGGTACTGCAGGTGGAAGGGGAAGTCATACTCCAGCGTGATGGTCATCTTCTCGTTGCGCTGGGTGGTCTTGCTGTAGCCCTCGTTCACCAGGGCCACGGGGTTGTAGTTCTTCCTGCCGTCGAAGGCGCCCTGGAAGTCCTCCTGCTGGGTGAAGTATACGCCCGTCGACTCCTTCGTCACGTCGTCGATATAGTAAGGGCTCAGGTTAGGCATCTTCTGCATGGCCACCGAGCGGGCGTTGTCCAGCATGTTGGCGTCCTTGTTGGTATTGCTGAAGTTAAAATCGGTACGCACGCGTAGGCGGTCGCTGAAGTTATAGGTAATCTTCATGCCGGCCGAGAGTCGCTGCACGCCCGTGCCCTTGGTCGTACCCTGCTCGTCGTAGTAGCCGAGGTTGAGTTTGTAGACGGCCTTCTCGCCACCGCCGGTCATCGAGAAGTTGTTGTCGGTGATGATGGCGTTGCGCTTCACGGCGTCGAGCCAGTCGGTGTCAACGTTATACTCGTCGTAGTAGCGGTAGGTGGGGTCGTAGTTCAGCTCGGCATTGTTAAACAGCATGTTCATCTCGTTGGCAGCGCTGCTCACACCCTTGGCGTTGGCGGCGTTCCAGATGGCGTCCTGCATCATCGACACATACTGTGCGCCGTTCAACAGGGGTATGGGGTCGGGCTCGTCCTTGAAGGTGAACTTTGTTGAGAACGAGAACTTCGTCTTACCCGTGGCGCCGCGCTTGGTGTTGATCAGCAGCACGCCGTTGGCACCCTTCGTACCGTAGATGGCCGTGGCCGAGGCATCCTTGAGCACCTCGATGCTCTCGATGTTGGCCGGGGCGATGTTCAGCAGGGCGCCGAAGTCCTCCTCGTTGGCGGTAGCAAAATTAAAATCCTCGCTGATGTCCACATCCTGCGGCACGCCGTCGATGACTATCAGCGGCTCGTTGCTGGCCGACAGCGAGCTGGTACCGCGGATGCGGATGCTGCTGCGCGCACCGGGGTCGCCGCCGAGGTTGATGTCCAAGCCCG
Organism: uncultured Prevotellaceae bacterium; assembly: GCA_946185805.1. Classification (GTDB taxonomy): domain Bacteria; phylum Bacteroidota; class Bacteroidia; order Bacteroidales; family Bacteroidaceae; genus Prevotella. The sequence continues at coordinate 27,483 of CAMHKU010000009.1, read as the reverse complement.
CAATCTGTCCCTGCAGGGCCTCCTCCACGCTGGTTACCGGCGACGTCTCTACAATCTCGCTCATGTCGAGCTTCTGCACTGACGATGTCTGCTCCATGCGGGTGATACCCATGCCGTCGCGGCCGCCGCGCTGGCCCGTCACCGTCACCTCTTGCACCGTCGTGGCGTTCTCGAGGTTGAAGTTCAGGCGCGTCTGGCCGGTGTAGTTCACCGTCTGCGACTTCATGCCGATATACGACACCTTCACCTTCAGGTTCTTGGCGTCGGCGGGCACCTGCAGGTTGTAGTTACCGTTCATGTCGGTCACGGCACCCTTGACGTAACGGCCCTGGGGGTTCACCAGCACCACGTTGGCGCCCATGATAGGCTCCTTGGCGTTGCCGAAGACCTCGGTCACCGTACCCGTAATCACTTTATTCTGAGCCATCATGCTCACCGAGCATAATAGCATCACGATGATGGTATATATCTTTTGCTTCATAGCGTTCAGTGTTTATTCAAGGATTCCGTCAATGAACTGCAGGCAGCCGTCGCTATAGGCGAATGGCAGGCCGTAGTACTTCTGGCTCACGGCCACGGGCGTGCCGCCGTCGGTGCTCACCGTCAGGCTGCTGTCGCTGCTGTTGACCGTCAGCTCGCCGCCACCCATGGTGAGGAACGTGCCCTTGAAGCTGCTGCCGGGGTAGGGGTAGCTGGTAAACGTGTTCATCAGCGACGACACGAAATAGCCGCGCAGGTAACCGGCCAGCTCGGCCTTCTGCGTGCTCGTGGGCGAGCCGCTGAGGGTGCCGTCGGCGCCGATGGTCAGGCGTGCCGTGCCGGGAATCTTGGCCAGGTTCTGCGTGATAGCCTCGTTGGTAGGCACGAAGGCCACCAGGCGGTTGCCCAGGCTGGCCAGCGACGGCATGGTGCTCGTCTTGGCGTCTACGAGACCGGCCTTCTGCAGCAGCTGTGCAAAGAGGTAGTAGGCATAGTTCTTGTCGTTGCCCACGGCCAGCAGGTGCTCCATGCCGTCGCCGGTAGCCTGGGTAAACAGGTTGGTGGCGTCGTAGGCATAGGCACGGCCGTTGCTCCAGGGGCTGCCGTTGTTGCTGATCTCGGTGAAGCCGACGAAGGGCGAACCCGTGTATTCGGGGTTCAGCTGCTCGTTGAAGCGGGCGTTGGTGGTAATCTTGCCGTCATGCACAAACCAGTAGTTGAAGGCCACGTTGGTCTCTACCACCTGCGTGCCTTCGCTCTTCAGGGCGTTGATGTTGGGCGCCGTGTGCATGTTCACGATGTCCTGCGCCTGGCTCTGACCCATGGTGGCGTAGTTGCCGTCCACGTCGCTATAGACCTCCAGCAGACGGCCGGCCGTGGTGGTGTTCAGACGCATGGCGGGGTCGTTCTGCCGATACTGCTTGTTGGTGGGTATAAGGGTGACAAACTCCGACTTGTTGCTGGCCAGCGACAGCACGAGGTCGCTCTTGTCCAGGGTGTAGAGGTAGCACTGGTAGGTGGTGTCCTTGAACGCCGGACCCACGACGGCCGAGAAGATGGCCGGGGCGTCCATGTCGTTCATGCCGTAGACGACGCCGTTCTCACACATCAGACGGTCGTCCACCTCGTCGGGGTTAATATTAATAGGCGTGCCGAAGACGGTGGTCACCGTGCCCTTGCGTATCTCGTCGGGGAACACGGGCTCACTGACGTTGGCAAACGACTGCATCAGGAAGTACCGCAGCACCAGGGGGTCGAGGTCGGCCAGCGACTTGTAGCCGCCCTCGGCGGTCCAGTAATTCTGGAAGAAGCGGTCGATGGCCTGGTCCGACGGTGCAAAGATGCTGTAGCCGTGGCGCTCGATGACCGACATGGCCAGGTAGCTCGTCGAAGGCCACTCCATGGCGATGTTGGGCAGCACGCCGTGGGTCAGCGTGTACACCACCTGGCCCACCTTCTCGCTGGTTTCCGTGGCGGCCTCGGTAAATTCGGCATACTGGTCGTAGAGCCCTATGTACTTGCTGTAGTTGGGGTTCTGCTTCAGTGTCTTGTAGATGGTTTCCAGCGGGTTGAGCACCTGGTCGACGTGGTACAGGTAGCCGTTGTCGGTGATGACGGCGGCTTGGTCGGTGACGCTGGCGTTAGACACCTGGAAGCCGTCGCCGCTGACGCTCCATGTGCTATTAGGGTAGAAATACTCGTAGTTGGCCTTGGCGTCGATGCCCTTGGTGGCAAAGAATCGGTTCGACAGTACGGGCAGGAAGCGCTCGTAGTGGTAGACGGTGACGGTGGTGTCAACGCTGTTGAGCTTGCCGCGCATCTGCTCCATGTCGTCGGCGCTGTGGGTGCGGTGCTTATACCACATGCCAGCCTCCAGCTGCTTCTGCTCCTGGCTGGCGCCGTCGCCCTCGTTGGGGCGGAAGTTCACCAGCTTGTCCCAGTCGTAGGCGTAGTACATCAGGTGGTAGCCGATGGTGTTCTTCAGCTGCACCGGTGCCTTGGCCTGCATGTCCTCCACCGACGAGTAGCCCTGCTGCTGCAGGAACTTCGCAAAGGCGTCGTCATTGGGCGCCATGACCGTCATGATACTCTTACCTTCGACTATCGGCCGATAGCCGCTCAACTCGATGCCCTTGAGAAACATCGTGTGGTTGCCTTCCTGCGCCAGCACCTCGTAGGCGTTGCCCTTCAGCCAGTCGGGCGTCTGGTAGTGGTCGCTCTCGCTCACACTTTCCTGACAGGAGACAACAAATGCTGCAGCCACTGACAGGCTACAGACACGTAATAAACGTCTCGTTTTAGTCATTACTATTAGTAGATTGTTATTTGTTCGGACGTAGATAGTTAGTATTCGGCTGCAAATTTAATAAAAAACGTAGAAAAGGCAACACTTTTGCCTTAATTTTATTTGCTTTTAACTAATTCTTAAAAATGACCATCGGCAGGCATGCCCCACGCGACGGCCATGAGTTCCGGCTGTAAGACCGGATTTTTTCATGCTGCGGTTAACCCCAACTGCAGCTCGGGAAAAAAATTGCCTTCAAGCCTACACTACCTACACTAACCGTGTAACATCTTTATTATCAGTTAGATTACAAATTTCTTGCATACACTAAGCCTACACTAAGCCTACACTAAACCTACACCTGCGTGTTTTGCCCGAAATGGACGGTGTTTTTTCATTACAGAGGCTTTGTAACACCGTTACAAAGGCTTTGTAACGGAAAAGCGGGGCTTCGAATACTCTCTAACCCCGGCTGTCAGGGATGTGAAAGTGCAGCTTTTTTCTACATAGTGTAGGCTTAGTGTAGGCTTAGTGTATGCTTAGTGTATGCTGTTTTTCGTTTAACCACTTGATTATCAGCTCTGTGAAACGTTTAGTGTAGGTAGTGTAGGTAAGAGGCATGATTTTTTTTTCGGGCGTAAGACACCTGCTACGAGATACCATCAGCAGGACGCAGAAAGCGGAAAATCATTTTTTTTTCTATTGTCTGGCTTGTAATTCAAAAATTTTATCTATCTTTGCACGCCATAAACGACTCGACTATAGATGAGACTGTTAAAGACTTTTCTGCTATCACTGATGTTGTCATGTTCAGCCGCTGTTGCAGCACAGCCACGGGCTGCCGACAACCCTGCCGCCACGACCGCCGACCAGCAGTCGGCACATGAGAGTGCGCTCGTTACCGAAATGAGTGACAAGCTCGCCGAAGCCACCAAGAGCGCCAGCAACTGGAAGACCGCCTTCTGGGTGATGACGGCTCTTTATGTTTTCGTATATATCATGGGCCGGCGGCGCCTGATGCGAAAAATCTGGAGTCGCAACCGCGAGTTGCGTGAGGCACTGGACAAGGCCGAGGAGAGCGACCGCATGAAGACCGCCTTTATACGCAATATGAGTCACGAGATACGAACGCCCCTGAATGCCATTAATGGTTTTTCGCAGCTGCTCTGCAACCCGGAGTATGAGTTGAGTGAAGATGAGAAGCGCGACATGGTGGGACGTATTACCAAAAACGTTGATAATATTACCCATATCGTGGCCGAGCTGTTAGACATGTCGGAGGGAGAGAGTCTGCACGAAAAAGTGGCGGTTGCCGTCAACAAGGTTTGTGCCCGTCTGCTTGACGAGGTGAAACAGAATGACGCGAAAGGCCTGTACTATATGTTTGAGTCGGAGCTCGACGACGATTTCACCATTCTCAGCAGTGAGAAGAATCTGGAGCGCATCATCAGGCATATCCTTGGCAATGCTGTGAAGTTTACCGACAAGGGTAGTGTCACTATGCACTGCCGCAAGGTCAACCGCACCCTGCAGGTGGCCATCGCCGATACCGGCATCGGCATTGCCCCTGAGCAGCGCGAGACCATCTTCGAAAACTTTGTCAAGCTCAACGACAGCGCCGACGGCGTAGGCCTCGGGCTTTCGCTCAGTCGTCGTTTAGCCCGGCAGCTTGGCGGCGACATCGTTCTCGATACTACGTATACTGGCGGTTCGCGCTTCATCCTCACGCTGCCATTGAAAGATTAAGGGTTACTTGTGCCTGCGGTTGGCGCGCTGCTCGCGGTATTTCGCCTTCTGGCGCGCCGAGCCGGAACCGTGGGCACCGGTGATATACTGTTTCTTCTTAGCTTTGGTCTTTACCTTGCCGGCGTTAGGGTCGCGGCGTTCTCCGCCGCGACCGAAATTTATTCCATTCTCCAGTATACTCTGGAAATCGTCGTCCTTTCCCATTTCAATCCTTCAATCTTTCAATTTTTCAATTTTTCAATTTTTCAATCTTCAATGATGGAACAGGCGCACGCCGGTGAAGGCCATAGCGATGCCGTACTTGTCGCAGGTCATGATGACGTGGTCGTCGCGTACGGAGCCGCCAGCCTGGGCAATAAATTCTACGCCGCTCTTATGGGCACGCTCAATATTGTCGCCGAAGGGGAAGAAGGCGTCGCTGCCCAGGGCTACGCCCTTGTTCTGGGCTATCCAGGCCAGCTTCTCTTCACGTGTCAGCACTGCGGGCTGCTCGGTGAAGAACTGCTGCCACTGTCCGTCGCGCAGCACGTCGTCGTGCTCGTCCTCAGAGATATATACGTCGATGGTGTTGTCGCGGTCGGCGCGGCGGATACCCTCTTTGAAGGGCAGCGCCATCACCTTCGGGTGCTGGCGCAGCCACCAGATGTCGGCCTTGTTGCCGGCCAGTCGTGTGCAGTGGATGCGGCTCTGCTGTCCGGCACCGATGCCGATGGCCTGGCCGTCCTTGACGTAGCAGACGGAGTTCGACTGCGTATATTTCAGCGTGATGAGCGCTATCATCAGGTCACGCTTAGCCTCCGGGCTGAAGGTCTTGTTCTGCGTGGGAATGTTCTCAAAGAGTGCCGGGTCGTCGAGCTTGATTTCATTGCGCCCCTGCTCAAAGGTGATGCCGTAGACCTGCTTACGCTCAATAGGCTCAGGGCGGTAGGTGGGGTCTATCTTTATCACATTGTATGTACCCTTGCGCTTGTCCTTGAGTATTTCGATGGCCTCGGGGGTGAAGTCGGGAGCTATCACGCCGTCGCTCACCTCGCGCTTCAGCAGCAGTGCCGTCGTTTTGTCGCAGGTGTCGCTCAGGGCCACGAAGTCGCCATACGACGACATGCGGTCGGCACCGCGGGCACGGGCGTAGGCGCAGGCTATGGGCGACTGGTCCAGTCCCTCGATGTCGTCAACGAAATAAATCTTCTTCAGTGTGTCGCTCAGGGGCAGTCCCACGGCGGCACCGGCGGGGCTCACATGCTTGAACGATGCGGCGGCGGCCATGCCTGTGGCCCCCTTCAGCTCGCTCACCAGCTGCCAGGCGTTGAAGGCGTCGAGGAAATTGATGTAGCCGGGACGGCCGTTAATCACTTCAATGGGTAGCTCGCCCTCGGTCATGAATATGCGTGAGGGCTTCTGGTTGGGATTGCATCCGTACTTCAGGGCTAATTCTTTCATTGTCTTTTTCTATGTTTTGGGGTTTGCTTGCAAAGATTTCTCTCACCTCTCACCACTCACCGAGTCAGTAAGAGGCTGTGCAGGCTATGCCGGCAGCGATGACGCGGTCGCGGATGGCGTCGAGCTCTGCGGGGGCAGCCTTGCGCAGACTGTGGTCGGGGGTCTCGCGGTCAATGGTGTAGATCATCACCTGCTGCGGCCGGATGTCGCAGACGGCCTGTAGCCACGGTGTGACGTAGCGGTCAGTGGTGTTGTCAATATGGTCGCCCTTGAGAAACATCGTCTGGATGATGAGATGCCCTTGGAAGGCTTTCATACCTTCAATAATGCTGCCGACGTCGTAGTTGCCGGTGGGACGGTCTATGTGGCTGATGAAGTCGGGGGCGATGGTGTCAAGCTTCAGAATGTTGTTGTCCACACGCATGAGGGCGTTGTGTACTGCCTGGCGGCTGATCATCGTGGCGTTAGAGAGCACCGACACCTTGGCCTCGGGGCAGTACTGGTTGCGCAGGCGGATGGTGTCGTCGATGATATCGGCGAAGTGGGGGTGACAGGTAGGCTCGCCGTTGCCGGCGAACGTCAGCACGTCAGGGCGCTGGCCGTCGTGCTGCATCTGCTGTAGTCGCTGCTCCAGTGCCGTGGCCACTTCCTGGCGCGTGGGCAGGGGTAGGGTAGGGCGGTGGTCGGCGTTGAACCCGCACTCGCAGTAGATACAGTCAAAGGTACACACCTTGCCGTCGGCGGGTAGCAGGTTGATGCCCAGCGATAAGCCCAGACGGCGGCTGTGGACGGGGCCGAAGATGGGCGAGGGATAGATTATTGTACTCATAACAGCCTGCAAAGTTACAGATAAAAAATTAAAAATTAAGAATTCGCGATAAAAAATTTGGAGATATGGCCGAAAAGTTGTAATTTTGCGGCAATTTAGGTGTATTACATCAAAATTGTAGATGAGACGAAAGAAGAATGCGACCCGTCGCCGTCATGGTATGCAGGTTGTAACGCTGTGTATCAGTACTACCATGGTGCTGATATTATTAGGTATTGTTGCGCTGTCGGTGCTGACGGCGCATAACCTTTCAAACTATGTAAAGGAGAACCTGACGGTAACCGTCATGCTGACCGACTCGGCGAGTGTGAATGACGCTCACCGGCTTTGTCGCGAGCTCTATCACCGTCCTTATGCGCGTAATATAGATTATGTGAGCAAGGAGCAGGCGCTGAAGGAGCAGTCTGAGGCTATGGGTAGCGACCCTTCGGAATTTTTGGGCATGAATCCTTTTGTAGCCACCCTGGAGCTGCAGCTGAAGTCAGACTATGCCAACCGCGATTCCCTGTTGTGGATAGCCAAGGAACTGACCCGTCGCCCGTTAGTAACCGATGTGGCTTATCAGGAAGACCTGATGGACAAGGTGAACATGAATCTTCAGAAAATCAGTCTGGTGCTGCTGGTGTTAGCCGTGCTGCTGACGTTTATCAGCTATACGCTGGTAAGCAATACTGTGCGCCTGAGGGTGTATTCGCAGCGTTTCCTTATTCATACGATGAAGCTTGTGGGAGCCTCGTGGTATTTCATCCGTCGCCCCTTCGTGCGCGACGGGCTGATCGTAGGACTGGTGGCGGCCCTGCTGGCTTGTCTGCTGTTAGGTGGCGGCGTATGGACGCTCTACCGCTATGAGCCTCACATGACCGAGATTATCACCTGGCAGGTGCTTGTGGTTACGGGGGCCGTGGTCTTCCTCTTCGGAATACTTATCACGCTGCTCTGTTCATACATCAGCGTGAACCGATTCTTAAGAATGAGTGCCAGCGAGCTGTATAAGAGTTGAGAGTTAAGAGTTGAGAGTTAAGAGTTGGCAACATGAAACATACGATAATTGAAGAAATTTAAATAATAGATATAACATGGAGAAAAAAGACTTTGCATTTGGCCGTATGAACTTCATCCTGCTTGCCGTGAGCATGCTGGTGGTGATACTCGGCTTTATCCTGATGAGTGGCAGCAGTACCACTGATGACGCTTACAACCCCGACATCTTCAGCACGCGACGCATTGTCGTGGCGCCCATAGTGTGTCTGCTAGGATTCTTGTCAATGATCTATGCAGTAGTGCATAAAAGTTGAAGTAATGGACTGGATACAAGCATTGATTCTGGGCCTGATACAAGGCCTGACGGAATACCTGCCCGTGAGTTCCAGTGGCCATCTGGCCATCGGACAAGCGTTCTTCGGCATGAGCAACGGCGAGGATAACCTGATATTTATCGTTGCCGTGCATGTGGCGACAGTACTCTCAACGCTGGTGGTTCTCTGGCGTGAGATAGCCTGGATTTTCAAGGGGGTGTTGCCCGGTAGCGGCTCTGCTGCCGGCAATGGCGCCTACTGGCAGCGCAGTGAGGTGAAGTACGCCCTCAATATCGTTGTGTCGATGATTCCCGTGGGCATCGTCGGCGTGTTCTTCAAGGACTATGTAGAAGAGATTTTCGGCTCAGGCCTGTTCGTTGTCGGCTGCTGTCTGCTGCTGACGGCAACGCTGCTGATTTTCGCCTATTATGCCCGTCCGCGACAGAAGGAGCACATCTCCCTCAGAGACGCCTTCATCATCGGACTGGCGCAGGCTGCCGCCGTGCTGCCGGGACTGTCGCGCTCAGGCTCTACGATAGCCACCGGCCTGCTCTTAGGCAATAAGAAGGAGCGGCTGGCGCAATTCTCGTTCCTCATGGTCATTCCCCCTATCCTGGGTGAAGCCTTGCTCGACGTGCTCAAGGCTGTCAAGGGCGAGGCTGTTATAGGCAGCGTAGGCATGCTGCCGCTCTGTGTGGGCTTCTTGGCTGCCTTTGTCAGCGGCTGCTTCGCCTGTAAATGGATGATTGACATTGTCAAGCGCGGCAAGCTGGTCTACTTCGGTGTCTACTGTGCCGTCGTGGGCGCTATTCTTATAGCCACGACGCTGTAGAGTTGTCTGCAATTAATCGATAATCCCATAAATAGGACGCATCTTGGATTTCAACGAAGGAACATTCATATATATCAACAAGCCCTATCGCATGACGTCATTCGGCGCCTTGGCTCATATCCGCTACCTTGTGTCGAAGAAGATGCATGTCAAGCGGGTGAAGATGGGTCATGCCGGCACGCTCGACCCCCTGGCCACCGGTGTGCTCATACTGTGCACCGGTAAGGCCACCAAGCAGATAGAACGCCTGCAGCTGCACGATAAGGAGTATACCGCCACACTGCAGCTGGGAGCAACCACGCCGTCGTTTGATATGGAGCATGAGGTGGACGCCCATTATCCCACGAGCCATATCACCCGCGACGAGATTCAGCGGGTGCTTCAGGGGTTCGTGGGCGAGATAGAGCAGGTACCGCCGATATTCTCCGCAGTCATGGTGAAGGGCGACCGTGCCTATGAGCTGGCGCGCAAGGGTGAGGCTGTAGAGCTGAAAGCCAAGCGTGTGCGCATAGACGAGCTGGAACTCACCGACTTCAACCCCGAGACCATGCAGATGAGCATCCGTGTCGTCTGCGGCAAGGGTACTTATATCCGTTCTCTGGCCCGCGACATCGGTCAGGCGCTGGGTAGCGGGGCTTACCTGACGGCGCTCTGCCGCACGCGTCTTGGCGAGGTGCGCATAGAGGACTGCTACACCTTCGATAGCTTTCCCCAGTGGCTCGACGAGCAGCAATTGTAGAATTGAAGAATTGTAGAATTGAAGAACTTCTCGGCGCCAGCCAAATCGTAAATAGTAAATTGTAAATCGTAAATAGTAAATTACATAGATGAAACTATCACAATTCAAGTTCAGACTGCCGGAAGAGCAGGTAGCGCTCTATCCGCCGCATCGTACCTTCAAGAACGAGGATGGTACCGTGGAGCGTATATATAATCGCGACCAGGGACGCCTGATGGTTATCCATCGCAAGCGTCAGGAGATAGAAATGTACAAGAAGGATGCTGACGGCAAGCCTACTGACGAGTTTCTCACCTTCCGCGACCTTGTAGACTATTTTGACGAGGGCGACACCTTTGTTCTCAACGATACAAAGGTGTTTCCTGCACGCCTCTACGGCACCAAGGAAAAAACCGATGCCCAGATAGAGGTGTTCCTGCTGCGCGAACTCAATTCTGAGCTGCGCCTGTGGGACGTCCTTGTAGAACCGGCGCGCAAGATACGTATCGGCAACAAGCTTTTCTTTGAGGACGACGGACCCATGGTGGCTGAGGTCATCGACAATACCACCAGCCGTGGTCGCACGCTCCGCTTTCTCTACGATTGTGAGCATGAAGAGTTTAAGCGTGAACTCTTCGGTCTGGGCTCGACGCCCCTGCCACGCTATATCATCGACAACCGGCCCCTGGAGGCTGAGGATACCGAGAATTTCCAGACTATCTTTGCGCGCGCGGAGGGTGCTGTTACGGCGCCTGCCACGGGCCTGCACTTCAGCCGTCAGCTGATGAAGATGATGGAAATCAGAGGCTTCAACGTCACTTATCTCACCGTTCACTGTGGCTTAGGCTGTTTCGACTCCATTGAGGTGGAGGACTTGACAAAGCATAAGATGAGTTCTGAGCAGATGCGCATCACTGAGGAGTGCTGCCAGCTGGTGAACAAAACGAAGCAAGAGGGTAAGCGAGTATGTACCGTGGGTGTGAGCACCACGCGTGCTACGGAAACGGCAGTAGGCACCGACGGGATGCTGAAACCTTACGACGGGTGGACCAACAAGTTCATATTCCCGCCCTATGACTTCGGACTGTCAAACTCCATGATTGCCAACTTCTATCATCCAGAGTCGACTATGATGATGCTTACGGCAGCCTTCGGCGGCTACGACATCGTTTTCGAGGCTTACAACCAGGCGGTCGAGAAGGGGTATATGTTCGGATGTTTTGGCGACTCGCTGCTGATTCTCGACGATTGACTTCATTCAACCTTCGTAAGTTGAATAAGGTGTTGAGTGGTAAGGAGTTGAGTGGTAATAAGTTGAGAAATAAGGAAGTATGGCGCATACGGTGTATTTAGCCTTAGGCAGCAATCTCGGGTCTCGTAGTGAGAACCTTCGGCGCGCTGTCATGCTCGTTGAAGAGCGGGTGGGCCATGTCGTGCGCCAGTCGTCGGTCATTGAGACCGAACCTTGGGGCTTTGAGTCAGAAAACAGTTTTCTCAACGCAGTCATCTGTTGTCTGACGTCCCTTAGCCCCCGCCAGCTGTTAGAGACCACGCAGGCCATAGAGCGCGACCTGGGACGAGAGAAGCCCACCCGCCGTCCATCGCCATCTACGTCACCCCGGACATACAGCGACCGCCCTATCGACATTGACATACTGCTCTACGACAATCTGACCGTTGACGAGCCCGATCTCAAGATTCCCCATCCGCTGATGCAGCAGCGTGATTTCGTAATGATTCCTCTGCAAGAAATCTGTCATGCACATAATCTATAAACTACTAAAATAATGAAGAAAACCCTATTGATGATGCTATGTCTGAGCCTGTCGCTGTGTGTGGTGGCTCAGAACCGCCCGCCACGACGCGGTCCGGGCATGGCCAACAAGTACAAGAAGTACACCGAGAACCTGCCCTTCAAGATGGGTGAGGTGAAGGCACCCGTTATTCCCCAGACGCGTGTGCTGCTCAGTGAGTTCGGCGCCGATGCCACTGGCGAGACCCTCTCCACGGCTGCCTTTGAGAAAGCTATTGACGCCCTCACCGCCAAGGGCGGCGGCCATCTGGTGGTGCCCCGCGGCGTGTGGCTCACAGGACCCATCGTGCTGAAGTCGAATATCGACTTGCACCTCGATGCCGGCGCCGTCATCCAGTTTGCCGCCGACGAGAGCCTCTATCCGCTGGTCAGCACCTCGTTTGAGGGCTTAGACACCCGCCGCTGCCAGTCGCCGCTGAGTGCCAACGGTGCCACGAACATCTCTATCACCGGCCACGGCGTTATCGACGGCAACGGACAGTACTGGCGCCCCGTGAAGCGTTCCAAGGTGACCGACAGCCACTGGAAGCGACTGCTCGCCATTCCCGGCAGCCAGGAAATGAAGAAGGGCTACTGGGTGCCTTCTGAGGGCTATGCCAAGGGCGAGCAGGGCGCTAATATGAATGTGCCCGCGGCTCAGACCGAGGAGGAGTGGCAGGCAGTGAAGCGATTCCTGCGCCCCGTGATGGTAAGCCTCGTGGGCTGTAAGAACGTGTTGCTGCAGGGCGTCATCTTCCAGAACTCGCCGGCCTGGAACCTCCATCCCATGCTGTGTGAGAATATCATTATTGACGATGTCCTCGTGCGCAATCCCGCCTATGCCCAGAATGGCGACGCCCTCGACCTGGAGTCGTGTACCAATGCCTTGATTGTCAACTCGCGCTTTGATGCCGGCGACGACGGTATCTGCATCAAAAGCGGCAAGGATGCCGACGGCCGCCGCCGCGGCGTGCCCTGTGCCAATGTCGTCGTCGACGGATGTACCGTCTTTGCCGGCCATGGCGGCTTCGTCGTTGGCTCCGAGATGAGCGGCGGCGTGAAGAATATCATGGTCGAGAACTGCCAGTTCGTAGGTACAGACGTGGGCCTGCGCTTCAAGTCTACCCGCGGTCGTGGCGGTATTGTCGAAAATATCTACATTGACGGCGTGTCGATGAGCGACATCGAGACCTACGCCCTCACCTTCAACATGTATTATGGCGGCAAGTCTGTGGCCGAGGTATTGGCCGAGGGCGGACAGCCGCAGGAGGTGGATAAGCTGCCCGTGACCGAGGAGACGCCTATCTTCCGCAATATCGACATCCGCAACGTCGTCTGCCACAATGCCGGCATGGCTATGGAGTTCAACGGACTGCCCGAGATGCCTATCAAGGATATCAACCTGCAGAACATCAATATCACGGCCCGTCAGGACGCCACCTTCCAGTATTGTGAAGGTATTAAGAAACAGGACGTCAATATCAAAGTGACGAAATAATTACTGCTGAGCTATATGTTACAAAAGTGGCGGCCATCTCATAGAGGTGGCCGCCACTTTATTGCTCTCTGCCGATTATTAGTCTTTGCTTCTTCTCACCGAGAGGAACACAGCTAGAACAATGAGCACCAGCAGAATGCCCAGTGAGGCATAGGCTACGGTCTCTGTGACGTCGAGCGACTTGGGGAAGAATGCCAGCTCTACCTTATGCTGTCCCGGGCCTACGGTGATGGCGCGTAGCACGTAGTTGACGCGGCCAATCTCAACGGGCGTGCCGTCGACGGTGGCCGTCCAGCCTGGGTAGAATATTTCTGAGAACACGACGACGCCGCCCTTTGCCGACTTCACGTCGTATTTCAGCTGGTTAGGCTCGTAGCTGGTAATGGTCACCACGGCGGCGGTGTCGCGCCCCGTCTCGGCCACGGGTTTCAGCTGTTCCTGGAATTTTTTGTCGGCCACGGCCTCGGTGCGCAGGTCAAGCTTCGCAAGGGCGTCGAGCTCGGCGTTGGCATTGTCAACAAACTTCACGTTGCTTACAAACCATGCGTTGCCATAGGCATAGGGATTCTCTACAGGCACGGTCTTGCCACTCTGCAAAGGCAGGATGAAATATTTCGTGTTGAGCATGTTGAGCACGGGATAGATGCTGTCGCCGTTGACCTGTGTCATGTCGGCAGCAGCCCCTACCACGGCCTTGAACGTCTCCTGCATCTCGGGAGCTATATACGCCTCAATGAGTTCCTGATAGCGGCGCAGCTTGGCGGCATGGTAGCCGCCGATGCTCTTGTGGTAATACGACGTCTCGTTCTCGTTGAACGTGTTCGACGCCAAGTTCAGCACGCGGTAGTCCAGCGACTTGTCAGCCAGTATGATCTCGTCGGTCTCCGTTTTCTGCTGTGCCTGCTCGCGCTCTGTCTTAGGCACAAACATGGAGTCGTTGAGATAGCGCTTGTTCACCGGCCACAGGTCAATCAGGCAGAGCACCGCCAGCAGGGCGGCAAGATAGGTGGCCCGCAGTTTCTTAGCCCTATAAAGCAGCATGCAGAGCACGCCGACAGTGATGATGACAAACGAGCGCCAGGCGTCGGTGGTAAACATGGCGCGGCGCATCTCGCTGAGGTTCTGCAGCAGCGGCTGCAGCTGGTCGGCGGGAATCTGCGACATGGCCTGCATCTCGGCCGACGACACGTAGTTGCCAAAGAACAAGTCGGGCATGACGGCAAACAGCAGGGCAATGCCGCCGGTCAGCGCGTAGGCGATGTATAGGACTTTTATATTTTCCCTCTTCTCTCTTCCCTCAGAAATCCATTCCTTCAATGCCAGCATGGCCAGCAGGGGAATGGTAAACTCGGCAATGACGAGGATGGAGGCCACCGTGCGGAACTTGGCATACATCGGCATATAGTCTATAAACAGGTCGGTAAGCCCCATGAAGTTCTTACCCCACGAGAGCATGATGCTCAGCACGGTGACGCCTAACAGTGCCCACTTCATGGGTCCCTTGACGATGAACAAGCCTAAGACGAAAAGAAACAGCACGAAGGCACCCACGTAGACGGGTCCCTGTGTGCCGGGCTGCTCGCCCCAGTACTGTCCTAACTGCTGATAGATGCCCGCATAGTTGTTGTCGGCATGCTTCATGGCCGTAGCGTTGGCCGCCAGGGGCTGCGAGGCGCCGCCCTTGGTGTTGGGTACCAGCAGGGTCCATGTCTCGCCGATGCCGTAAGACCACTGGGTGATGTAGTCGCGCTCCAGACCGCTGTTGGTCTGGTTGGCAGTTTTCTCCTTTACCAGTTCGCTCTTGCCGCGCATCGATTCTTTCTGGTATTGCCATGTGTGGTAGAGGTTCGACAGGTTGACCAGTACGCCCAAGGTTGCGGCGACAGTGCACGCTGCCGTAGCCTTGAGGAAATGGGCGTACCGTTTCTGGCGGATGGCGTCGACAAGGAAGGCCAGTATCATGAAGAAGATGACAAACAGATAGTAATACGTCATCTGCACGTGGTTGGCGTAGACTTCGAACGCCGTAAAGACGCCTGTAAGGATAAATCCCCACAAGTATTTGCCCCTGAAGGCCAGCACGATGCCGGCAATCATTGGCGGCAGATAGGCCAGTGCCCACACCTTCCAGATGTGGCCGGCGGCAATGATGATTAGGAAATAGGTGGAGAAAGCCCACATCACGGAGCCTAACGCCGCCAAGTACCACCGGAAGTCGAAGGCTCGCAGCAGAATGTAGAAACCTAGCAGATAGACAAAGACATACCACACGTTCTCGGGTAGCCACAGGTGGTAGGCATTGATGACTGTATTGAGCGTGTTGGCGCTATCGTATGACGGTGCCATCTGATAGGTGGGCATGCCCGAGAAAACGGAGTTTGTCCAGCGGGTGCGCTTGCCCGTGCGCTTAAAATAGTTGCTCTGCTCTTGGCCGGCGCCAATGCCAGCAGATGAGTCATGGCGAAAGAGGATACGATCCTCGATGTCGGCCGGGAAGAAGTAGGCAAACGATACTACAGCAAATAGTAACACTACCACCACGTCGGGCAGTAATCTCTTTAAGATATTGGTCATAATTAACAGGTTTGTTTCATTTTCGGCTGCAAAGGTACGAAATAATTCATAATTCGCCATTCATAATTCATAATTATTTGCTTTACCAGCCAAAATAATGGCCGAGAAACATAGGCTAACTACTTTGCAACAAGCAAGCAAATACGTTTGATCTTTTTTGCGTAAATTTGCAGCCATTATTAATGCAACTAATGTCAATAGTATGAAAACGAAAAACCTAAAAACCTTAGCCATGCTGGCCTTGGCGCTGCTGTGGAGCAGCAGCGTGAAGGCTGCCGTAGACGAGAATTTCTACATCTTCCTGTGTTTCGGACAGTCGAACATGGAGGGTGCCGCACGACCTGAAGTCCAAGATTTGAAGAGTCCCGGCGAGCGGTTCCTGCTCATGCCCGCCGTTGATTTTCCCGCCACCGCCGACCGCGCTGAGCGCAAGATGGGACAGTGGTGCGAGGCTATTCCGCCACTGTGCCGTCCTAACAACGGTCTGACGCCTGCCGACTGGTTTGGCCGCACGCTGGTGGCCTCGCTGCCTAAACACATCAAGGTGGGCGTCATCCATGTGGCCATCGGCGGCATACGCATTGAGGGCTTCATGCCCAGCGAGATTGCAGAGTATGTGAAGACCGCCCCCGGCTGGATGAAAGGTATGCTTGAGGCCTACGGCAACAATCCCTATGAACGCTTAGTGACGCTGGCCAGGAAAGCGCAGCAGGATGGTGTCATCAAGGGCGTGCTCATGCACCAGGGCGAGTCGAACACCGGCGAGAAAGACTGGGCCGAGAAAGTGCAGAAGGTGTACGACCGTCTGCTGGGCGACCTCAAGCTGAAGCCCGAGGAGGTGCCTCTGCTGGCTGGCGAGGTGGTGCAGGCCGGTGGCAAGGGTAAGTGCATCAGCATGAACAAGCAGATACAGGCGCTGCCGCAGACCATCCACACGGCGCAGGTGGTATCGTCGGACAACTGTACCAGCGGTGCCGACGACCTGCATTTCGACGCTGCCGGCTACCGTGAACTGGGCTGCCGCTACGGCGAGCTGATGGCGCGCCTGTTGGGTTATGAGCCTGTACGTCCGCATATCGACATGCCGAAGAAGTTTGAGGTGCCTGCCGACGCCGTCGTGGCCGAGACGACCATCCCCGGCAACGAGTTCCCGAAGGTTGACAAAGAGGGGCGTGCCTACTTCAGCCTCCAGGCGCCGCAGGCCCGCAAGGTGGTGGTAGACATCTGCAATAAGAAGTATGATATGACGCGCGACGACAAAGGCAACTGGACGGCCGTGACCGACCCCCTGCCCGTGGGTTTCCACTATTACTTCATGAACATCGGCGGCGTCAACTTCATAGATCCTGCCACGGAGACTTTCTTTGGCTGCAACCGTCAGGCCGGTGGTATAGAGATTCCAGAGGGCGAGGAGGGTAATTACTACCGGCCGCAGCCCGGTGTGCCGCAGGGACAGGTGCGCTCCATCTACTATCCCTCTACCCATGGCGCCCAATCGTCAAATAGTCAATTGCCAAATAGTAAAATAACCTGGCGTCACGCCATGGTCTACACGCCGGCAGACTATGAGCAGGGCAAGAAGAAATACCCCGTGCTCTACCTGCAGCATGGCATGGGCGAGGACGAGACGGGCTGGAGCCGTCAAGGTCACATGCAGCATATCATGGACAACGCCATCCATGAGGGGCGTGCCGTGCCGATGATTGTGGTGATGGAGAGCGGCGACATCAAGGCGCCCTTCCGTGGCGGCGACAACCGTGCCGGACGCTCGCAATATGGCGCGTCGTTCTATCCCGTGCTGCTGAACGACCTGATACCGTTCATCGACAAAAACTTCCGCACCAAGGCCGACCGCGAGTACCGCGCTATGGCCGGTCTCAGCTGGGGCGGCCACCAGACGTTCGACGTGGTGCTGCAGAACCTCGACAAGTTTGCATGGCTCGCCACTTTCAGCGGCGCCATCTTCGGCCTTGACCCCAAGACGGCCTACAACGGCGTGTTTCAGGATGCTGAGGCGTTTAACAAGCAGATACATTATTTGTATATGAACTGGGGCGAGCACGACTTCATCAAGAGCGCCGACCTGGTGAAGCAACTGCGCGACATGGGTATCAAGGTTGATGCCAATGAGTCGGCGGGTACTGCTCACGAGTGGCTCACTTGGAGGCGAGGTCTCAATGAGTTCATCCCTCACGTGTTTAAAAAGCAGTAAAAGAAGAGGGCGTGTCAAAATACGCTTCGCGTCGTTCACAAAAACAAAATAAAACCCGATAAAACATAATAAAACAATAGTTCTACTTGTTTTAATCTGTTTTATCGGGTTTTTATTTGTTTTGTTTAGTACGCTTTAGCGTAAACTTTCATTTTGACATACTCCCTTGGCATTTTAATCATTGCAGAATCACTTGTTTAGCAAGAAGCGGTCGATGAACGACTCAACTATCGGGAACTGGCTCTCTGGCAGCTGGCAGTGGCCGTGACCGCCAACGATGCTCCAGTCCATGCGGTCGGCAATGCCGAAACGGCGCCACACCTCCTGAGCGGCCTGTGCTGAGGGCAACATCGCTTCGTCGGCCAGCCACTTGTAGTCAGGATTGCCCAGCAGTAAGAGGGCGCGCGGACAAATCATTGCGCATAGCTCATGCTGGTCGTAAGGCAGACGGTAGACGCTGTCGCCCGCAAACTGCTGGCGCATAGACTCTAAGAACCAATGATAGTCAGTACGCTCTAAGCTCTCTACCTCCTGCAGCTTGTGTGACACGCGCCAAGCGGCAGCGCCGCCACCCCCCGGCTCCTGGGCAATGGTCAGGGCTACGCGCTCGTCGAAGGCGCCGCAGTAAAGAGCCATCTTGCCGGCGTAGGAGCAGCCGGTAAGGCCAATATGTCGCATGTCAATTTTCGTCACCTCCGGCCCTAACAGCTGCAGACCGTCAATCAGTCGGCTCAGTCCCCAGGCCCACTGGCTGTAGGCACCGTTGTCCTTGAGGTGGGGGTAGAGACGGTCAAAGTGATGCTCGCCACGCTCGTGGTGCTTACGCCACTGGCTGTAATCGTTGACCTGAGCTTCGTGATAGACGATGGTGGCTATGGGCCGGCTCTCCAGCAGCTGGCGGGGCAGCGAGATGGCACTGGTGCCTATCATCACGGCATAGGGCGGCAGTCCCTGGCGCGGGTAGCGGATGGTGGCGCGCAGCGTTAGTGTCTGGCCGTCGCAGCCGTGCAGGCTGTCGGCAGCTGTGCGTACGGTGACGTCGACGATGAGCGTGTCGCCGTCCATGCGTGCCTTCACCTGCTCCTTGGTGACGGTGGGCTTAAGGCCGATGCCGTAGTGCTGTATCTGGGCGCCAATCATGTTGCGCCGCTGCTCCCACTGGCTGAAATTGCTGACGCCCTCCAAGGCATCAGGCAGTTCGTATCTGACGGGTAGCTCGCTCACCTCAGGCATGGCGGGCCACGGCATGGCGGCACCGCTATTTTCCTGAGCATAGACCAGCGGCGGCGTGGTTTTCTGGTCATTGGCCAGTGGCGGCATGGCTGTAGTCTGCGCATTGCAGAGCGCACAAGCCAGGCACGCCGCCACCAATAGTTGTTTTCTCATATAGCTTTTATGTCGTTACCCAAAGCCGTCAACAGACAGGACGGCAACGGAAGTGTTATCGGCAGAGGCGTATCTCGCTGATGCGGGGCGTCTGGCTGTTAGGCTCGGCGGTGATAGTGAGCTTCACGGTGCCCTTAGCGTCTACCGGCAACTGTATGGTGGCCGTGCCCTGACGGTCGAAACCAACGGTGCCGAGGTTCTGGTCGCCAAGGGTTACAGTGACCTTCTCCCGGTCGGCAAAGCCTTTCAGACGCAGCGACTTCACGCCGTCGGTCTTCACCTGATAGCTGAAGGCCGTGCGCGTGCGGCGCCAGTGGATGCCCTCGTCGGCACCGTTCCACGAGCCGTTGCCACTGAAGAAGTGGTCGCTCTCCGACTGCTGCTCGCCGCAGAAAATCTTATCGACCGTCAGCGCCTCC
Source organism: uncultured Prevotellaceae bacterium (assembly GCA_946185805.1). Classification (GTDB taxonomy): domain Bacteria; phylum Bacteroidota; class Bacteroidia; order Bacteroidales; family Bacteroidaceae; genus Prevotella. The sequence continues at coordinate 7,978 of CAMHKU010000009.1, read as the reverse complement.
AGCTCCAGTTTAGCTTTTTCGGCGGCGGCTATCTCCTGCTGCTTCTGGCTCCACTCCTGATCGGTGTAGAGCGGGAAGTAAATCTGATAGCGGCACTCATAGAGCTTGTAGAAAGGCTGGAGGGTCAGACCCTCGAAACCCGGCAGGCTCACGCCCGAGAGTCTGAACTGCATGGGCTTGCCGTCGACAGCCGTCAGGTGTTCCAGAGCCGTGCCGCCAATCATGGCTGGCATCTGCGTGGCGGGAATTTTCGGACCGTTGGCAATATGGCCGCCGCGGCTGTCGTCGGCATACATGCCGTCCTGGCGGTCGGTGCCGGTCTTGGCAGCCAGCACGATGGGACCGTAGAGGAACGAGTACTGGGGCTTGCCATCGGGGGTAGTCTCCGCCGTCAGGTGCATGGGCAGGTCGACGTGAATCTTGTCGCCGTCCTTCCACTTACGGGTGATGACGATGTAGCCGCCCTCGCTCTTACATTCGGCGCCGGTGCCCTTCTTACCCTTCAATGCCTGTTGCACGTCAAGGTGCTCGCCGTTGACACTCACGCTCACCTTGTCGCACCACCACGGCTGGCGAATCTTGATACTGAACTTGTGCGCATCGGTCAGGCGCAGCTTCAGGTCGGTGGTGGGCTCCTGTGGGAAGCGGTTCTCCTGCGTCAGCTCCACGTCGCTGGTAGTCAGCGTTGAGGGAATAAACAGGTTGACGATAATATCTTTGCCCTGGTGGGCGTAGATCATCTCGCCGTAGCGGGCGGGATTCTCCAAGCCCGTGCCCACACAGCACCACATCGATGTCTGCGGCTGCGAGTACACGCGGTAGTGGCCCGAGCGCATGGGGGTGAAGTAGACGAAGCCGCCCTGCACGGGGTTCAGTATCGAGAGGATATGGTTGTAGAGCGTCCGCTCGTAGTAGTCAATGTAATTCTTGTCGGCACTGGTCTGATAGAGCATTTTCGTCAGGCGCAGCATGTTATAGCTGTTGCAGCTCTCGGGACCCTGCTCTGAGGCCAACAGGCCGCTGAAGTCGTTCTTAGGATTGAAATGCTCACGCACGGAGTGGGCGCCTATCGACACGCTGCGCTCCTGGGTGACCACCTGCCAGAAGTAGCGGGCGGCCTTGTTCCAGTCCTCCAGTCCCTCCACGTCGGCTATGCGCTTATAGCCCAGCACCTTGGGAATCTGCGTGTTGGCATGCTTGCCGGTGAGGTTGTCCTCGCCCTTGAGCAGTGGCTGCAGCATGCGCTGGTCGCTGAACTGATGGGCCAGTTTCAGGTATTCGGGGCGGTGTGTGATGTCGTAGACGTCGGCAAAGGTCTCGTTCAGTCCGCCCTGCTCGCTGATGAGCATCTGCTGTATCTGCTCGTCGCTGAGCTGGCTCACCTCCTGAATCATCCAGTCAGTGAGGTGTACCAGCATCTGGCGCGCAGCCACGCGGCCGGCCACGGTGCAGGCATCGCGCAGACCGGCATAAATCTTGTGCAGGTTATACAGCGGCACCCAGCGGTCGTTCAGTCCGAAGCTCCCCGCACGGATGTTGCCCTGGGCTATCTCGCCCCATATCTGTTTGGGATTGGGTACACCGCCCAGATAGCCGTTGCCCGCGGCGTTCTGACACTTGCGCAGCTCATCGAGGAAATAGTCGAGGCGCCTCTCTATCTCCTCATTGCCTGTGGCGGCATACATATAGCTGAGGGCCGACAAGTAGTGGCCGCCGATGTGCCCGTCGAGGCCCGTATTCTCCCAGTTAGTGTAGTTCTCGGCTTTGGGCTTCAGACCGGCGCCCTTTTGGTAAGGTGCCAGCAAGCGATCGGGGTCGAGCCCTAAGAGGTAGTGAATATCGGCCTGCTGGTTCTTCAGAAACTGGCTCTGTCCCAGCTTCACACTGTTGATGGGGAATGTCTCGACGAGCGTCGGCAATTGTGCCGAGGCGGTCAAGGCCACAAAGGTCATGCTCGTAAGAAAGATTTTTTTCATGATAAAGTTGGTTATTAGCAAATTCTTGTGCAAAGATAGCCAAAAATCTGTAATTGCCAAAGAAATTGTGTCTCATATTGTTTGTTATTAGATACATTAGGCGCCAAAGTATTAGGCGCCGAAGTCCTTGCTTCGGCGCCTAACTGTAGAGTCTGTAGTTTTGTGGGCTATAACTTTAGGTGTATGTTTTCTAAATCTGTAGCTTTAGAGCCCTAATTCCGGGTCACTGCCAAAGCTGTAGCCACCGCGAATGATAGTGCTCTTGACGGGTTTCTGGTCGTAACCCTTGTGCATGGGGCCTATCTTGAAGAGGAAGTCGTTGAAATTAATTGTGGGTATAACGACGCCGAAGATGCCGATGCCCGCACGGATACCCTCAGGCTTGAAGTTGTTGTGCAGCAGAGTGGTGGCATAAAATGTGTGGTGGCAGTATTCCAGTGTATTACACTGTTCAAAATTATCTATAATTTCCTGGTTGGGAATAGAGTCGGCTGTAGTAAAGATATAGACGACATTATTGATGGCATCGTCGATGGCGTCGGTCTTGATACTGTCGTTAGCCTCTATACACTGACGAATGTTGTCGTTCATCTCGGCCATCATGGTTTCCTCATCAGGCACGGTGAGACAAGCGATGACAAACAATACGCCCAGGATGCCTAATAAGATAATAATCTTTCCCAGGCAGGAATGGTAAAACTGCTGAGTTAACGTTTCTTGGGTTCGGTAGTTCCCTCTTTCATTCTGTTCCATAGTCTATAAGGTTTTTTGGTGGGATATCAGGTTCATAAATTCCTGGCGTGTCTTGGCCTGGTTGAAGGCTCCGCTGAACTCGCTGGTAGTGGTGATGCTGTTCTGCTTCTCCACGCCGCGCATCTGCATGCACATGTGCTTGGCCTCGACGACCACCATCACGCCCAGCGGATGCAGCGTCTCCTCTATGCACTGACGAATCTGTAGCGTCATGCGCTCTTGCACCTGCAGGCGGTGGCTATAGATGTCGACCACGCGCGCTATCTTTGATAGGCCGGTGATGTAACCGTTGGGGATATAGGCAACGTGCACCTTGCCGTAGAACGGCAGTATGTGATGTTCGCAGAGCGAGAAGAAGTCAATGTCCTTGACGATGACCATCTGCGAGTAGTCCTCCTTGAACAGGGCGTCGGTCAACACCTTGTGGGCATCCATCTCGTAGCCACGAGTAAGCACCTGCATGGCCTTGGCCACGCGCATGGGCGTCTTCAGCAGCCCGTCACGGGTGACGTCTTCGCCAAGCAGGGTGAGGATGCTTTTGTAGTGGTCGGCAAGTTCGTCGAGCCCTTCGCGGAATATTTCGTTCTCTGGATACATTTAATAGTGTATAGTGATTATATACCTTTCATTTAGTATTGTACGGTAATTTTTCCTTTTACGATAGAGGCGCCGCTGATGCCCAGCTTCCGGATGTTGAGCAGCATCTGGTGGGCCTCCTCGTAGGTGCGGTAATTGCCTACACGGCAAATCCATCGCGGGGAGTAGAAGTGTACGTAAATAGGCTCTTCGGGGTAACTGGCCTTGATGGTGTTGCCCACGCGTTCCGCCTTCTGGCGGTCTTTGCGCTGATTGCCTCCGGCGAAGGCCTGTACGCGGTAGCCGTCGACCTTGATGCCTCCACGCATCACCTTGCGGCGGGTGTCGATAGGCAATCCTACAACGGTGGTGTCTGGGGTGTCGCCCAAGATGTGGCGCAGCTCTTCGCGGGCTTTGGCGGAGTCGGTGGTGGGTTGCTGGGAAGGCTGGGTCGAATGGGGCTGCTGGGCCGAATGGGACTGGTGGGAAGACTGGGACTGTTGTGAAGATTGGGGCTGCTGCGCGTTATTGCCGTTGACCAGATCGTCGATAGCCTTAGAGTGAGTAACTGTCACCTGTCCCTCGCCCGCCTTACCGCCGTTCTGCTGTATGCGCTGGGTAAAAGTCTGCGCATTGGCCGTCAGCAGACAGCCAATGCACAGAACTAAAATGGTGACAAATCTTATCATTTTACTTCTTCCAAGCGTCGATGATACCCTTGAAGTCAGCGCACTTCAGCGAAGCGCCGCCGATGAGTCCGCCGTCGATGTCGGGCTTGGCAAACAGTTCGGGAGCGTTGCTGGCCTTGCACGAACCGCCATAGAGGATGGTGGTGTCGTCGGCCACGGCCTGACCGTACTTCTCGGCAATGATAGAGCGGATGTAAGCGTGGATTTCCTCAGCCTGGTCGGCGGTAGCGGTCTTGCCCGTGCCGATGGCCCAGATGGGCTCGTAGGCGATGACAATCTTGCGGAAGTCCTCCTCACTGAGGTTGAAGACACTGCCCTCGAGCTCGGCCTTCACCACCTCGTTCTGCTTGCCGGCCTCGCGCTCCTCCAGGCTCTCGCCAATGCAGAAGATGACCTTCAGACCGTTCTTCTGTGCCAGCAGCACCTTCTCTTTCAGTATCTCGGGCGTCTCCTTGTAGTACTCACGGCGCTCGCTGTGGCCGAGGATGACGTACTGGGCACCAGTAGACTTCACCATCTCGGCGCTCACCTCACCGGTGAAGGCACCCTTCTCCTTGTCGGCGCAGTTCTCGGCGCCAAGGCCGATGATCTCCTGGTCGAGGAACTGTGCGATAGAAGCCAGGTGAATGAACGGGGTGCAGATGACCACACCGCAGTTGGGCTTGTCGGCCTTCAATGTCTCGTTGAGCTCTTTGGCAAGAGCAATACCGTCCTGGAGATTCATGTTCATCTTCCAGTTACCGGCAACAATCTTTTTTCTCATTTTTTTTCTTTTTTTTTATTTATTGTTGGGTTGTTTTTGGGTCAACTAGGTCAACTAGGACAACTAGATCTACTGTGGCTTTTTGCGTCGCAGCCATTTTGTCCACATCCACAGGCGGTCGGCCAGTGAGAGCAGAGCCAACGGGAGCACAAACCACATCAGAAGCCAGAGGATCTTCTCCGAGACCCTGACCTCGGGCATCTGTCCGCAGGGCAGTTGCTCCATGGGCTGCGACATCTGCGTCTCGCTGATGGCGGGCAGGTCGTTGTGGCTCCACTTGCGCTGGATGACGCCGTCCTTGAGCAGCACGATGCCTGGGTTGCTGCGGATGACAGTCTTCAGCGCTATGCCGTCAGTCTGGCAGAAAGGATATTCGGCTCCCGTCTTCTCGCGCCACTGCCTGATGCTGTTCTCTGTGCTCGATGTGAGGCAGTAGAACGGATAGCCGTGGTCGCGGGCATACTCGTAGAGTTCGTTGATGAGGTCGAGACGCGAGTCGTCGGCCGTCTCAATGAATGGCGACACCAGCAGGAACACGTAGTCCGTGTCTTGCAGCACCTGTTCGGTGATGTCCTCATAGCCGCTGCTGTCGCTGAGTTCTATAAAAAAGTCAGCGTACGGCAGGTCTTCGCCCTCCATGGTGCGCGTCCACTGCTCGCGGAGGTTGGTGCCGATGTGGTAGGGGCGGAAGTCGAACAGCGGCAGGTAGTAGAGACACCATGCCGAGACGCCGAGGATAAACAGCGCCGAGTAGTTGATGACTATCCACTGGTTAGACTCGCTGACGAAGCGGAACATCTCCTTAGGCCACACAACCACCATAACGGCGCAGGCCAGCAGCGCGACATTCTTGAGGAACGTCTGCCAGTTGGTGAGCACCACGGCGTCGCCGAAGCAGCCGCAGTCGCTGATGGGGTTGGCCAGTGCCAGCCATAGCGTCAAGGGCGTCATCACTGCCATCATCAGTAATATCAGCCGCGATGTCAGCCGCCGCTGAATCGCAAACAGCAGGAAGATGCCGAGGCAGAACTCCGCTGCTGCCAACAGTACCGACACGGCCAAGGCGCCATAGTCGGGCAGCAGGCCGCCCAGGTGCATGGCCTCCAGATAGTCGGTAATCTTATATTGTGTGCCTAACGGGTCGACGGCCTTGACGAATCCGGAAAAGATAAACGTCACCGCCAGCACAATCCGGCATAAATTCACTAAAATCTTCTTCATCTACTCAACTCTCCACCTTCAACTTAATCATCCCGAAGACGGCATAGTTGACGATGTCCATGTAGTTGGCGTCAATGCCTTCTGAAACGAGCGTCTGTCCGGCGAGGTCTTCCATCTCCTTGACGCGCTCAATCTTGGTGAGAATCAAGTCGGTATACGAGCTGACGCGCATGGAGCGCCACGCCTCGTCGTAATCGTGGTTCTTGCGTTTCATCAGTTCCAGAGCTTCATGGGCATACGCATCGTAGAGCGCCATCGCTGCATCGTTGGTGATATCAACGGTATCCGCGAACCCCTTTTTCAGCTGGATGAGTCCCACGATGCCATAGTTGACTAATGCGATGAACTCCGGCCTGATGCCCTCGCCCACCATGCTCTCCTGCTTGATTTCCAGCGAGCGTATGCGCTTAGCCTTGATAAACAGCTGGTCGGTGAGCGCTGTGGGGCGCAGAATGCGCCATGAAGCCCGATAGTCGTGCAATTTCTTCTCGAAAAGAGCGCGACACTCGGCTACTGCCTCTTCAAACTCGACGTTAGTCTGTTCAAATTTATCCATTTTCGGGGTGCAAAGTTACAAAATAAAGTGAAAAGCAAAAAGTGAAAAGTAAAAAAAATGCTTCCGCAAGCGCACAATCATACATTTTTTGCCACGGTTTCACAATTCTTTCTGCTTTTTGTGGATATATCTAATCTTGCCGCAGAGAGCCTCAAAGCGTGTCTGCAGCGAGTCGCGACGCATACGTGTACGGGTCAGCATGGTCAGCTCCTCGGCGGTGGCACGCAGCTCCCGCTTGTCTTTCTCCACTTTCTTCCGCAGGTATTCGTAGTCGTGAATGACGGCTTGCAGAGTACTGTCGACGACAGCCAGCTCCTCTTGTGAGCGCTTCAGCTCTATGTCCTGCTGCAGGCGCAGGGCTTGCTTGCGGGTCTCAATGGCACCAGGATAAACCTTGCGCAGCGAGTCGATGACAATGAGTGCACGGTCGTAACGCTGCTGCTCAAAAAGCGCGTTTGCCTGCTCCAACATCTGCTCGGCGGCCTGCTGTTTGCTGTCACGGCAGGCTGTCAGCAGGAGCGTTATCAAGATGATAAGTAGGGCTGATGGCTGTCTCATATTGTTTTAAAATATTAATATTTCGTGGGCAAAGTTACTAATTTTTTTTAATTAATTGCGCTTACTGCTGTAAATTTTGTACTTTTGTGCTCACTTTTTTGATTCCATTAAATAAATAAGGTAATTAATGAGATTATTTTCCGACGACGAACTGGCTCAGATTTTAGATCAAGATATCTTTCACCAGATTGGCGATGTTGCCGACGACATGGGCGTGGAGTGCTATGTCGTGGGCGGTTATGTGCGTGACATTTTCCTGGAGCGTCCCAGCGACGACATCGACGTGGTGGTCGTTGGCAGCGGCATCGAAGTAGCCAAGGAGCTGAAGCGCCGCTTAGGGCGCAGGGCTCACCTCTCGGTATTCAAGAATTTTGGCACGGCGCAGGTAAAGATACAACCCACCCCCTGCCCCTCCCCAAGGGAGGGGAGTTTAGATACTCCTACCCGAGATTATCAGCAGCAGGGTAATCAAGCCCTCCTCCCTTTGGGAGGGGCTGGGGGTGGGTTAGAAGTCGAGTTCGTCGGCGCCCGCCGCGAGAGCTACAGCCACGACTCGCGAAAGCCCATCGTTGAGGACGGCACCCTGGAGGACGACCAGAACCGCCGCGACTTCACCATCAACGCCATGGCTATCTGCCTGAACAAGGCGCGCTTCGGCGAACTAGTAGACCCCTTCAACGGCCTGGCCGACTTAGAAGACGGTATCATTGCCACGCCCCTCGACCCCGAGGTGACCTTCAGCGACGACCCCCTGCGCATGATGCGCTGCATACGCTTTGCCACCCAGCTCAACTTCCAGATAGAAGAGGATACCTTCGACGCCCTGCAGCACATGGCCGACCGCATCAAGATTGTCAGTGGCGAGCGCATAGAGGTGGAGCTCAAC
>CAMHKU010000008.1 GCA_946185805.1 uncultured Prevotellaceae bacterium | reverse complement strand
TCCTTCTAACTCCCTACAACTCCTTCTAACTCCTTCAACTTGAGAAAGTTGAATTTACTATTTATCCGTAGCCTGCCACTGCGCAAACTTAGGATTCCGCTATACTCACCCCTTTCCTTGCATTTTCAAAAGTATCACCGTATCTTTGCACCCATCAAACAACAACCAGAGGGACTGACAAGTCGTCGCCTGTAACGAGCTCCAACATAAACGGTGCACCGTCGGTCCCTGTCGGCAACCAGAAAAACTGTTGGTGACAGCCTTTCCCTGACAGACGCCACGTCTGCATATCGGCGCGCAACAGCCCGGCTGCTCCCACAGCTCCAAATGGCGGTTCAGCACTTTATAGAGATCCTCTTTGGCTTCATATTTCTGCACGTTCAGGTCGAGATGCAGGATAGGGTATGCCTGCCAGTCCCACTCCACGGTGTCGGCATAGTATGCCTAACTGGGGCTTTAAGTCGGCCTACGGCGGTGGCCGCCACGGCGCAATCAATATGGTGGCCAACTATTACAAACCCGGTCCGGCGTCGCAACATCGCCGTCTGCTCGACGTGGCCGACGACGGCACCGGTCGCTACTACCTGCAGGGCAATGTGATGGAAGGCGACGACGGCGTTACCCATGACAACTGGAGCGGCGTGGGCGGCAAGCGTCCCAACTCCTGCCGCCAAGAGGAGCCGTTCCCTTTCATGCCAATAGCCACCCAAGAAGATGCGCAGCAGGCTTACAGAGCCGTAGTGAAAGCCGTGGGATGCAGCCATCGCCGCGATAGCTACGACACTGAAATCATCAGGCAAATGACCCGCGGCGAGGCTCCCTACGGTCGCCACGGTATTATCGACACCCCCGCCGAGGCTGGCGGATGGCCAACACTGCAGCAGGAGCCGGCACCTCAGGACAGCGATGCCGACGGCATACCTGACGAGTGGGAGAAGGCTCATAACCTGAATCCAAACGACGCCCAAGACGCCACCATCTACTCCCTAAACACCGACTACACCAACCTCGAAGTCTGGATAAACTCCCTTGCCCCCTAAACCTCTCAACCACTCAACCTCTCAACCCCACAGCTGCTGCAGCACGTCGAGCGAGCGCAGTTCAGGAAATGCCGGCAGATGGATACGGTAATAGGCAAGGATGATGTCCAGCAGACGCTGGCGGTCAAGGCGCGTGAGGCGGAAAAGATGCATCGTGGCATAATCCATGCGCATCATCAGCTGCACCTTGGCAGCCTCATCGGCCATGAGCACGTCGCGGTGTAGCGGCATATCAGCCGTAAACGCCGACGCCCGCAGGTCGAAATAACAGCCCTCGCGGTAGCCCTCTAAGTTGGGATAAAAGCCTAAGAAACGCGCCAGGTGCATCAGGAACACCAAATGGAAATTCGCCACATGGCCGACAGCACCGTCAAGCCACTGCAGGCTGCTCGTGATATAGCTGAACAGCGGCTCGTTCTGCTGCTCGCCCTTCAGCGCATGATACAGGAACTCGCCCAGGAAGAGCGTCATCGACAGCTTCGCCTCATGCACCTGCAGTTGCGGCAATGGCATCATCAGCGCTGCACTGCTGAGTTTCTGCAGTTGCAGCCGCGGTCTCACGTCGCAGTCAACCACCAACAGCGTCAGCGGCTGAAACAGCTGCTTCTTCAGTTTGCCCCGTCCGCTCTTGGGCAGCGCCGCCACAAACGACAGCCGTCCGTGACGACGGGTAAACATATCGATGATCATGCGCGATTCGCCATACTTAAAGGCGTGCAATACTATGGCCTCGGTCTTCTCCAGCATCGTTCTCTCTCTTGACTGTTAGCAACTGCAAAGGTAATCATTAATCGCTGACAAACATCTAACAACATTAACATTATTAACTTTTTTTGCCAAAAATTTGGCCGTTTCAATAATATTCACTACTTTTGTGCCGTCCATGCTGTAACCTGACCCTGAGGGGCGGGTGAAGGGCGGGGATACATATTTATGGAAAAGCGTTTACTAAGCGCAAAGTACAGACTCTCACGCTTTTTTCGTACTTATGGCAAATCTAAGACAATCACAAAAACACGCTTTGCAGGAGAGACGCAAGGCTCTGGAGGGGGTTAAAGCCCTACCGAAAGAGGCGCACCCTAACAAAGATGTTTATAGTAAGCAACGTTATAGGATGCATATTTTGGGGAGCCGTATTGGCCATAGCTATCGCCGCGCTGGTTTTTTACCTGTGCCGTTTCCTCTGGGGTAGCAGTGCCACTTCTGCAGGCATCCTTATTCCCGTCATTGTAATGACGCTGTTCGTTGGCGCGCAAACCACCCTGATAATCGGTGCCCTTTATGCCAAGGGGTATATCAGCGACATCTGTGACAGTGCCAACAGCATCATTGGCAGTACAGCCGACTATGCCGGCGACGCCACTGCCAGCGTCCGTAGTACTATCAGGTCCATACGCAACAATTTCCCCATGCTTGGCCCCCTGTTAGACGATGTAGACATCGACCGAGCCACTCGCTACGTGGAGGGTGGCGGTCACTCCGTGGTAGACTTCATCGCCGGCAACCTGCACGACACGGTGAACTACTACATCCTGCGCCGGGTGATGTGGACGCTGGGATTTGTGCTGATAACCCTCACAGGCATATTTCTCCTTAACGGTAAGAAACGTCGGCCAGCCGTCCGACACGAATCGGAATTTGACGATTTTAGCAACTACAACAATTTTAATGATATTATCTAACTAAAAACACATAACAATGGCAAAACATCTGATTATCGGTTTAGGCGGTACCGGCGGAAATGTCATCTGCGAACTCCGCAAACGTATCTATGAAAGCGTCCATAACAGCGAAAGGACAGCTGAGGACGTCTACGTAGATTTCCTTTATGTTGACTCCAGCAAGGAAGATCTGCTTGGCTTAGACAAAGAGGGGAAACCGCTAATAGCTTTTAAAAAGAAATGGAGCACTCAAGGCCAATCTATCAAGCTCAAGCCTGAGCAGACACTATATATTGGCGGGTTGGAGGCCGATAAAATTGCCAGTCTCCACCGGTTCAACAACCTCAATAGCTTCTATACCGAGCAAGACAAGGAAGATACAGCCAAGGGCATGGGAGCCATTATCGGCGCAGGCATCGGCGGACAGCGCCGCCGCTTCGGCCGTATGCTGTTCTCCAACAATTCTACCAGCGAGAACTCCTTCTTACAGCGCATAGCCAACCGTATTGACAGTCTGCACGCCCAAGCCAGGGAACACGGCGACAACACCGGCAACGTGACATTCCACATCTGCGCGGGCCTCGGCGGCGGTACTGGTTCGGGAACAATCATCGATGCCATTTCACAGATCCGCCACACCTATCCTCAGGACGGCAATGAAGATCAGTATCGTATTTGCCTGTATATCTACCTGCCAGAAGCTATCAAGAATGCCGAGCGCGACCGCGAAGGATTCTACCGTCCTAACGGCTATGCTGCACTGACAGAGCTCAATGCCCTGAGCGTCGGCGCCTACCAGCCCATAGACATTACCGACAAGCGTGACGTTGACCGCGAGGAGAAACGTATCCGCGACGCCGGTTTCGAAGCGGCATACGTATATACTAACCGCAACTTTGTTGGCAACCAATACGGCCTTGACGAACTGCCCAACATTGCCGCAGACTTCTTGTTCCAGAAGCTCTTTTCCGGTATTTCACCGCGCTTTGAAGCGAACGAGAATGTGGGTGCCACACCCGAAGACATTAATGGCACACCCGTCCACTCCAGGAAGTTCCTCTCCTTCGGCATCAAGCGCCTCATCTATCCCGAAACGGAAATCAAGGAGTACGCATCCTACGTCTATGCCTACGTAGGCGCCATGCAAATGGTCTATGGATGGCCCAAAGGTGCCCAGTTCCCCATAGAACTCACTCCAGATAAGGTAAACGTTAGCCCCAACGAGGTCTGTGGCACCGATGACAATCACCCTATGCGCCAGACACTGCACCTTACCGATCGCCTGTTGCGCGTAGACAGCGAATACTTCAGCAAATACCATGAACTGGCCAGCAAGGCCAAGTGGCAGAGTTTCATCGTATTCTGGGATACATTATCCAAGAATCTCTATTCACAGATTATCAGCCGTGAAGACTTTACTAAGGACCAATGGCTCGGTAAGTTCAACCAAGGCGTGATGAGTCAGTACCAGAGTTATTTCCGCGGCAATGGCGTCGTCAACTTCTTCACCAACTGCCGTAGTGACAAAGGTATGCTTACCGACGAGGTGGTCAGCCACGTCGCTGCCTATCTGTTAGAACAGTGGAAGTTGGGTAGGAAGTCAATGATGGAGGTAGTGAAGTTCCTCGACATACTGATTGAGGACTGCCGCAAACGCTACGACCGCAGCGACGACGACATCACTAACTCTGCCCGCCTGGCACAGAAATTCAACAAGGAAGCTGAGGAGCAGGCCAAAGAATTCATGGATCGCGGCATACTCTCTGATATCTTTAACCGCTCAACAAAGGTATTTGAGCGCTACACACAGTTGAAGGGACGCGCTCTCGCAGCACAGACACATAAGATGGCATGCGAATTTGCCAAAGAGCTCATGGCCAGTATTATAGACGGGTTAGTCAGTATGCGTGCCGAGGCCGACCAGTTCTGTAGTCTCCTCATCAAATACATTGAGACTCAAGACAGTCTGTGTATCAGTACCTGCCGCGAAGGCGACGGCGGCTACAAAGCCGACTCTGAAGTGGTGAAACTCTATAAGCCTTCAGAGATAAGAAAGCTCATCGACGTATTTGCTCATGAGGAGGACAAACAGAAGGAGAATATTCAGGAAATGCGCTCAAATATTGTAGAAGGTATTACCAATGCCGACAACTTCAAGGGCTTGAACCAACGCTTCAAGGATGTTGACGACCTTCAGGACATTGCCAATCCTGTTTGTTGGATGAAATCAGAAAAGCGTATGAATGATTTTGCTGTTGAAAACCCCAACCAGAAGATTATCAATGTCAACGTTCTGGAGAAGCTCCACGAAGAGAACGACTGGGAGCGCATCCTTGAGCGTATGTGTAAGGACGCGTTGGTACTAATAGAGAAAGACGGCATGGAGGACGGTGCCGACCGCATACTCACCTCGATGGCTCAAATCGGACTGCCGAAATTTGACGACCAGCGATTCAAAGACGCAGTAGAGGAGAAACTCAAAGGTACACTGGCCGGCGAGGGCTACAATGCACAAATGTATGAAACCACTCACAGTCAGCTAGTTATACTCACTGGCAAGTCTTCGTTCCCAGTACGTTATGTCCGCTCGGTGAAGAAACTCAAGGAAAGCTACGACGAGTTTACCAAAAATAATGTCAGCAACTATAAGATTATACATACTGAGTCTTTTGCTCGCCCGTTGCCGTCGCTCTACAACAAGACCGAAGAAGAACTCCGCAAGGAGCTTTACCGCGCACTGCTAGTGACTTACTGTGTGCCAGGAATTCTGGCCAAGGAAACAGACAAGGAAACTGGTGAGGTACGCGATGCTGTCGCCTGCAAGCAGAGTGCTTCAGGTGCCAAGTATTGCTATAACCGCGAAGACCGCCCCGACGACATGGCTTCGAGCTTCATCTTTATGGGTGCCGACATACGCAAATCCATGGAACGCCTTATCAAGCGCGAAGGCGACGTGACAATGCTCGTCGACCTTGTGGACAAACAGCTTGCCGAGAAATATCGTCACAACACCAAGAAAAAAGAACTCATGGACGAGATCCGCAAATTCCTCAAGACCACTGTCAGCGAGGCATTCGACAACAACATGACCGACCGTGAACTGCAGGAGTATGTCAAGGCTGCCGACCTGCTGTCAGAGAAAGAATTAAAACAAATCATATAATATCATTATGGCGAAGAAATCAAATACAAAGTACGGTTCATGCCAGAATTCTCAATGCATGAACTACGGCATGAGTATGCCTATTCCACAAGACGGCAATTGCCCCATGTGCGGCCAGCCTTTGAAGGCTGAGGATGACGACCTTGATAGTGGCAACCTTGACAGCGGTCTTGACGATGGTATGTCAGGCGACATGGGTTTTGATGTCGGTGGCGGCAACAACGATAAAGATAAAAAGAAAAAGCTTATTGCCATCATCGCCGGCGTGCTTGCCGTGCTGGGCGTTGTCGGCGGTGCCGCCTGGGCACTGCTCGGCGGCAAGGCTAAGCCCGAGAAGGTGACGTTAGACAAGCAGACTATAGAGCTGACCGTTGGCGAGAGCGCATCGCTGCAAGCTACCGTCACGCCAGCAGAAGCTGCTGCCGAGGCTATCTTCATCTGGAAGACTGATGGAGAGGTTGTTACTGTGAACGGCGGACAAATCAATGCTCAGCAGGAAGGTCGCACCACTGTAACCGTCGCAATAGAAGGTGCCGAGGATGTCAGCGCCACTTGCACCGTAAACGTCAAACCGGCTCCTGTACCCGATGTCGACGTGGAAACCCTCTCTGCCGCTGAGACTGCCATTGAGCTAACAGTTGACAGCACCAAACAGCTCACGGTAACGAAGACTCCTGCTGAGGCAGACGAAGCCATCGCCTGGACATCCTCGGCCGAGAACATCGCTACCGTTGACGCAGAGACAGGTCTTGTCACAGCCAAGACTGAAGGTGTGGCCGTCATCACCGCCAAGACCAGTCGCACCGGCAAGTCGGTGGCCGTAGCTGTCACCGTGAAAAAAGCTGCAGTGAAGGATGGCGGTGGCACCGGTGGCGGCAAAGGTGGCGGCAAAGGTGGCGGTGGCGGCACCGTCAACCTGGGTTACGGTATCTATGAAGGTCCCACCAGGGGCGGCAAGGCCAACGGTATCGGCGGCACCATCCGCTTTACGCGTACCTATTCTATAGACTTAAAGAAGGCTACGGGCGAGACCGTTGAGGTGAATGCCGGCGACCGGATGATCAACGTTAAGATGGAGAACAACCGTATCATCCAGGGACAGCTCAAGCGTGCCGACGGTTCTCAGAAGTGGATTATCATTGGCTAAGAGTTGACCACCAGATAGTAATCATCTAAGAATGGCGCACATCAACAGACTGCTCACGGTATGGCTGGCATGGCTCCTCATAGGAGTCATGCCGGCAACAGCCGTGGTGAAGGGTCGCTACCGCACCGACCTGTTAGAGCGGATAGCCACGAAGACCGCCCTGCGCCAGCAACTCGACACGCTCAGCAATGGCGAATATGCAGAATGGACGTCGTATAAGTCAAAGCCACTGACCGTCATCGTCAGCGACGGGCGGGTGACACACATCGGCTATACCGTCTTTACACCTATCCAGCGCCAGGGCTTCGGCATTGAGCTCTGCAACTTCTTAGAGCGCTATCTCTTGGAGCTCGACATCCCCACCAACGAACGCATGACCGCTGAAGAGCGCATGAAAACCGACCGCGTGGGCATGCTAAAAGGAGATTTCAGCCAGCTGCGCAGCCTCTGTAATGACACCACGGTTTACATCAACCTACAGACTGTGGGCGACAAGGGCTATGTCATGAGCTGGCGTCGCGATAGCACCTGGCTCTGTCAAGTGGCCTTCCCCGTGGAGTACGACCTGCTCATAGGCACCAACATGGACGAGCGCGAACGGCGGCTGCCAGAGGAGCTGCAGCGGGTAGACTCTATGGCATGGGATACCATCAGCCCCGCCATTGCTAATAGCCTGGCAAAGGCCTGGCAAGACAATTATTACACTTTCAAGGGAGAGTCTTATCTGTTAGACAACCTGAGTGCCAGCAAGTTTTTTGAGAAAGACTCCACCGGCACACTCCAACCGATATTCAACAAGCTCTACCCCATAGAGAGCTTAGCCAACCTGTTTACCACCAACCTCGTGGAAAACGACTATACCATAGACATCAGACTTGTCAAATACGGGTTTAAGACCGACACGATTAGTCTACCCCTCCGACAGTGGACACACTATTGTCGCCAGATGGGCTGCAAGCCGTTCTTTGGTATTATCAGCATCGACGATGAGAAAGCCGTTGGCGAGTTGGTGATGCACAACAGCCTGCTGGGCTATAACCACATCATGAAGCTGACGTTTCCTGCCGCCCTGTTTGAGAGCCGCCAGGGCCGTATCTCTGCGCGCCTGAACAGCTATGTCAACTCATCGAGAGTAAAAAATTTATTTGACGATAACCCCCAACCCAAGAAGAAATGAAGAAACATCTACTCACATTAGCACTCCTGTTGGCAGTGTCAGCAGCAGCCCTTGCGCAGTCTGTTTCCAAACAGATCAACGACATCAAGCGCAACGGTGACTTTATCTCGGCTGAGGCCACCATGGATACCGAGGCACAGGCCTACCAGGTAGCCGAGGAATTACTTTCCAAACAGCTTGAGGAATACGTCGGCGAGCAGAAAGCGCTGAAGAAGGCTCCCAACGTCATCGTAAAAGACGTGGCAGGCAAAGCCGAGAAGCTGCAGATGAGTCGCGGCACGATGACGCGCGTATTCCTTTTTGTGAAGAAGAGCGACGTCATTGCTGCTGACAACACCCGCGTGTTTGTTCAGCCCAAAAACACCCCCGCCAAGGAAACCGTGGCAAAGAAAAAAGCTGAGGAGTCCAAGTCGGCACCCCAACCGGCAGTAGCTCCACAGCCTACAGCCGCTCCCCAACCGGCAGCATCCCCTCAGCCGGCTCCCGTCACTGAAGCTACAGAGGGCGACCAGTCGCTACGCCTGCAGAAAGCCTGGCAGCAGACGGTCATCGACGACCTGTTGGCCTGCGCCAACGTCACTGAGGCTCGCGCCAAGATGAACCGCATGCGCGCCGAGCTCAAACTGAAGCGATACGGTTCGCCCGACACCTGTAAGAACCCTGTGAAAAGTTTTTGGCTCATTTTCGATGGCGAAGAGATTATCACCATCTTAGGTCCCGGCACTGCCGACCGCACCAATTTCCGATCACTGACCATCGACAACCTGAAGAACTACAGCGGCAAGGACGCTATTTGGTTTACCATGTCCAACTGAGCGCTACGCTAGTGAAGAGTGATAAGTGAAGAGTGATAAGTGAAGAGTGATAAGTGAATAGAGAATAGATTGAAGAACAGAAAAGAATATGAAAAAACTACTATTATTTACCTTTGCACTGCTGTTGTCGGCACCCATCATGAGAGCCAACGATGAAGTGACCTTTGAATTTTCCCAGGGCATCAGCGGTCCGCTGAAGGCCAAGATGGAGCAGCAAATCTCCAAATTCCTGACGGCTATCAACCGCGCTGCCTCCGCCGGCAACTCAGAAATTAATTTCTCTGGCGTACAGTTTAGCAACCAGGAGATAGGCAGCCAGACCGTTACCATGCTATGGAACAATGTCCGCTTCCACACCCAGGACGATGACTTCTATACGCCCTGTCTGCGCCACCGCCGTGCCGGCAAGACCACTGGCTATCAGGTGCGCAACATCTATATGGACATGCAACCCCTTGACAACAGCTACGAGGAGGATCTGTCTCAGGAGTTCGTCATCGACCTCGACGCCAACGGCCGTATCAGCGACATCAACATTGCCAAGAGCAAACTGCAGTATGAAAAGCTACTAAAGGAGGGTGAAAAGCTTAAGGACTTTGACCGCCGCGAACAGATTATTAAGTTCTGCGAGGACTTTGCCAACGCCTACTGTAAGATGGACCTAAAGTTCATGGAGGACATCTTCAGCGATGACGCCCTCATCATCACGGGCAACGTCAGAGAACGCACCAAATCGAGCATCGCTATGGATAAAAACAGAGAGGTCAATCTTCCTAACAAGAAAGATGTGCAATATACTGTTCACACAAAAGAGCAATATCTTAATAACCTACGAACAGTTTTCAGTAAGGCTGAGGGCACTGGTTATATTAACGTGAAGTTTGAAGACTATGAAATAAGACGCCATGGCGCCAAGCCTAACTACTATAGTGTAACACTCAAGCAGTCGTGGAAATCAAAGAACCGCGCCGGCAAGAAGTATGAAGACGAGGGTGTAGTCTTCCTCATTTGGGACTTCACCAACGAAGACAAGCCTAAAATTCAGGTTCGCACGTGGCAAGACATAGAGTCGGCAAAAATAGACCCTATGAGCATGAACCGTTTTAAATTAAGATGATGACAAGACTTAGGAAAGTTTTCACACTTCTTCTTGCGCTGTTAGTTACGACAGGGTACGCCCAGAAGCTAAAGGTTACAGGGTTCAAGGCAGATATGAATGACCCTGCCGCCACACAATTCGCTGTGAAGGACATCAATGAAAAGAACTGTGCACTGATTATCGTTAATCTGGCTGCCGCCGATGCCACCTTCGAGGGCAACATCGTCAAACAAGAGCGTAAGGCTAACGGTGAGTACTGGGTCTATATCACTGAGGGATCTATGGACATCCAAATCAATGCCAAAAACTACCTGTCAGAAGAGGTGGTGTTTGAGAAAATCAATAGCGACATCCTTAGTGTTAATAGCGGCACCACTTACCATATGGTGGTAGAGCTTCCTAATCTAGCCAAGATGCCTACAGGCACCGTTGTCATCCGCAGCAACCTGCGCGACGTTGACATCTATGTCGACGGCCAGAAACTTAGCTCCGTGGCACCTTTCGCCTATAAAGGTCCGGAGGGTCAGCATCAGGTGGTAATGAAAGCTCCCGGCTATAACGACGAGCACGCCACGGTGAACGTTCGCCTGAACCGCAAGGAAGAGACGCGCATCGACCTGAAGGCTGCCGGCAGCCTGTCCGTCGAGGGTGTCAGCTATGAGATGGTACGCATCGCCCAAGGCAGTTTCCTCATGGGCAGCAAGGAAAACACGAAATATAGCACAATGAACACAGAGCAGCCCACCCACATGGTGAGCCTGCGCGGTTATATGATAGGCAAGACCGAGGTTGACCAGCGCCTGTGGCAGAAAGTCATGGGCAGCAACCCCTCCATCCATCGCGGAGAGGACCTGCCCGTAGAGAACGTCACCTGGAATGACTGTCAGGAGTTTATCCGCCGTCTGAACCAGATGACCGGCAAACAGTACCGTCTGCCTACCGAGGCAGAATGGGAGATGGCCGCCTGCGCCGGACAGAATGACCAGGGCGACCGCTACGGCACCGACCGCAAGCCCGACGACGCCGGCCATAACGGCACGGCAACTGTTGCCGTGGGTGCCGCCCAGAAGCCCAACCCCTTAGGTCTGCTGTTTATGAACGGCAATGTGGCGGAATGGTGCCAAGATTGGTTTGCCATGTACACCAATGAAAGCGCCACCAACCCCGCAGGCCCTGAAAAGGGCTTCGAGCGCATCGTACGTGGCGGTGCCTTCAATGAGAGTGAATGGTACCTGCGCAACGCCCACCGCGGCCACATGAACCCCGACAATGCCTCCGGCAGTGTAGGACTGCGTTTAGCTCACGACCTATAAGCGCTACGCTAGTGAAAAGTGAAGAGTGAAAAGTGAAAAGTGAAGAGTGAATGACTATGAGCAGAATACTAACAATGATTATGATGCTGGTATGGCTGTTGTCGCCATTGGGAGCAGCAACTAAACATACAATATGTTATTTAGGGGTTACTAACGGCGATGCCGTTACGGGTGGCCAGTGCCAGCGCGTCAACGGCATGGTGGCGCGGATGCTTAGCCATCTGGAGCGCGTCAAATATGTCGATGTCTCTGCATTAGGCACCGACCCCGGCAATAAAGAGGCGCTCAACGCTGCCTTAACGAGCAAGGGGGTGACTTACACCGTAGCCCTGCGGCTCGACTCCGTAGTGACCAAAGAGAAACGCTACACCCGCAAGAACCGCGACGGCGGTCAGGAGGAATACTCGCGCTACGAGGGGCGCACCAACTTCGACGTCGTCTTTACCAGCGTCAAGAGCGGGAGAACCACTACCAAGCATGCCTATACCCTGGTGACTATGCAGGAGGATACCGAAAAGGCTGCCCTCGGTGCCATGGATGGTGTTGACGAAGCGGTGAAGACTTTCATGCTCAATTTCTTCGCCATCCAGGGTAAGCTGAAGCTCATCGACCACGAGAAGACGGCACTGATAGATGTCGGCAGCCAAGACGGTGTAGAGAAAGGCGACGACTTCGGCGTCTACAACAGCAAGGGCGATGAGTTGGGCAAGCTCGACTGTAAGGAGGTATTAGGGCGTCATGCCGCTCAGGGCACTATCAATCGCAACAAGAAGGTGAAAGCCATTCTCGCCGCCCTCGATAACGGCGAGGAACTGACGGTCAAGACGTTGCGTAAGAGCGAACCTATCTTCAGCCAATCCATGCTTAGAAGCGGTTCTTTAGAAAAGGCTTACGATGACGCCAAGAGCCTTATCAAGGGCATCGGCAGCTTGTTTAAGTAAGAGTTGAGAGTTGAGAGTTGAGAATTGGAGATTGAAGATTGAAGATTGAAGATTGAAGATTGAAGATTGGTATGAGCAAGAAAATATTTACCATATTAGCACTATTGGGGCTCCTCGTCGGCGGTAGCACTGTTGCAATGGCCAAGGTAGAGTTTGCTGTTGCCCCATTTACTGCCGACACCGATGGGTGGATTGCCGACAACCTGCGGTCGTCATTCGTCGGCGGTCTGCGGGCGCGAGCCGCCACCATAGAATCATTAGGACAACTGCCTACCGAGGAAAAGGAGTTGTTACAGGCGCTCAACGAGAAAGGTATCAAATATCTAGTGCGCGGCAAGGCTCTCTCTACGCTTACCTCGTCGCAACAGACCAAAACCTATAAAGACGGGGAGATGGTAGACAAGACCGTATATAATTGTGAGATTTACTACGCCATTTCCTTTATCAGCAGCAAGACGGGGCGCGTGGCCTACTCCACCGTTACCAGCAACTATGCTAAATATAAGGACTCGGAAGGCGACGCCATCAAAGAGGCTTCGCGCATCAACTACCCCACGTCGGTGCTGCCCGAAGAGTACCACCAGTCGCTGGGACAGATTACGTCTTTAGGCCAGTCGAGCAAGAAGGGTGCCAAGACTGTGTTTGCCACCATCAGTAAGGGCGTGCCCTACGAGGGTCGCGTCTACACCGTCTACGAGCAGATTCCGAGCGAGGAGTGGGGCTTTGAGGCCGGCGAGATGTTGCTTAGCAAGATTGGCGAGCTGAAGCTTAAAGACGCCAACCAGGAGGGTCTGAACTTAGAGATGAAGGTCACCGACGGCGAGGAGGAAATCAAAAGCGTCTTCGACGCCGGCGTTCATCAGATGATCATTAAGTAGCGCTACGCTAGTGAAGAGTGAAAAGTGAAAAGTAAAAAATAACGCATGGAAAATAGTAGAACATTCAAGATTGTGATGCTGGGGATTTTGTGCCTGATGATGCCTGTTTGCGCTCAGGCGCAGGGCGTCAACATCCGCGGTCAGGTGAACACCCTGCAGGTGGGAAAGAATTGCGTCATCGTCTCGGCCGAGGGTTTCGGTGCCAAGCGCGACGAAGCTCTGGAGGACGCTCAGAAGGAGGCCGTCAGCAAGCTGCTCTATGAGGGTCTGCCGGGGTTCAATGGCGGGCGGCGCCTGGCAGAGAACCAGCAGAACCACTGGCTGCGCCGGTTCTTCGAAGGTCGCGGAGCGCCCTACCTCAATTATATCGGCGGCGTGATGGTTGAAGACGAGATTGTCAAGACGCCCAAGGGCGAATACTATTGCCGCGCCATCGTCAAGATCAACTACCCCTCGCTGGTGCGTTCATTTAAGGGACAAAACATCTTACCAAAGAATTATCAGATTATCTATGAATAACATCACAAAAAGACTTTGTACAGCTGCAGTGCTCTGTCTGCTGGCTATAGCGGCCAGTGCGCAGATAAAAGTGACAGAGTTTAAAAATGACGGAAATGACCCTGCTGCCACCCAGTATCCTGTTAAAGACGCTAACGACTCTATTTGTGCGCTAATTATTGTCAAGATACCGCTCTCAGAAGTAAAATTCCAAGGAGACACCGTCAAAACAGAGCTAAAGGAAGATGGCAGCTACTGGGTTTATGTACCAAACATGACGACATACCTTGAAATTATTCCTTCAAAAAAAGATAAGTTAAGTCCTTTGGTGGTCGATTTTTCTAAGGATTATCCCACTGACACTATTAAAAGTGGACGAACTTTTAATTTGGTGATTGAGGTGCCCCGAGGAGAAGAGGCTCCAAAGAGCAGCTTCACCGCTTCCGTGGGTTTCAACGTGCTGTCAATCATGGGGCCGTCGGTGAGCATCGGCGCCATGTTCCACAATTTCACTATAGAGGCGGGAGCCGTCTACGGCCTCAACAAGTCGAAGGATGTGTATATCTACGACCAAGCCGGCGCCCTGGCCGACGGCTATAGCTATTCGGCGCTGCGCGGTTTCCTGCGTGTGGGCTACGACTTTTGGCCGGCGCCGGTGCTGGCCATCACCCCGCAGGTGGGCGCGGCCTTCACCTCGCTGCAGGGCAGCCGTCTGAGCGACATCGCCGTCAGTGGCGAGAAGGTGCTTGACGGCGGCACGGCCATCAGCGGCACCGTCGGCGTGCGACTTATGTTTGCTCCGTCGGGAAAGAATGGCACCTTCCGTGTGTTCCTTACGCCGGAGTATGACTTTGCCGCGTCGAAGGACAAGAATTTTGAGGCGCTCAGTAAGTTTGACTCTACCATCAAGGGATGGGCCGACGGACTGAACGTTAACCTGGGACTGATGTTTTACTTTTGAGGTTTGAGGATTGAGGTTTGAGATTTGAGGTTTGAAATTTGAGGTTTGAAATTTGAGGTTTGAAATTTGAGGTTTGAGATTTGAGATTTGAAGAAAGAAGTATGAGAGATATAAGAGCATATTACGCATCAGAGAACTTGCCAGCAAGTCTTGTCGGCTGCCTGCTGACGGTCGTGGCGACCATGCTGACAACCGCGACATCGGTGCTGACGATTGTAGCGACCTTAGTGCTGACCACGGGCTGCGCCGACGAGGTGGATACCGACAAGTATTTCCTGTCAGACGAGTATCTGAAGCTTGGCACTACCAACCTCAGCATCGAGGGCGGTGGCTCCACGCAGACCATTGCCGTGGGCGCCAACTGCACATGGACGGCCACCGCCAGCGCCGACTGGCTGACGCTGAGTCCCGCCCAGGGCAACGGCAACGCCACCATCACCCTCAGTGCTCAGGCTAACAGCAGCATCGCCGCCGACCGCAACGCCACCATCACCGTGAAGACTGCCGGCGGACTGCAGCGCGTCATCCACGTACACCAGGCCAAGAGCAACGAGACGCTGACGTTCAACGCCAGTGAGCTGACCTTTGCCGCCGGCGGCGAAACCAAGAGCCTGGTGATAGAGAGCAACGCCACATGGGAGATCAGAGGCGTGGAAGAGTGGTTCACACTGAGCCAGACGTCAGGCCAAGGCAACGCCACCATCAATATTACCGCCGTAGGCAACAGCAGCGAGAACGAGCGGTCGGCGATTCTCACCGTCAGCGGCGCCACCACCAGCGGTCACGTGACAATCATGCAGGAGGGGCGCTCCACCAACCTCACGGCCAGTGCTACCAGCCTCGCCTACGAGGCCGTCGGCGGTCAGCAGACGCTGCGATTAGAGGGCACCGCCTCATGGACGGCCACCGCCAGCGCCACCTGGCTGACGATGGACAAGATTAGCGGGCAGGGCACCTACGACCTGCTCATCAGTTGCGAGGCCAACACCCAGCAGAGCGCCCGCGAGGCTACCATCACCATCAGCTATGGCGCACTCAGCAAGCGGCAGACCATCACCGTCACCGTCAGCCAGCAGGCCGCCGTACTGCCAGTGCTCACGATGCCGGCATCGGTCACCATCGGCCGCGACCAGATGACCGTCAGCAGCACCGTCACCTCGCCCTTTGCCGTCACTGAGCGCGGCTTCGTATGGAGCGCTACCAACAGCACGCCGACGAAGAGCGACCACAGCATCAGCGTAACCGCCGCCACCGCCGCCTTTGAAGGCACCATCAGCGGCCTCGACTCCGGCACCACCTACTACGTCAGGGCATACGCCACCAGCGCCGTGGGCACGTCCTACAGCGAGGTGCTGACCATCGCTACCAGCGGCGGTAAGCCCGGCGAGAACGACAACCCCATACCAAACATTTAGGAGATTAGAGATTGAACATTGAACATTGAACATTGAACATTGAACATTGAAAATTGAACATTGAACATTGAACATTGAAGATTGAAGATTGAAAACAAATAAAAAAACAACAGATATGAGAAAGAAATTAATGGCCTTGGCATGCTTCGCCTTAGTAAGCACTGCAGCAAACGCACAGTTCGGACAAATCGTTTTGCAACATCAGGGAGCCGTCTCCGTCTATGAGAACAACAAGATTGACGATGCCTTGACGAAGGCCGTCGACGGCGACACCATCTACCTCAGCGAGGGCACCTTCAGCGGCGACATGAACATCACCAAGAAAATCAGCGTCATCGGCGCCGGCATCAACACCGTCTGGGGTGGCAATGTCAACATCGACATCCCCGGCTCACCTACCCTCACCGCCCGTCTGCTCGATGCCTTCACCATCTCTAACACCATCACCGTAGTACAGCCCTGCAAGGGTCTGAACATCAGGAAGTGCCAGTTTAACTCCATCGTCTTCAACGCCCTGACCGAAAATGCCACCATCGACCGCTGCTATAGCCGCGGCAACGAGAATAGCGGTTTTAACCTTTCAGAGAACGTTAAATCGCTCTACGTCATGAACAGCAAAATCTGGTGTCTGCAAGGAGATGCAGCAGCAGCGGGTGACGTTAACTTCATGAACTGTAACATCTACTACATTAACAATTATTGGACTGGCTCCAAGTATCGCGCTGTCCTCGCCAGCTACACCAACTGTATCATAAGAACATGGGATACTAACACTTCTAGTTCTTTCTATACCAATACCGTATTCCGCAACTGCCTCTGTGGCCGCAACTACTACACCTACAGCAACAACGCTAACTGCTGGAATTATAACAACACTGATATTCTTAGCAATAGTACCGAGTGCTCCCTCAGCGACGCCGACCTGAAGACCAAGGGCTACATCGGCACTGACGGCACCGTGGTGGGCATCACCGGCGGCGCCGCCCCTTACTCGCTGGTGCCCACCGTGCCGCGCGTAACGGAGCACACCATCACCGTAGACACGGAGAAAAAGGAGCTGAATGTCAACATCAAGGTTACCACCAACTAATCATTCCCCCGCACGCGTATGCTTAAACGAACAAGTCTTTTCCTGCTGCTCTTGCTATCGCTCACGCTGGGCTTTGCCCAGGGTGTGAGTCGCTATGAGTACTGGATAGATGCAGACTACGCGGGGCACACCACGGTGAACAGCACAGCCACGGACATACCACTAAACATTGACATCAGCCGGCAGCAGGAGGGTGTACACTACCTGAGCTTCCGCGCCAGAAATGCCAATGGCGAGTGGGGCGCCCTGAGTAGGATGCTGTTTTTCATTCCCGAGGCAAATACCACCGCTACCATGCGCTATCAGTACTGGCTCGACAGCGACTATGATACCCGCACAACGGTGAACGCCAGTGGCCAGCAGGCCGCCATCACGATGAGCCTGCAGAACATATCGCCCGGCGTCCACTACCTCAACCTCAGGCCGCAGAACGCTCTCGGCTCATGGGGCTCACTGTCACGATGGCTCTTCTTCGTGCCCGACATGGTGTCTACCGCCGCCATGAGCTATCAATACTGGGTTGACGACGACTACACATCGCAGCAAGTTGTCACCACCAGCGGCGAGGCCGCCACCCTGAAGCTCGACCTGAGCCGGATGGAGCCCGGCGTACACTATCTGAACCTGCGCCCGCAGAATGCCGGCGGCCTGTGGGGCGCGCTGTCACGATGGCTATTCTTCGTGCCCGACATGTCGAAGGCCACGCCCACGCACCTGGAATACTGGATCGACAATGACAGCGTCCACCAGCTAAAGCCCCTCCGCGGCGACACCTTCACAGGCTTCGTCGACATCAGCCAGCTCACTGAGGGCATACATTTCTTCAACTACCGCGGACGCGACAGTGAAGGACGGTGGGGCAACATCTACCGTCGGCTCATCTACGTCACCGGCGAAACGCCGAAGGGTGCCGCGCCCATCACCGGCTATCGCTACAACTTCAACAGCGAAAGCCACTACGTCAGCCTGAAGCCCACGGCGGAGTATGAACTCAAGTCGTTTGTGCTCACCATCCCCGAGCTCAGCCAGATAGGCTCGCTCACCGAGGGCTGTAAGTACGACTTCACCTCTACTGCCGGTCAGGTAAGCCTCCACCGCACTGCCAGCGTAGGCTTTGCCATGCAATTCCAGAATCAGGCCAATGAATGGAGTGCTCCGGCCTCAACGCAGTTTGAGATGAAGGACTCATGCACGAAGCCCCTCTACACGCTGGCTCCAGACCAGGAGCTCGCTGTCGGCAAGGTGCTGCCCGGCGACTTCCAGGGTGTCAAGATCGACATTGCCCAGAGTGGCGTCTACTACCTCTATGCCGAGCAGCAGGCCTCACTGCAGATTTACAATAGCGACGGCTCGCGCTATGGGCTGATCACACCCGAGCAGTGGCAGGAGAAGACCCACCAGATAGTCCTCTCCCGCGGCACCTACTACGGCGTGCTCATGGGTATGTCGCAGACCGACATGGAGCAGCCCCTGAAGGTGCGCCTGATGACCAACGACAACATCCTGCCCACGCCGGCTATCAGCTTTGCCGACGGCATGGTGACCATCAGCTGTCAGGTGGCCGATGCCAATATCTATTACACCCTCGACGGCACGGAACCTACCGAGCAGAGCAACCGCTACTCCTCAGCCTTTGAACTGAAACACAACGCCACCATCAAGGCCAAGGCCGTGCGTACGGGATGGTCGGACTCTAAGTCCGTGGCGCTGACCGTTGACAGCTACAAGGTAGGCACACCCGCCATCGAAGGCAAGACCACCCGCCGCGACGGCACACTGGTCTACCAGCTGGAGATGGCCTGCCAGCCCGCCGACGCTATCATCTACTACACCCTCGACGGCTCAGACCCGCGCAGCGTCGGCCGCGAGTATAACCCCCAGCAGCCGGTAACCATCAACGGCCCAACGACGGTGAAGGCCGTGGGACGCCTCAATGGCTATAACGATAGCGAGGTGGCAGAGGAGTTCTTCGACCCGTCGCAATTCAAGACCTCTGCGCCCGTCATTGCCCGCCAGGGCACGGCTATCAGCATCAGTTGCCAGAGCGAGGGCGCCGACTTCTACTATACCACCGACGGCACCATGCCTACGGCGCAGAGCCCGAAGGCCGACGGGGCGCTCATACAGCCTGAGCGCAACTTCACCTACCGCGTGGTGGCCATCCTCGAAGGCAGCCTGCCCAGCGACGTGGCTACCATCACCGTTGACTGGCTGCAGACGCCGCGCCCGCGGCTGCTGCTCACCGGCGACAACCAGCTGCAGATGGACTGCGACCTGGCCGACGCCACCATCTACTATGCGCTTGGCGGCAGCGACCCCACCACGGCCTCGCCCAGCGTCAGGCCGGGAGCCGCCATCACCCTGACCGACAACCGCGTGGTGAAGGCTATGGCCGTGGCGCCCAACCTGAATGTCAGCGACGTGGCCACCTACACCCCCGGCGGCTTCACTGCCGAGAAGGTAGAGTCGGCCTACGACGGCCGTACACTGACGCTGACCTGTGCTACCCCCGGCGCCGTGATCCACTACCGGCTCAGCGGCGGCATGACGGGCGAGGGCGTCTACACCCAGCCTATCACCATCGACCAGCCGTGCGTGGTGACTGTCTACGCCGAGAAGACCGACTGGAACAACTCTGAGCAGACCACCATCAGCCTGCACAGCTGCTACAACGGTCAGGTGGCACGCACCGACGCTGCCGGCGCCCTGAGTCAGGCCTTCCAGTGGAGCGGCACTGACAACATCCAGACGCTCGCCGTCGTCGGCACGCTCAATGCGACCGACCTGACAGTCCTGCGCTCGATGCCTGCACTGAAGCATTTAGACCTCTCCGCAGCAGCCATCGACGGCAGTCAGGCCCTGCCCGACGGTGCCTTTGCCGGCATGCCACAGCTGCTGAGCATCAGTCTGCCGCAACGTTTGAGCAGCGTGGGAACAGGCATCTTCAGCGGTTGCCAGCAGCTGGCGGCCATCACGTGGAACGCCAGCATCCGCCTGAGCGAGACGGCCCTGAGCGGCTTCAGCAACCCCAACCTGCTGCTCTACGTGCGCACCACCACCGATGCCCCGTCGTCGGTACGCAATGTCGTGGCCAACGGCGTGGCTACCAGCATCACGCTGACCGACGCCGAGGGTAACGCCAACTTCTACTGCCCCACGGCATTTACGGCGCAGCACATTAGCTACCAGCACCAGTACACCATGCCCACCGTTGTTAATCAGTGTCGCGGCTGGGAGACCATTGCCCTGCCCTTCACCGTGCAGCGCGTGAGCCATCCCGTCAATGGCGTGGCAGCACCCTTTGCCAAGGGCGACGCCTCGGCCAAGCCCTTCTGGCTCTGCCGCCTCACAGAGACGGGCTTTGTGCCCACGGCAACGATAGAGGCTTACCAGCCGTATATCATCTCCATGCCTAACAACAGCTACTATGCCGACGCCTACATGCTGGGCGGCACCATCACCTTCGAGGCCGACAACGCCCTGATAGAGCCACAGCCCGCGACGGCCTATCCGCAGAAAGGCGAGTTCCTGTTTGTACCCTCGCTCACGGCAACGCCCAAGGCCAGCTACGTACTGCCCATCAACCGCAACGAGGCTTTCAGCGGATTCCCCGAGGGCAGCAACTTCTTCCGCGACCTGGAGCGCGACGTCAGACCCTTCGAGGCGTACATCCTCTCTGCGGCCAAAGCCAGCCGCTTCGCCATCGTTGACGACGAGCAGGATGCCGCCACGGCCATCAGCAACCTGATGCCGTCGCCGACAGCCCGCCACCGCGTCTACAACCTGCAGGGACGACTGCTGATGGTCACCGACGACCCGTCGCCGGCAGCACTGCGCCAGCGCCTCGGCACCGGTCTCTACATCGTCGACGGCAAGAAGCTCTACGTCAAGTAAAGTAAGCAACAGAACTTTTGCAGCTATTTTTGCTGCCCCATAAAAAAATTCCCGAATGGCCTTGGCCGTTCGGGAATTTTTGTGTACTTTTGCCAACGAGCATAATTTTTCGCGATGGAGAACAACGGCAAATACATCAATCCCTACACCGACTATGGCTTCAAGTACTTCTTCGGTACTGAGCCCAACAAGGACCTGACGCTCAATTTCGTCAACGCCCTGCTGCAGGGGCGCGAGGTCATCAAGAGCCTCACGCTGCTGCCTACGGAGCAGTTGGGTGACACCGAAGAAGACCGCAAGTCTGTCTTCGACGTGTATTGTGAGAATGAGAAGGGCGACAAGATTATCATCGAGATGCAAAAAGCCGACCAGCAGTGGTTCAAAGACCGCTCAGTCTACTATTCCTCGTTTCCTATCCGTTCACAGGGTGAGAAGGGTAAATGGCTCTTCGGCCTGAAGGCTGTCTACACCATCGGCATCCTCAACTTTGTGTTCGACGAGGACAAGGACGACGAAAATTACTACCACCACGTGGTGCAGCTCATGGACGTCAACAAAAAGACTGTGTTCTACGACAAGCTCACCTACATCTATCTGGAGATGCCCAAGTTCCGCAAGACGGAGGATGAACTGGTGACTATGGACGACAAGTGGCTCTATGCGCTGAAGAACCTTCCCCGCCTGCTGGAGCGCCCGAAGACCCTGCAGGAACGTATCTTCTCGAAATTCTTCGAGGTGGCCGAGATAGCCGCCCTTTCCAAGGATGAGTATATTAAATATTGGGAGAGCGAAAAGATATTCTACGACAACCAAGGTGCATTTATGACCGCCGACAGCAAGGGTTACACCCGAGGCGTCATCGAAGGACGGGCTAAAGGTATTGCCGAAGGACGGGCTAAAGGTATTGCCGAGGGTGAAATCAAGACTAATCGCAGAAATGCGAAAACGATGAAAGACAAAGGCTATGCCATAGAAGATATAGCAGAGATTACCGGCCTGTCGGCCGAAGCAATAGCATCTCTGTAATCGTTTTCAATCCTTCACACCAATGTTTGATTGCTGTAAACCAGCACATTGGTGTGAAGGGGTTTCCTTTTCTTTTTTGCTCTACTTCTGCAAGTTGGATAATGTCATCTCTATTCTCTTAAGATTGCCGTCGGCAGAGCTGTTGCCCACTAATATCTCGTAGCGGCCGGGCTTGACGCGCATGGTGTTGGTCGCGGCATCCCAAAACTCGAAGCTCGCTGCGTTGAGCCTGAGTGTGACCGTCGCCTCCCGGCCGGCCTTCACGCTGACACGCTGAAAGGCGCGCAGCGACTTCAGCGGACCGTCAGGGTCCTGCAGGTTGCGTATGTAGAGCTGCACCACCTCAGTGCCGTCGGCAGTGCCCACGTTCTTCACGCTGGTGGTCACCACGACCTCGCCGCCCGCCATCGTGCAGCGCGGCTCGCCCACCTCGAAACGGGTGTACGACAGCCCGTAGCCGAAGGGGAAGAGGGCGTCACTGAAATAGCGATAGGTGCGACCCTTCATAGAGTAGTCTTCGTAGTCGGGCAGCTGGCTGCTGCTCTTATAGAACGTCACGGGCAGCTTGCCGCTGGGGTTGTAACGGCCATAGAGCACGTCGGCCACGGCCGTGCCTCCCTCCTGGCCGGGATACCATGCCTGAACGATGGCGTCGCAGGTCTCGGTCTCGGGCTGAAGGGCAATACACGACCCTGAGCAGTTGACCAGTATGACGTGCTTGCCAGCCTGTTTCAGGGCTTTGAGGAAGTCACGCTGCACGCGGGGCAGCTCGATGTTGGTGCGGTCGCCGCCCTTGAAGCCATCAATATTGACGGGCATCTCCTCACCCTCCAGGCTGGGAGCGATACCACCCACGAAGATCACCTTGTCGATGCCTTTCAGCTGGTCGATGGTCTGCTGATAGTCAATAGGCAGTTCGCGAGCCACGTCGATCTTCATCGAGGCACCCCACGTCTTGACCGTGTGGAAGCGCACCTCAATCTGGAATTTCTCGCCGGTCTGAGCCTGCAGCACAGTGCGCGTAGGTGTGGCGCGCCAGATGTGGTGACGCGCCTTGCGCGTGCCGTTGACGTAGACCTCGAAGTCGCCGGTGCCCTCAACGTTAAGCACATACTCACCGGCCTCGCGGGGGGCAAACGTCGTCTCGTATTTGGCCGAGAAATCGTCGATGGGCAGGTTGGCGGCAAAGGTGTGCATGCCATGGGTGGTCACGGCCAGCGGTTGCGTATAATATTCGGCGCTGAAAGGCTTACCCTCCATGTCGACATTGGTCCAGAAGGTGCCACGCAAACCTTTCTTGCCGTCAGGAGCCGTACACTCTGAAGCCAGGCGGCTCTCCATCACCTTGTCGTAAGTGAGGTCGCAACCCGGCAGGTATTTCACCCGGCCGCCGCCCTTCACGGCCTTGGCTTTACTCACGCCCTGAAGGGCACAGATGCCGTCGAGGATGGTGACGGTATGGTTGGGGGTGCCGTTATAGTTGCCCCACATCATAGGCTCGTTGTCGGCATTGGGGCCGATAACGGCTACCGGCTCCTTGCCGCTGAGGGGTAGTATCTGGTTGTTGTTCTGCAGCAGCACGATACTCTGGCGGGCCATGTCGAGCGAGATGCTGGCCGAGGCTTTGGTAGACATGGCCGAATACGGAATCTTCGACCACTCCACCACGGCGGGGTCGTCCATCTCGCCCAGGTCGAAGCGTCCCTCCAGGAGCCTTACCACGTGCTTGTCGACCTCGGCCTCACTGATCAAGCCGCGGCGCACAGCCTCGGGAATGCTCTTGTAGGCATAGCCATAGCCACACTCCACGTCGGTGCCGGCCAGCGTGGCCTTGGCCGAAGCCGTCACGGGCGACGAGCTGCTCTTATGAGAGGTATAGAAGTCGCTGATGGCACCGCAGTCGCTGACCACGAGATAGCGGAAGCCCCACTCGTCGCGCAGGATGGTCTGCAGCAAACGGGTAGAGCCGCAGCAGGGGTCGTCGTCTAGCCGCTGGTAGGCACACATCACCTCGCGCACGTTAGCCTGCTGCACCAGCGTCTTGAAGGCCGGCAGATAGGTTTCCCACAGGTCGCGCGGCGACACATCGGTCAGGTTGGCGCTATGGCGCGTGTATTCCGGACCGCTATGCACGGCATAGTGCTTGGCACAGGCCCACAGCTTGCGATACTTGGCATCTTCGGGCCCCTGCAGGCCGCGCACCACCTGGACGCCCATGACGCCCGTCAGATAAGGGTCTTCGCCGTAGGTTTCCTGTCCACGGCCCCACCGCGGATCGCGGAAGATGTTGACGTTGGGCGTCCACACCGAGAGACTGCGCATCTTCATGTCTTCGCCCTTCAAATCATACAGACGGTGGTTGTACTGCGCACGAAACTCGGTAGAGGCCACATCGAAGCAGCGGTAGAGCAGGTCGGGATTCCACGACGAGGCCATGGCCACGGGCTCGGGAAACACAGTGACGTTACCCATATTGGCAGCACCATGCAGAGCTTCGCTCCACCAGAAGAATTTCTTGATACCCAGCCGCTCGATGGCGGGACTTTCGTCGAGCATCAGCTGCGACTTCTCTTCCAACGTCAGTCGTGAACACAGGTCGCGGGCACGCTCCAAGGCCGTCAGCCGCGTGTCCTGATAGGGGTAACGCTGCGCCGAAGCCGTAAGCGCCACCAGCCCTAAGAAAAGAACTAATGATTTCCTCATTTTCTTTAAGTTTGTTTCTAGTTTGGCTATATAACTAAGGATTATTTCTTTGCTGTGAAGTAAGCTATAAGAGTGCGGCAAAATTAT
The DNA here is from genome assembly GCA_946185805.1 of uncultured Prevotellaceae bacterium. Taxonomy (GTDB): domain Bacteria; phylum Bacteroidota; class Bacteroidia; order Bacteroidales; family Bacteroidaceae; genus Prevotella. The sequence goes on along the minus strand of CAMHKU010000008.1, from coordinate 28,547 downwards.
ATAATTATCTGCATACAGGCAAACAGCGGTGTATCAAAAAGTTTTGAGGATGTTGCACTCCCTCAATAAGCGGAAGCAAGTGTCCCACTTGCAGCGATTCGCAAGTGAGACACTCGTGTACCAAAGCAAAACGGGGAATTATAGCTTGGAATTATTCGATGAATAGTTACTAGCAGAGGACAACAAGTTAATAATTGTTATAAAGCGTTTGTTGTGGTATAAAAATTGAACGACAATAATTATCTTTGCAGTGCCGGTAACTGGGGTTTTCCATATATTGCTTAAGCACAACACTATACCTACCTCCGAAAGTAAGATACAACCATGATTGAAATACACAAAGTATCGACAAAGCGTGAACTGAAGGCGTTCGTCCAGTTCTATTACGACCTCTATCGCGGCAGCGGCGAGGCCGTACCCTATTTATATTTTGACGAGATGGCCACACTGAGGCGCGACAAGAATCCGTCGTTTGAATGTTGCGAGGCGGACTACTTCCTGGCCTACAAGGACGGCCGGGTGGTGGGTCGCGTGGCAGCCATCATCAACCGGCGGGCCAACGAGCAGTGGCAGTGCCAGCAGGTGAGGTTCGGATGGTTCGACTTCATTGACGACCCCGAGGTGTCGGCGGCATTGCTCAAGGCCGTTGAGCAGTGGGGCCGTGAGCGCGGCATGACCGAGATGGCAGGCCCCTTGGGATTTATCGACACCGACCGCGAGGGCATGCTGGTGGAGGGATTCGACGAGCTGTCGACGATGTATGTGAACTACAACTACCCCTATTACCCGCAGCATATAGAGCACTACGGAGGCTTTGAGAAGGATAACGACTACGTGGAATTCAAGGTCAGAGTGCCCGAGGACGACAACTATAAATTCCACAAGATTGCCCAGATGGTGGAGCGGCGCTACGGCCTGAGGGTGCATAAGTTTACGCGCCGCGAGCTGATAGATGAGGGCAAAGGCCGCGAGGTGTTCCACCTGCTAAACGCGACGTATAAAGATCTCTACGGGTTCAGCCAGCTGTCGGCCAGGCAAGTAGACAAGCTGGTGAACGACTACATCAAGATAGCCGATCTGAACCTCGTTACGGCCATCATGGACGGCGACCGCATGGTAGGCTTCGGCATTACTTTCCCATCATTCAGCCGTGCCCTGCAGCAGACGCGCGACGGCAGGCTCTGGCCCATGGGCTGGTGGCACGTGCTGAAAATCCTGAAATGGCACAAGACCGACACCGTAGACCTGCTGCTCATCGGCGTGCTGCCGGAATACCGCTCCAAGGGCGCCGTGGCGTTGATTTTCGACGACCTGATACACCAGTTCCAGCGCTACGGCTTTAAATGGGCCGACGCCATGCCGCAGATGGAGCGCAACGTCGCCGTGCAGTCGCAATGGCAGTATCTTGACAGCCGCATACACCGCCGCCACCGCTGCTTCCGCAAGATGCTGGAGGGGTGAGGCGATAGCGACACCACAGACATTGACGACAATGAATTTAACGATTTTAGTGTGCAGAATAACTATAGTGATTGTACTGCTACTGACGGTCATCGATGCACGGGCGCAGACAGAGATACATACAACGGCTCAGGGCTATGAACTGCGGCGGGTTAACGACAATCTCTACTGGTTGAACGACTGGCGGCTGCCCTACCCCGTTTACCGCTTTGAGACTGGCGACGTCGATGGCGACGGCAGCGCCGACGCCATGGTGGGCGTGGTGAAAGCTACGCGATTCTACCCTGAGAAGGCGCGGCGGATCTTTATCTTCAAGGCGGTGAAGGGCAGCACCCGGTCTGACGGCAATAGGGCTGAAAAGGTCAAGGTGCGCCCCCTGTGGCTGGGCTCTAAGCTTGGCGGCATGCTCGAAGACTTCCGCTTTACCGACGGCCGTGTCCGCGCTTTAGAGTCTACCGTTGACAGCCTCTACGTCGTGGCCGAATATCGGTGGCAGAGTTTCGGCATGGCCTTCGACCGTTTCCTGATAAAGGGCGTAGACCGCCAGACGGCCATCAAGTGTTTTGAGAGGTGAGTGGTGAGAAGCATGCAAGGTAATCAGCCCCCTCCCTTTGGGAGGGGATGGGGCGGGTATTTAATAAGATTATGAAAAAGACATTTATTCTATTAACATGTGTGGCCGCCCTGATGGGGGCGTGCAGTCAGAAACAAGCGGTGGCAGAAGCGCCCACGGCGACACTCGACGTGGAGGCGCTCAACAAGCCGCTGGACTATGCAATGGACGTGTCGGGCCTAAGCCTGGCCGACGTGCGCGTGTTGCGCCATGCGCCGGCAGCGCGACAAGGGCTGCCATTCAAGGATGCCTACCTGCGAGGTATCTACGGCACTACCACGTGGTATGACTCGCTGATGTGGGCCTTCGACGAGAACGCCGACTTCAGCAGCGTGAAGGAACGCGACAACGAACCCTGGCGCGACTACTACTACCGCGCCTGCGAGGAGTCGGGGGCTATCAAGTATACCGACGAGGAGCGTGCCTTCATGCAGCGGCTGCAGGAGCGCGAGGACGAGCTGCGACAGCAGAACTTCAAGACCGCCGACGGCCTGCGCGTGAACATCCAGAACCTGCTGAACCCGCGACAGCTGAAGGAGTTTGACCCGCAGCTGGCACAGCGGCTCGCGGAGCAGGGCTTCGCCATCGTGCCTGCAGGGCAGGAGCAGCTGTTCCACGTCTACGAACAGAACGACTACAGCAATTTCCCGTCGTTTGTCACTACCGACCTCTACCTGCAGCTCTACCACCTGTACGTAGACTGCATGCTGCGCGAGATAGAGCAGGAGAGGCTCGACTCGCTCATCACACAATTCAGCAAGAGCATGTATGCCACGATGCTGGCCCGGCGCGACCATGCTGTGACGACAGAGGGCAGGAAGGCGGCTCTCCGTGGTGCCAGATTTTTCAACATTGCCTACCAGTTGCTGACAAACCGGTCCTTGGACACCACTCCCGAAGAGCAAAGCATCGCCGGGAAAGAGGTGGAACGTGTGATGCAGGCCACCAACAGCACTACCGACGTCATTGCCGAATATCAGGAGGTGATGTTCCCTTACAGCTTGTTCCGCCCCCGCGGTCACTATACGCGCAGCGAACAGCTGCAGCGATATTTCCGCGGCATGATGTGGCTGCAGAGCGTGCCCTTCGGCCTTGACAGCGACAACGCCCTCAGGCAGGCACTCGTCATCGCCGACGGGCTGAGCAGCAATGCCGAGGCCACGGCTATCTACAACCAGGTAAACCGGCTGCTGACACTGCTCATGGGACAGCCCGACAACCTGGCCATACCGCAGGTGCAGCAGGAGCTGCGCCAGACAGGCATGGACATAGAGCAACTGCTCTCTGACGGCCAAGCTCTCAACCAGATACGCCAGCGGCTGAACACCATCGCCGAGCAACAGACACGCATACGGCCTAAATTCCAGGCTACGAGCCGCAACAAGGTGTGCCTGCTGCCGCAGCGCTACCAGCCCGACGCCGAGGTGCTGCAGGAGATGGTCGACTACGAGTCGAAGCCCACGCTACGGGCCACGCCGAAGGGTCTCGACGTGATGGCTGCGATGGGCATAGGCGCCGCTGAGCAACTGCTCAAGGAGGAGCAGACGAAATGGAAAGGCTTTGAGCCTACGCTGACGAAGATGAAGGCGCACATGAAGGAGATAGACTGGACAGAGACCATGGCCACCCAGTGGCTGCAGGCGCTGCAGGTGATGGCCGCCGACAAGAGCGGCACCGCAGTCAGCACCACGGCCGACAAGCAGGACGCCGACAAGAGCACCACCCTACCCTACTTTATGCTGACGCCAGAATGGCAGCTGAAAGACCTCAACGCCGCCCTCGCCTCATGGGCTGAGCTGAAGCACGACGCCATTCTATATGCCAAGCAGCCGATGGGGGCCGAGTGTGGTGGTGCCGGACCGCCCGACCCCGTGACGAAAGGCTATGTGGAGCCTAACACCGCCTTCTGGCGGAAAGCCATGCAGCTACTACAGAACACGGCGAAGACGCTGCGCCAGGAAAACATGATGACCGAGAAGATAGCACAGGCCACGGAGCGCATGGCCGAGGAGCTGCAATTCCTGCTGGCCGTCAGCGAGAAGGAACTCGGGGGGCAAGCGCTCACTGACGAGGAGTATGACCAGATAAAACGCGTAGGAGCCACATTTGAGAATATTTCGCTCGACCTGATTCGCGAGCCTGACCAATACCTCATGGGATGGGACGACGTGCAGGGCACCGACCGCCGCATAGCCCTCGTGGCCGACGTCTACACGGCTAATGCCGAGAACAACCCTGACAAGTCAATCCTCTTTGAGGCCGTAGGCGATGCCGACGAGATCTATGTGGTAGTAGAGATTGAGGGCTATCTGTACCTCACCCGCGGGGCGGTGTTCTCGTATCGGGAGTTCACGCAGCCCATAGACCAGCCACGACTCACCGATGAGGAGTGGCAGCAGCAGCTCAAGCAAAATCCGCGCAAGGGACAACCACAGTGGATGGAGCGAATCATCGTGCCCCTAAAGCAAAAGCCGGCTATCGATGAGGAGTATTTTTATAGCTCTGGCTGTTAGCCTGATGGTAGGGGCTGGAGGGAATGGGGGAGATGGGGCGACTGAGGCTTCTGGGGCCACTGAGATTGCTTCCTCTCAGAAGCCCCAGAAGCCCCAGAAGCCTCAAAGGCCCCAGAAGCCCCAGAAGCCCCAGAAGCCCCAGAAGCCCCAAAGGCCCCAGAAGCCCCAGAAGCCCCAGAGGCCCCAGAAGCCTCAGAGGCCCCAGGAGCCCCATCTCCCCCAGCCGCCCCTAACCATCATCATGACCGGCGACATCCTGCTCGACCGCGGCGTGCGTCGCGCCATTGAGCGCCACGGCACCGACCACCTCTTCTCGTCTGGCGTAGACTCCGTACTACGGACGGCCCAGGTGGTGGTGGGCAATTTGGAGTGCCCCGCCACAAAGACAGTGGCTCCAGTGTTTAAGCGCTTCATCTTCCGCGCCGAGCCGGAATGGCTCAGCGTGCTGCAGCGCCACGGCTTTACGCACCTGAACCTGGCCAACAACCACAGCATAGACCAAGGGCGCGCGGGACTTCTCGATACCCAGCGCAATATTGAGCGCGCCGGCATGACAGCCGTAGGCGCCGGCGCTATCATGGCCGAGGCTGCCAAGCCCGTGCTGCTGGCGACGGTGCCCCGCAAGGTGTGGCTCGTGGCCTCGCTCAGGCTGGCACTGGAGAACTATGCCTACCTGCCCGGCAAGCCCTGCGTGAGCCAGGAGCCCATGGACTCGCTGCTGGAGCGCGTATACCGCCTGCGACGTGCCGACTCCACGGCCGTCATCATCGTGTCGCTGCACTGGGGCGGTGAGCATACGCTGCAGCCTGTGCCCCTGCAACGCACAGACGCCCATCAACTGATACAGGCCGGCGCCGACGTGATGGTATGTCACCATACGCATACGCTACAGACCATAGAAACCTTCCGTGGCAAGAAGATTTACTACAGCATCGGCAACTTCATCTTCGACCAACCGAAGCCGCTCAACAGCCGCGCCGCCATGGTGCGCATAAACGTCAGCAGGGACAGCCTCATGGTGGAGACTGTCCCTGTAAAGATTCGCCAATGCGTGCCCTACGTGGAACACGAGAGGGGAGAGTGGAGAGGTAAGTGGTGAGTGGTGAGAGATTTCCTCAGACGGCGCTATAGCCAGTAGTAGCTATGGTGCGGATAACGTCCTTGATACCAAGCTCCGTGTAACCGTTCTGCGCTAAGGTTTTGCGAGCCTGCGCCAGCACGGCATCCTCCTGCTCGTTGTTGTTATAGGTTACATACTTAGCCTTGCACTCGGCAATAGCCCAGCCCACAAGAGCCACAACGACAAATGCTATAATTGCAATAATCGTATTCATATATTCTTATTATTTTAATATTTGCAGGAAAGCGTACCCCGACCGAGAATCGAACTCGGAACTAAGCTTTAGGAGAGCCTTGTTATATCCATTTAACTATCAGGGCAGCCGTTTTCGTCGGCAAAGATACTGCAAAAAAGGGAGAACACCAAATTATTTGGCCGCTTTTTGACGATTAGCCAGCAAGGAGAGGAGAATCGACAGCAAGAGCACGCCGAAAATGATGGCCAGCGACAGGGGGGTGGGCACCTCAACGTGGGGCATATTGATATCCAGGCCCACCCACTGGCCAAAGGCGTTGACATACTCGTCCATCGTCAACAGCATCTTGATGCCTACGAAGCTCAGGATGATACCTAAGCCATACTTCAGATAGCCGAAATACTTAGCAATGGCGGCCAGGGCGAAATAGAGAGCACGCAGGCCGAGGATGGCAAAGATATTAGAGGTGAGCACAATAAAGGGGTCACGGCTGACGCTAAAGACAGCAGGTATGGAGTCGACGGCAAAAGCCACATCAGTGGTCTCGATGACTATCAGAGTGATAAACAGCGGCGTGGCCAGCCAGCGCTCCTTACCCCCCGTCTCCCTACTCCCCATCTCCTTGACAAAGAAGTCGCCCCCATGCATTTTGTCGCTCACGGGGAAAAACTTCTTAAACACCTTGACAAAGATATTCTTCGAGGGGTCTACGCTCTCGTCATCATTGTGGCCAAACATCTTGAAACCAGTGTAAATAAGGAATAGTCCGAACAGCCCCAAGATCCACTCGAAGCGCTCCACCATAGCCGCACCGGCAAAGATAAAGACACTACGCAGCACCAAGGCGCCGAAGATACCCCAGAAAAGCACCTCATGCTGATACTTACGCTCGACGCCGAAGAAAGAGAATAACATAAGGAAGACAAAAAGGTTGTCCATCGACAGCGACTTTTCTATCAGATAGCCTGCCAGGAACTCCATGGCCTTCTCATGAGGCTCTGCTGGATAGAACCAGTAGATGCCAGCGCAAAACACCAGCGAGACGGCTATCCAGACAAAGGTCATCTTCAACGCCTCGCCGACGCCCACCTCGTGCTGACCTTTCTTGCCAAACATCTTCAGGTCGGCTAACAACATCAGAAGCACTAAGACATAAAACACAATCCATGCCCACAAGGGCAGTCCCATCAAATCCATTTCTCTCAAACAGTTTTAATATACAATTAGCGGCTGCAAAATTAGTACATTTTCGACAATAGAGCAAAAAAAGTGCACTGAACTCGCCGTTCAGTGCACTTTTTTTGATTTATATATACCAATTAACACTCGTCAGTTATACCATATCGACGTGTTCAGCTTCGGTACATAATTGTCATTCATTTTGTTTTTCACTTTTACTTCTTTCTCGGAATTTTTAGTTGTGGTAGCCATAGCATGTTCTCCTATATATTAAGTGAGTAATGTTAGTTGTCACTGCAAATATAATCATTATTCTGACAACTTGTATGCTTTTGGCCTATTTTTAATGATAAATTAACAGTTCGGACTGTTATTTACCTTTCATTTCGTTTATCAGGCGGTCGGCATGGCCCCACTTGTCCATCATGAAGAGCACATAGCGGATGTCTACGCCGATACAGCGGGCGAGGTCGGAGTCGAAGAAGATGTCGCTGGAGAGGCTGTCCCAGTTGCCGTCGAAAGCCAGGCCGATGAGACGGTTCTGACCGTCGAACATCGGCGAGCCGCTGTTGCCGCCGGTAATATCGTTGGTGGTAAGAAAGCAGAGGGGCATGTCGCCGGCACCCTGCATGAGGGTGAGCATCTCGGGCTCAACGCGATAATCCTCGATGGAATCGCCCTTTTTCATCTTTGCCACAAGGCTGGGAGCAGTAGTACGATAGCCCGAGGGACGGCCGCCAATCTTATATTCCTTCACCTGACCATAACTCATGCGCATGGTGAAGTTGGCATCGCTGTAGTGGGGCATGTCTTCCTCCATACGCAGTTTGGCGGCACAGAGGAGGCGCTCCTGCAGGTCTATACTGTCGTGCACCAGGGCGAACTCAGCCTGAAGGTCGGCCTGGAGGTTGGTAAGCTGCAGCCCGAACTGCACGCCGGGGTCTTTGAGGAACGATTTCTTGTTCATATAGAGGCGCTTGCCGTTCTTCATGAGCTTCGACTTGCCGTAGAGGTAGTCGGCATAGCGCTGGCAGTCACCGCCGAAGTCTTCGTCGATGGTCTGGAAGAACGGCGGCAGGTAGTGGCGGTCGGTGACATGCTCGCGGTAGTTCCTGAGCAGTGTGCCGAGGATTTCGCGGTCGGTATCGTAGTCCCAGGTATCGCGGTTGTCCTTGAAGGTATAATGCTGACGCTTGCCATGACCCTTGGGCGAGACGCCGTTATGGATGAGCAGGGCGCGGCGCGACAGCTCGTCGGTGCGGCGGAAGGTCTCGATGAAATACATATAGGCCTCGCTGCTCTTGAGACGCTTGGTGTAGAACTGGTCCATGTCGCTGAAGGAGAGCTGCCCTTGGAACAGGCCGGTGGAGTCTTGCCATTGGCGGAGCTGCTGTTCAAACTGCCGCTTCTGCGAAATAAGTCCGATGGAATCGATACATTTGTTCATGCCGATGGAGTTTTTCCAGTAGTTGCTCGACTGTGCATACTTCGAGTCATACTTGATACGGACGGCCTCCGACTGGTCCATGTGGCGCTTCATCACCTGCTGCTTGACGCCACGCACCTGGGCACGGATGGCATTGCCGGCATAGCGCTCACGGATGCCATAGCTCGACAGGTAGCGGCTGGTGGAGCCGGGATAGCCCATGGTCATAGAGAAGGAGCCTTCCTTGTAGCCCTCGTCAGAGATGCGCGCCCAGTGCTGAGGGTGATAGGGCACGTTGTCTTTGGAATAGTCGGCGGGGCCGCCGGTCTTAGGGTCACAGTAGATACGGAAGACAGAGAAATCGCAGGTCTGCCGCGGCCACATCCAGTTGTCGGTCTCGCCACCGAACTTACCCATCGACTTAGGAATGGCGAACACCAGGCGCAGGTCGCGGAAGTCGCGGTAGGTAGTGGCGAAATAGCGGTTGCCCTCGTAGAAGGGCTTCAGCTCTAAGCGCAGGGTGGAGTCTTTGGCCTTGACATCCTTCGACCAGACATTCTCTAAGGAGTCGAGGTAATGGTCGCGCTGCTCGGTAGTCATCGCGTTGAAGTCGGCGGTGAGCACCTGGTCGGTGACGTCCTTCTGATCTACCATGAACGACACGAACATATCTTTGTTGGGCAGCTCCTCCTCATAGGTCTTGGCATAGAAGCCTTTGAGCATGTAGTCGTGCTCCACGGTGGAGTGGCTGCGGATGGCTTCAAAGCCGCAATGGTGGTTGGTAAACACCAGACCGTCGGGCGAGACGACGACACCCGAGCAATAGCCTGAGAAGTTGACCACAGACTTCATAATGGCATCGTCGGCCTGATAGAGCTTGTCGTAGGACAGCTGGTAACCCTCCATTTTCATGGTTTCGAATACGGCATTGGGCAGGTTGTAGAGTGTCCACATGCCTTCGTCGGCATGGGCGGTGGTGGCCAGCATGGCCAGCAGTGCAATAAGGGTCTTTTTCATTGCTATTGATGGTTTTATGACATTACTAAGGTTTGACATTCATGATTTTCGGAATTTCCTGCCGATGACGGGAAGACTGCTCAGGGGCATGTCGCGGCAGATGATAACTGCCACAAACAGCACGATGAGCACGGTATTGACAGTGAGCGACAGCCATAGCGGCAGGCTATGGGCGAGCATCATCAAAAAGAAGATGGCACAGGCCAGGACAAGATACGTTCTCATGTCGGCCAGCGGATAGTCCACCTTATAGTAGCGCTGTCCAATGAAGTAGCTCAGCAGCATCGACACGCCATAGGCCGCAAAACCGGCCCAGGCGCAGGCCATATAGCCGTAGCGGGGTATAAAAAGCACGTCGACGGCAATGAGCACCACGGCGCCGATGCCCGAGAAGTAGGCGCCCCAGATGGTGCGGTCGGTAAGCTTGTACCAGAAGGAGAGATTGAAGAACACGCCGAACATAATCTCGGCGGCCATGACGATAGGCACCACGCGCAGGCCTTCCCAATAGCTGCGACCGATGACGAACTTCAGCAGGTCGAGCCAGCCCATGACGCAGAGGAAGGCCAGGAGCGTGAAGATGAAGTAGTACTTCATGGCCTGGGCGTAGGTTTCGCGGTTGTCCTTGTCCTTAGACTTGCCGAAGACGAAGGGCTCGTAGGCAAAGCGGAAGGCCTGAGTGATCATGACCATGATCATGGCAATCTTGATGCAGGCGCCATAGATACCGAGCTGAGTACGGGCCTCAGCCACGGAACCGTCGTAGAGATAGGGGAAGAGTATCTGCGAGGCGGCCTGGTTCAACTGTCCGGCGACGCCCATGACGAGCAGCGGCCACGTGTAGCTGAGCATGCGGCGACAGGCAGCAGCATCGAAGCCGAAGCGTATGCCGCGCAGCTCCTTGTAGAGCATGAGCAGCGTGCAGACGGTGCACACCAGATTGATATAGAACACGAAAGCCACGTCGAGCGTGAACTGCGAATCGTAGATGCCGAAGGGATTCCACTGCAAGGCAGGCAGCACGATGAGGTAGAGCACGTTGAGCGTGATGTTCAGCAAGATGTTGATGATTTTCAGCGCTGCAAACTTCAGGGGCTTATGCTGATAGCGCAAATAGGCAAAGGGAATGGCCGTGAAGGCGTCGATGGCCACGGTGACATACATCACAGCGACGTACTCCGGGTGATCGCCATAGCCGATGGCACCGGCGATAGGCTGCAACAGCAGCATGACGACGGCGATGGAGAGAAGCGACGTCGTGGCCAGCATGCGCAGGGTGGTGCTATAGATAGCCTCCGGCCGCTCGCCCTCGCGGTTCATGAAACGGAAGAAGGTGGTCTCCATGCCAAAGGTGAGCAGGATAATGAGTATGGAGACGTAGGCATAGACATTGGTGATGACACCATACTCGCCGCCGGAGGCAGCGAAGCGCGCCGTCTGGATAGGCACCAGCAGGTAGTTGATAAATCGGGCGACGATGCTCGACAGGCCGTAGATGGCCGTATCCTTGGCTAAAGACTTGAGGTTTGGCATGATGATTATTGGGACTAATGGGACTGATGGGGCTAATGGGGCTGATGGGGCTGATGGGGAAGATGAGACTCATATGCCCCATTTGCCCCATGAGCCCTACCCAAAGAACATGTAGCAGATGGCGATGGCGGCGATGATGCCGGCGAGGTCGGCCAGCAGTCCGCAGGCCACGGCGTGGCGCGTGTAGCGGATGCCCACGGAGCCGAAGTAGACGGCGAGGATATAGAACGTAGTATCGGTGGAGCCTTGGAAAATACAGCTCAGGCGGCCTACGAAGGAGTCGGCACCGTAAGTGGTCATGGCATCGACCATCATGCCGCGGGCGCCGCCGCCAGAGAGGGGTTTCATCAGGGCCGTAGGCAGGGCACCGACGAAGTCGCTGTTCATGCCCGTAGCCTCAACGCCCCACTGGATGCCGCTGATGAGCATATCCATAGCGCCAGAGGCACGGAACACACCGATGCCCACGAGGATAGCCACCAGATAGGGAATGATACGGATGGCGGTGTCGAAGCCGTCTTTGGCGCCCTCGATGAAGGCGTCGTAGACGTTGACCTTCTTGCGCATGCCAGCCACGATGAAGCCCACGATGATGGTCATCAGCAGGATGTTGGCCACGTTGGTGCTCACGCGGTTCATCATCTCGCCCTCCAACTGCGAGAAGCCCCAGATGATGGCGGCTATCACCGCGCAGGCGCCGCCGAGGGTGAGCAACAGCGTGCGGTTGAACAGGTTGATGCGCTGATAGAGCGAGGTGACAATGATACCGGCCAGCGTAGAGAAGAACGTGGCCAAAAGGATGGGAATGAAGACGTCGGTAGGCTGGGCGGCACCCATCTGTGCACGATAGACGAGGATGCTCACGGGAATGATGGTCAGTCCCGAGGTGTTGAGGACCAGGAACATAATCATGGCATTGGTGGCCGTGTCTTTCTTCTTGTTCAGCTCCTGCATCTGCTCCATGGCCTTCAGGCCGAGGGGCGTGGCGGCATTGTCGAGACCCAGCATATTGGCGGCGATATTCATGAAGATACTGCCGGTGACGGGGTGCCCCTTGGGTATCTCGGGGAACAGTTTGACAAACACCGGCGACAACAGACGCGCCAGCACGTTGACCACGCCGCCGCGCTCACCAATCTTCATGATGCCAAGCCAGAGGGCGAGCACGCCCGTGAGGCCGAGGGAGATTTCAAACGCGGTCTTCGACGACGAGAACGTAGAGTCCATCATCGCAGGAAACACCTCATAGTCGCCCATGAACACCATCTTCACCAGGGCAATGACGAAGGCAATGAGGAAAAAAGCTATCCAAATATAATTCAATACCATATTGTCTGCAAAGGTACGGCTTTTTTAGCTGACGAGCAAGAAAAGCAGCACAAAAAAGTCTCTTTCACGACTAAGGAATCAAAAAAGGAGCGGTTGCATCGCGCAACCGCTCCCCAAAAGCAAGTTAGTATTTAAGTATTTGATGATTGTATTATTCCCACCACTTCGACAAGTTGGGGTTATTTTCCTGAACCCAAGGAACAAACTTATCGTAAGTACCCTTAATACTTGTACGCTCGTTGAGCCAATCAAGATTCTTGTCGACAGCCAGCTTGCAAGCGGGCTCGCCAAGCGGTGCACGCATCTCCTGCCATTCGTTGTTCTTGAACACCTCCAGCTTCAGCTTGGTGTTTGCCTCGGCAGCATTGTTAATGCCCATGTTGGTGTGGATAACAACGGGTTCTATCTCAGTATGCTTGCCATTAGCGGTGTTGACCATGACAGAGGTAGCAACCTTGAACAGCTTGTGGGTTTCCCATTCATCATTTCCAGCTATACGCAGAGGCAGGGTACCACCAGCAGCACGCAGACAGATGATAGCATCGCTGGCATCATACTTCACATCAAGAACAATATCATTGAAGTCGAAGTCGGAATCACCGCTGGCGCTCAAGTCCTCAGCCCAGATGCGGAGATCGTATTCAATCTTTGATTCACCCGGAACAATCTTAAGAATCCAGTCGTCGCCGTAGTTCTGACGCTGATAACCAAGAATCTTCTCACCATTGTCATACTTCTCTGCAAGGAGAGACAAGCCGACATACCAGCCTTTGCGAGCTACGCCATCGCTAAAGCATGAACCAGGCACCTCGATTTCAGCTAACTTAAACAGCTGACGTTCGCTGTTGTCCCAAGAGCTATGATAGCCGAACTTCAGAGCAGAGCTGTTTTTCATGAATACGATATTCCAAGGGCCACCGGTCTCAGCATTAAAGTCATTTACATGAGTCATGTTTGTGCCATCACCGACAGTCAGGTAGTCCATGCCGCCTTTGTCATTGAACTCCTCATCATAATAGTTTGACTCATAACCATTATTGATACGGTTTTGGTCATAGCGATGCCAAATACCCTTCTTCTGGAGATTCATCGTGCCATAAACCTGCTGGATAAAGAAGTTAGACCAATCCTTACCAGTCTCAGTCAGGCCGGGGTTGTTCTGGAACCACTCATAAACATAATCAGCCTCGGCTTTTGTAACGTCTGCAGGAACGGTTGCACCTTCCAGCTTTTCAGGGAAGTTCTGCCATACATCTTTCTTTACAACCTCTGCTGCTTCGCCGGCACGTGTCATGCGCGAATTGGCAGTAGCGCTGAATCCCCAGTCCTGGTTAGCAGCGATGTTGCCTCCGACATAATTCAGGAAAGCCTGGTCGTATTTGGCCTTGTCAATCTGCGACTGAGTCATGACCTCAACGTCGTCTTTGTTGGAGCAGCTGGTAAATGCAGCGCACATGGCAATGGCAGCCACTCCCGTCATCAAATACTTTTTCATGTTTTTAAAGTTTTAAATGGGTTAATTGATTATTGTTGAATGATTTGCCTGCAAAGTTACAAAAAATTTTCTTATAAACAATGCTTTTTGCAAAAAAAAATAAAAAAATCACGGAAACGTTTACATTTTCATAAATTTCCGTGCTGTTTCCATCGAACGCTCGGACGGATTTGACGTCTTTGCTGTGTTTGGCGTGCAAGGTAACTAACTCCCCGCCCCTGACAGGGGGGGGGCAGGGGTGGGGTGTCAAGCAATGTCCCAACCGTTTTATAAAAATAGGTAGTGACCGTATCTTTCTCCTCCACCCCTACCCCTCCTCCGAGGAGGAGGGGGTTCTGCAAGATTTAGTGTGGATGAATAATTGTTTTTTGAAAGACAGATAAAAACCCAAAAAACCGATAAAAACCTTATACTGTTAGCTAACATTGTTTTTTCCTGTTTTTCTTGTTTTTCCCTGTTTTTCAAAAACAAAGGTTCGACCCACATAAAATCTTGTATAACCGAGGAGGGGAGTTAGTTACCGGACAAGCCTATCCTCCCAGGAAGAGGGGAGCTGATTACCTGGCAAACCATTCCTCTCGGGAGGAGCGGAGTTAATTACCTGTCAAGCCATTCCTCTCGGAGACTATTATTAATATCCGCAACCAGCCGTCAGCGCGGGGCGCTGTCGGCTGGTTGCAGATAATTATTACATAATGCTATAGAAGTAATCACTTCCAGAGCACCTTCTTATTATTAATTATGTAAATATTGCCGGGCTTCGGACTCTTCACCTGACGGCCGCTGAGGTCGTAGACAACAGCCGTAGCATCATTGGTGCCAGCGATGGCAGCAATACCGGTAGTCTCGTCGTCGGGGAAGATAATACGCAGCCTCATGCCACGCGAAGCATTGGAAGCATCTAAGAAAGCATGACCAACACGCACACGAGCGATATACGACTCTGTAGAGGCAAACTGTGCCTTACCATCGATGTATGCCAACACATAGTAGCGGTCTGACTGCAGATAGCGATCGTTGGTGATGACGCCTTTAAGCATGTTGCCACTGGGGGTAGTGCCCTCACTATCAGCCACGGGGATGTTGGCCGAGCTTCCTTTGAGAATGAGTCCCGTGCCGGCGGCGATAACGCCCGTCACCTGTTCCAAGGCTACGGCGTCGGAGCTTACCGACTTGGCGATGAAAGCCTTCAGAGCGGTAACCTTGCTAAAGTCAAGAGCTTTGTTACTACAGAAAGTGGCATAACCCGCACTGCCGATGGTAGCCTGCACATACTCCGCGGCCTTATCGAATGAGCCATAGACCGTCACGTTATAGGCCGGCATGGTAGCAGGGATATACGACCATCCTGAGAAAGTCTTTCCCTCCTGTGCGGCGGGCTCAGCCAACGGTGTGATAGCAGCGCCATACTGGTAAGTCTCCACAGAGCCATATTGCACGTTGTCGACCATATAGGTCACGGTGTAGCTGTTAACAGTAAACTGCGCGGTGACGGTCAGGTCGCCGGCAGGCATCACGCCGTCAGAGGGCAGCCCGCTCCAGACGGTAAAGGTATAGCCCGTCTTCTGGGCTGTGGGCAACACGGTGGCCAGCGTAGCGCCCTCGGCCACCTGCTTCGTCGTCGTCTGGCCGTCGATGCTGATGGTCAGCGTGTGGTAATTAACGCCTGGCGTGCTGCCGCTATTGTGCAGCCACTGTATCTCCGTCACTGTGAAGTTATAGCCGGTAACATTGCGCACAGAGTTGTTTTTCAGCTGCTGCAACATGTCGGCGCTAATAGCGGCATCGACACTGGTAGCGCCGGAGGCCGACTGCGATACACCTTTGCTGTAACCGAAGTTAGGCACTAAGAAGTTGTCATCAAACTGAACGGTGAAATAGCCGTCGCCGGAACCCATGCTACCCTTGATACGGATAATATCTCCCACCTGAGCGTCAGCGAGCAATGCCGTAGAAAGCTCTATGCGGTTGTTCCACCAGTCTATAGCCTGCGACGACGGTCCCCAGAGGACGGTAGCGGTAGTAGCTTCAGACACAACAATCTGATAGTCCATACGAATGGTGACATTGCCTGCTGGCATCGTGAACTTTCCGTTGCTGACCTGCACCACCTGGCCCTCAGCCGTTTTTACGGAAAGGCCAGCAAGCTCGTAGCCCGTAGGCAGGCTGTAGGTAACGGTCACTTCATCGCCCGCATGAGCTGTGGTCTTACTGGCGGTGACGCCAGAACCGGCAGTTACCGTATAGTCGATAGCCGTGAATGTTGCCGCAACGGTGACCGCCTTGGCGGGCATGGTAAAGGTGCGGCTATTGCCGCTCCCGCTGAGGGTGACGGCATTGTTGTCGGCGTCGGTAACGGCGATAGAAGTCAGCTCATAGCCAACATTGGGGGTCGCGGTAAGGGTGACGCTCTTACCAGCCTCCTGACGGCTTGGGCTGGCAGTAATAGTTCCTCCCGTGAGGCTGGCAGGCAGGTTGACGGCATATTTATCTGCTACCGCTGCATCGGTGGTATAGGTGATGCGGTCGATGGTATAACTGTTATCATTATCAATAAACAGTCCGTAAGTCTGGAAAGTGGTCACAGAGTTTGCCGTACAGGTAAACTCAAAGTATTCGCCGTTAAACTGATACCCCTGAGAACCGTCACTCCAAGTCCATTTATAAATATCTACCGTCTCCCAGCCGTCGAAATAAGGCTTTTCCCAAGACAAATTCCACTGATCCTTAAGACCGCCGCAAATATAGAGCTTCCAGCCATTGGCACTGACATTCGACACATAGATGCGAAATACCGAACCGTCTTGAATATTGCCGAACTCGCTCTTGTCGGCCACGAAGTTGTCGCCTTGGTAATTATAATTACCTTGGAACGCGACATCGTATTCTGCAGCATTCACACTACCTGCTCCCATCAACAGCATAACTGCCATGAGAAGCGTTCTGAATATATTCTTTGTTGTCATATCTTTTGTTCTCATTAAGCGTTAAACATTAGCGGAGCTTACGCGACAGGACAGGCTCTCCGTTATATCCGCCAGAAGTAATTGTACCTCCCTCAATATACTCGGTAGTAGGTCCTTCTCTGCGAAGGAGGGTTACTACGGGGTCGGTAGAACGTGGCGTGTAGGTATCTTTCTCGTGGGAGTACAGACCGTCGGTCCACTTGTTACCATCCCAGAAGTTGTACGACTCGGTGACATACTTTCTGAAGTCAGTATAGGCATCGTCCACCTTAACGCGCTCCCGGGCCCACTTCGTGCCAATGGGCACGAGGATCTTGTGGGGTGCCATGCCCGCCTTGGCATCGAGCGTCAGCACATCGCCGGTTTCCGTGTTGTAATAAATAGTAATAGGTATTGCGATGATGCTGGAATAGTTATATGTGCCCAGGTTCACGGGGTCACACTTCACGAACTGGTTGCCATACGAGGCATCAGTGTCGGTAATGGTGTTGACGATGGTGACGGTGCTGTAGTGTCCGAAAGCATCGTGCACCTCATTGCCGGCCAACGACAGGGGCAGCGTACCGCCGGCGGCGAGCAGGATAATCTCTGCCGTGCGGCTGGTGCTGGTAGTGTCGGCGCGGTCAACGGTCACCACATCGTTCTCCTTGACAATGGTTCTGGTGTACTTCTTCGTCTCGTAGATATAGGCATCGAAGACCACGTCGTTGAAGTCGAGGTCGTTAGTGCTGATTTGTCCGAGGTCTTCGCAGAACACGCGTCCCTGCTCTATCAGTGTTTTCTCCTCGTAGTACTCATAGGTAGTTTCAGTCTTTATCCATTCCGTTTCAGAGCTGTATTCCTTCACCGGAATCTCGTCGGTCTCAGGCACAAAGGCCGTTCCCTTGAGCCCCTCGGTGATACGTACAATCCAGTCGGA
Organism: uncultured Prevotellaceae bacterium; assembly: GCA_946185805.1. Classification (GTDB taxonomy): domain Bacteria; phylum Bacteroidota; class Bacteroidia; order Bacteroidales; family Bacteroidaceae; genus Prevotella. Next base: position 10,780 of record CAMHKU010000008.1, on the reverse strand, counting down.
GTAGTAGCCGTCGGCGGCGCCGTCAATGACCCATTTGCCTTTGTACGGTCCTTCATTAGGCACCTGGAAGGCACCGGTAGTGCTCTCCGTCACCTCGGTCACCAAGTAGCCGTTGCTGTTGGTTGTACTGTTCCACCCGTGCTTCAGGTCTGCCTCATAATCGAATCCTACGAAGAACATGCCCGAAACGTCAGCCTTCTGTCCGTTGATGGTTTTACGGTTGTCCCAGGCCTGGATGGAGTCACCCGGTATGATCACAAACTTGTCATTATATTGCAGCTTGCCCTGCCGCGAGTTGGTATAGCCAAAACAGTCGGTCTTGGAATTCTCCATCAGCATAATCTTATCGGTGTGCTGCTTAGCATGGTTATTGTCTTCCACGGTATTGCCGGTAAGCTGATAGCCGTCCTGATAGGTTTTGCCATCCCACACGTTCTTGTTGGGCGAGCACTGGCCATTGTTATAGTTGTTGATATGGTCATTGTCAGAACCCGCCGTCAACCAGTCCATCTGATTGCTGCCATAGAACTCGTCACCATTAGCCGCCTTGTAGTATTCCGTGGTCTGCGAGTCCTCAGTGACATTAGTTCCGCCTTTGTACACGTCCTGCACAAAGAAATTGGTGTAGTTGATAGAAATTCCCTGTGGCTGCTTGTGCTGCTGGAACCACCGACGCACCTTGTCTTTCATAGCGTCGGTCAGTGTGTCGGGCACATTCCACCCATCCTTGGCCCACTCATTGGCCTTAGGATTAGCGGTACGCGTCACGCGCACCTTAGCAATAGAGGTATTAGAGCCAAAGCCCCAGGTCTGATTCGGGTCAATAGTGCCGAACTCTTCATGAAAGACTTCATCGTATGCTTTCAACTTGCTATCTACGACAGAAGTCCAATTGTCGTCTTGCGAGCAACTAGCCACCAATCCACCAAGGACAAGCAATGCTGCTCCTCTTAAAAAGCATTTCTTCATCATCAAAAGGGTTTATGTTACGTAACTATTATCTATCTGAAAGACTTTTCTGCTGCAAAATTAGTATAAATATTGATAAGTTGTACAAAATATACGTTAAAATCTGTAAAATGGCGTTACTTTTTTTATCTTTATGGCGAATATTTTCGTACTTTTGAGCCACGAATCTAAACACTGCTGATTATGTTAAAGAATCAAAGACTATTGCTGGCGGCATGTGCCGGACTGCTGGTAACCGTTTCCTCATGCAATACCAACGTGTTCAACGAAGAGGATTACAAGAAGATTGTGGAGTTTCTCTCTCCCGTTGACAGCGTCGACCAGAGCCACACCTGGAAGATGGACACCGTTTACCAACTGCGCGTGGCTGCCGACGTGAGCATCGGCGCCTCAGAATTGCTGATTCTATCAGGAAATCCTGCTGCCGGCAATGCTGAGGTGCTGGCCAATCGGAGTTTTTCCGACGGCGAGACGGCGAACGTGAGCTTTTCTGCTCCGCTGCTGAGCACGGCCTTCTATGCGGCCTTGCGCAATAGCAATGGACAATATCTCGTGATGCCCTTTACTGCCGGAAAGAGCGAGCTACAATTTTCCGAGGCCAATCAGTCACCCGTCTCCATCTACGCCAAATTGGGCACACAGACCTACACCTATTGCTTCGACGAATCATTTCCGGTGCCAGAGGACTACGACTTCAACGACGTTGTGCTGCGCCTCGCTTATGAGCGCAGCGGCGACCGCCAACTGACTGTCAAGGTGACGCTGGCCGCCGTCGGTGGCGACAAGCAATTAGGTGCTGCTATCAGACTGGTAGGCTATCAGTATGACGACATAGAAAGTGTCATCACCGCTGGCGACGTCATATTCAACAACGACATTCCCTCCACATCGGTCAACCTGATTGAAGACTTCAACCTGCTGACGCGAGGCCGCCAGGGCGAGGCCGTCGTCGCACTCTTCCAGGACGCCCACTGGGCTATCGACAACCGCCAGGGCGTAGAATACGGCATGTTTACCAGAAAGAAATATAACGTCTCGGCAGGCACCTCGGGCAACTTCCAGCAGATGGCTCCAAGGACGGTAGCGTATATCATCAACGTCAAGGACGCCACAAAACTTAACGACTTCACCTTCAGGTCGTTCGACCCCTTTATCCTGGAAGACTATAACGGTGCCGTCTGGGAAGTACACACCAATGAGCACATGCTGGCTCAAACTTTGTATGAATACCCCGCTACGGCCATCAAGAACCTGCCGTGGGCGCTCTGCATCCCTAAGGGCGACTTCCGCTACCCGTTAGAGGGTGTGAACATGGGCTTTAAGAAGCGCGATGCCACTTTTGGTGCCTACATGACGCCGTCGCACTCTTTCGGCGACTGGTCAGAGGACCACTTGACGGCACTCGACTGGTACAACTATCCCACCCTCAACCAGGTATATTAGTCTTAAGAAGGAGTTAGAAGGAGTTAGAAGTCATATCTTCAGGGTTTACTTAAAAAAGAGGTGCCCGCCAACGGCTTGGCGGGCACCTCTTTAGTTGCTTGGAACAGGAGTATAGTTTGGTCTAACGACTTACCACTTCACCACCTTGGCATCGTCAGCATTGGCGGGCATATACCATGTGGTATTCTCGCTCAGCGTTGCTCCCCAGCTGGTGAATCCAGTGAATGCCGAGGTGATGTTAGTAAGCTCGCGCGGCCAGAACCACTTGCCGTTAGCATCGCCATTTATAATAAGGTATAATGGCGCCTTGCCGTAGCTGTCCTGTTTGACCGACATGTTGCCATTGATACGGCTGGCAATGACATTGCGCGACGTACCGTCATTGTTGAGCACATCCAGCCCGAAGGGCAGTGTGGCCGGCGTCTGGCCGCTCTGGAGTGTCACCTCACCTAACAGTTTGAACGACGAGGTGCTCACCGTGGCCGTCCTGGTATTGGTAATCGTATGGTCGGGAGCGCCGATGGCGGCATGCACTTCCTGGCCGAAGTGAGCCCCGTCAAGGGTGACAATAGAGTTCAGCTCACCGCCGGCAGCGAGGATATAGACCTTCGACACGTTGTTAACCGGCGTAGACACACGCAGCACCACATCGTTGAAGTCGAAGTCCTTAGTGCCGCCCAAGTCCTCAAAGGCATAGTACACCCAGTTCGTCGTGGCAGGCACCTCCGGCGTTTCGGGGTCGGGCTGCTGCGGGTTGGGGTCGCGGCTCTCGCTGACGGTGACGCCACAGCCCTCTTCGGTCTGGGGTGTCACGGTGACGCTCTTGCTCCAGGTGCAGGAGCGGGTATGGCCGTCGAGGTTGGCATCGCTGACGCCATTATAGCCGTTGCCGTTTTCCTTCTTGGCATTCATCCACGTCAGCAGCAATGCCGAGGCGGGGATACCACGCGGATTATAGATATACTGATGATAGGGGTTGCTTGACAGGTCTGCTATCTCATAGTCGTCGGGCAACACAGCGCACACATTGTCAAGACAGAACGTGCTCGGCATGTCGTCAGTCCAGTTAATGGCTCTTTCATTGAAATTGTAAGGCACCTCCAGGAAAGCTTTCACATTGTTGCCCGTGTTGGGTCCCCACATGCCGAAGTTGTTGATGCCGGCCACCTTCTCTGTCACCCGCAGGTAGGCATTCTCACCCATGAGGAATACGATACCACCATTGTTGCTGCCGTTAAGCTCCAGCTCGCCGCACTTGATGTAGCTGCCGTTGTCCATCTTCGACGTGTTACCCACAGCCATCTTGCCCACCACCTCTAAGTTGCAGGCATTCTCTATCGACAGCCCGGCACCGCCTGTAGACGCAAACTTGGCATTGCCGGCGTTGATAAACTTGCTGGGATTGTCGGGCACGCCTGCAGGACCTGTCAGCGCCGGAGCCTTGGTATCGCCAATGGTGCCGGCGTTATAGAGTACGCCACCGTTGATGTTGAGGTCGGCCACATTGATATTGCCGGCGTTATAGCTGTAGGTCTGCGTACCGTTAGAGAACTGCAGCTGCCCGTCGCCCTCGATGCTGCCGCCGGGCATCACGTAGATCATGCCCGTGGTGCCGGCCTCGTTGTTGGCATTGGTGCTCAGCATGTGGCCGCTGGGGATAATGATCTTGCCGCCGTTGCCCACGACGATGACGCTGTTACCCGTGCAGCGCTGGTCGGTAGGCACCGTCCACGTGCCGGTAACATAGACCGACTGCCTATCATACGACTGTATGCGGGCGATGCTGCCACTATACGTGCCGGTAATCTTCAGATGCTTCTCGCTGCCGTCGGCCTGGTTGACTGGCAGTCCGGCACCGTTGGTGTTAAATTCCTCCTGCATCTCATAGAGCGTACCGGTGGTAAACGTTGTCAGGACGGGCATCGCTTTCTGAGCCACACTCCAGCGATAGCCTGTTGAGAATCCACGGGTGGCGGCCACCCTTGTCTCGCCAAAGGCCACCTCACCGGCATTGCCGACGACGGCAAAGTCCTTGACAATGGCATGCATGTTCTTGTCATAGCAGGCGGCATACAGCAACGTGGCTGACGTAGGACGGGCAATAGCCACCTCCTTGGTCTCACCCGACTTCAGTGCCACATGGCCGATGAACGCCGCGTCTTTGTCTATCAGCGGCGCCGACTGATAGATGTAGACGTTATACTCTGCATCATAGTCCAGATTCACACTCACCTTGACGGTGGTAGTGGTGGCCGTCGTCCATGTCTGCTCAGGATTAATCGCCTGGCCGCCCATCACGTAGGTTTCAAAATTGCCGGTAAACTCCTCTACCGTTGCCTGCTGCTCAGCGGCAAAGTCTGCGTCATGGCTGCATGCAGCAAACAGTGCACAAAAAGCCACGGCCGAAACGCCTTTCAATAAAAATCTTCTACACATCATAAAGGATTTCTTTAAATTATCTATTTGTTGCGGGCGAGGGCGCCCGCATTCCCAGAATGCGCTGCAAAGATAGCGTTTTTTTATTGAATATTATACATTATAATATAGCTAAATCATTTTGATTAATTATTTTTAACGTATCAGAGCGTTTCTTCGAACGGCCCTACCGGCAGGCCCTCAGCACTGTAGGCATTCAGGCGGATAGGGTTGTTTTTCCAAGCGTGGCGCACGCGGCGGGGGTTGTCTACGGGCGATGTGATAACCATGCGGCTACCCTCGGCGCGCCCTTCGGCATTGTGGAAATGGCCGTCGTCGCCGGCCACTTCCAGTTCATGCAGCTCAGCGCGAGGGCGCAGCGGCTGGTCGAAGGTCAGCGTAATGGTATTGCCCGTCACCTGACGGTCCACTATCTGCGGCATCAGCTTCACCTTCTTGTCTTTATACACCAGGCGGTCGAAACAGAGGCCGATGCGGTCGGCGACTTCGCGCTTGCGCAGGGGGTGGATGTCGACGGTCTCGCCTAAGTCGATGGCCGAGGCCAGCTCTACGTTGTCCAGCTTCAGGGCTACCTGCCGCTGGGCCTCACGCAGCACCGACCAGCCGGTGTTCTGAGGCTGCTCGGAGGGCTCCATATAGTTAGCCAGCTGCACCACGGTGAAAGGCAGTTCAGGGCGCTGCCACAGCGCGCGCCAGTTGCCGATCATCATCGTCAGCAAGCGCTCGTAGGGAGCCGCATTGCCGGTGTTCGACTCGCCCTGATACCACACCACGCCGGCCACGGCGTAAGGGGCTAAGGGGTGGAGCACGGCGTTGTAGAGCGTCGCGGGCAGGTTCTGCAGCGACACGTCGCCGCTGGGACAAGCGGGCATCAGTGCACCCTCATGGTGCTTCCACGTCTCGCTGAGCTTGATCACATCCTTGGGCAGGGGGTTCAGGCTCTGGCGGTCGTCGCCGAAGGCTATCAGGTAGGGCTTTTCCTTGATGAAGTGGGCCGTGCCGTACTTATTGATAAAGCGCACGGTGATAACGTTGTCGCCCTCGCGCAGCAGACCCGCAGGCAGGTCGTAGCGCCGCGGCGGATACTGGTAGCCGGTGGTGCCCACCAGCTGTCCGTTGACGTAGGTCTGGTCGGCGTCGAAGAGTGTGCCTAAGAGCAGGCGCGCCGGCTGTCCGGCATGGGCCTTGTCGACGGTGACATGCTGGCGCAGCCAGATGCTGCCTATGATGGGTGATGGGTGGTGGGTGATGGGTGACGGGTGCTTGTAGGCCCAGGTGTTGTTCCACTGGCTGACCTCCTGCCACTGCGAGTCGTCGTAGGTGAGCGATGTAAACAGATACTCATCCTTGCTGCCCGCCGCCGCGCTCTTCACCGTCGCCATGCCGGGGTCCAGCTCGTTGAGGATGCGGTTCCACTGCTGGTTGGCCTGCTGGTTGGCGCGCTGCTGGGCACTCACGAAGTCGCCATTGTCGTAGATGCGTGTTTTCTCCACCAATAGGGGGTCATAGGCCTTCAGCGAGTCGGCACCGATCCAGGCCTCGATGGGCGTGCCGCCCCAGCTGTTGACGATGACGCCCTGAGCCACGCCGCTCTTCTCATACATACGGCGTCCGAGGAAATAGCCCACGGCCGAGAACAGCCACGCGTTCTGCTTGTTGGCGGGTTTCCAGTTGATGCGCGTGGGGCGTATGTCGGTGCGCGGAGCATGGGTGTCGGTCTCGTTCTGCACGCGGAAGAGGCGCACGTTGGGGTTCTCGTAGGTGTCGATGTCTGTCGTGTACCAGGGATAGACCCGCTCCACGGTGACGTCGATGTTCGACTGCCCCGACAGCAGCCACACGTCGCCCACCATCACGTTGCTCAGCGTCACAACGTCGGCCGTCGCCGTACCGTCGTTGCCTACAGTCGCCCCCGTTCCTTGGGTCGGCTGTGAAGCGGCGTTGCTGCTTCCTCTCACCTCAAGCACGAAAGGCCCTCCAGCCTTCATGGCCGTCAAGTTGACGCGCCAGCGGCCCTCGCCGTCGGCAGTGACGGTGGCATACTTCTTGTTCAACACAACAGTAACTTGCTCGCCGGCATCGGCCGTTCCCCACACAGGGATAGCCTGGCCCCGCTGCATCACCATGCCATCTTGAAACAGCTGCGGCAGGGTAATCTTGGCATCAAGCCGTAGGGCGCAGGCCAATGCCACCGCACCTAAAAGTAGTTTCTGATTCATAACTCAAAAGTTTAATCGTGCTGCAAATATACGCAATTTTCGCGACACAAAGGTTAAAAAAGCCTTTTTTTTACCGCGATGAAACATTTTGAAAGGCATCTGTAACAATCAGTTGTTTTTTGTTTTGAAAATAATTACTATCTTTGCAGCGTCAACAGGAGCGGAGGCCGGAGCCTCCAGGCACATTACTGCCAATATACCAAAACTATAATAACTTTATGGAAACATCACCATCTCCGCAAGCCGCCAAAGGCTTCTACAAACTCTCGTGGCTGCAGCGTATCGGCTTCGGCGCCGGCGACCTGGCGCAGAACCTGATTTACCAGACCATCTGCATGTACCTGCTGTTCTTCTACACCGACGTCTATGTGCTCGGCGGCGACGCTGCCGAGGCTGCGGGACTGGCAGGCACGATGTTCCTCGTGGTACGCCTCGTCGACGTGCTCTGGGACCCCCTCGTGGGCACCTTCGTCGACAAGCACAACCCGAGCTGGGGCAAGTATCGCTCCTACCTCGTCATGGGCGGCATTCCGCTCACCATCCTGGCCATTCTCTGCTTCTGGGACGGCTTCGCCCCGAGCATTGTCTACGCTTATATCACATACGTGGGCATGTCGATGCTCTATACATTAATTAATGTGCCCTACGGCGCCCTGAACTCGTCGCTGACGCGCGACACCGACGAGATTACCATCCTCACCTCTGTCCGCATGTTCATGGCCAACGTCGGCGGCCTCTGCGTGTCGGCGGGCGTTCCCATCCTGGTGGCCATCCTCGCCGACAAGGAGCTGCCGCTCGAGATGGCGCTCTTCATGGGCCTGGGTTCGCTACCCTCGTTTATCTTCATGCCGCTGGTGCCCGCCATCAAGCGCCGCGTGGGCAAGAAGAATATGTTCTACATCTTCCTCTCCGTCGCCATCGTGGGCATGGCGCTGCTCTACGTCATCAGCAAGATGGGCACCGTGCGCGAGAACATCACGCTGGTCTACATCGCGCAGTTTATCAAGTCTACGGGCGTCATCGTGGCTACCGGCTACATGTGGGCCCTGATTCCCGAGGTCATCTCTTACGGCGAATACACCACCGGGCGCCGCATCAGCGGTATCGTCAACGCCCTGACGGGCATCTTCTTCAAGGCCGGCATGGCCCTGGGCGGCGTCATTCCCGGCTGGGTGCTGGCCTGGACCAGCTACAAGGCTGCCGAGGAGGCGCAGACACTGCCCAAGGACTCCAACGCCTGGTTCCTCACCATGCTCATCTTCGCCCTCACGGGCCTCTGCCTGCTCATCTTCTGCTTCTCGCAGACCAAGGAGCGCGTGGTGATGGACGAGAGCGAGACTAAGAACGTGAAGGTCAGCGACCTCTGGACAGAGTTCAGGCGCAACCGCCCCCTGCGCATCATCGCCCTCTTCTTTATCACCGCCTTCGCCATGATGTCGGTGGGCAACGCCGCCGGCGCTTACTTCATGAACGACCTGGAGCTGCAGACGCCCATGGCTCAGGAGGGCATTCGCTGGCTGGTGTGCGTCATTCCCGCCATGCTCTTAGTACTGGCCATGTTTATCATTTCTAAGTATGAACTCAGCGACGAGGTCATCGACGACATCAACAAGAAGATTGAAGCCCGCAACAAGTAAGTAATCGGATAATCCCTAGTTTTATAAGACAACGAATTAAGACGAATTAAACGAATTCTGTATATGAAAGCTCGCTATTTATTTCCTCAAGACTATATGGCCGACCCCTCGGCCAACGTGTTTAACGGCCGCCTGTACATCTACCCCAGCCACGACTGGGACGCCGGCGAATGTTTCGACGACGACGGCGGACACTTCCAGATGAAAGACTACCACGTGCTGTCGTTCGACGACGTGGAGCAGGGCGACGCCACCGACCACGGCGTCATTCTCGACGTCAGCCAGGTCAACTGGGCCGAGAAGCAGATGTGGGACAACGACGTCGTAGAGAAAGACGGCAAGTATTACCTCATCTTCTCGGCCAAGGGCTACGACGGCGTCTTCCGCCTCGGCGTGGCCGTGGCCGACCGGCCCGAAGGTCCCTTCGTGCCGCAGGCGCAGCCCATCCGCGGCTCGTTCAGTATCGACCCCTGTGCCTTCAAGGACGACGACGGCCAGATTTACGTCTACTTCGGCGGACTCTGGGGCGGACAGCTGCAGTGGGCACGCTCGCTCTACCACGGCTTCGACACCATTCCCGGCAAATATGGCGACCAGAACGGCCTCATTGACCTCGGCTCAGCTCCCGACCACAAGACGGAACTCTTCGCCAAGGCCGACGCTCCGGCACTGCCCAGCATGGTGGTGCGCATGAGCGACGACGTGCTGCAGTTCAGCGAGGCACCCCGCCCAGTAATCATCCTTGGCAGCGACGGCCACCCGCTGAAGGCCGGCGACCCGCACCGATTCTTCGAGGCGTCGTGGATGCACAAATACCAGGGCAAGTACTACTTCAGCTACTCTACCGGCGACAGCCACTACCTGTGCTACGCCATCGGCGACAACCCCTACGGACCGTTCACCTATCAGGGCGTCATCCTGGAGCCCGTCGTGGGCTGGACCACCCATCATAGCATCGTGGAGTACCGCGGACAGTGGTATCTGTTCTACCACGACTGCGTGCCCTCCAACGACGTCACTCACCTGCGCTCGCTGAAGGTGCAGCAGCTGTTCTACAACGAGGACGGCACCATCAAGCCCGTGGTCAACGAATAAAAGCAGAGGCTACAACCGAAAGGGCTTGCCACCTATGAATCAGCAGATTCTTATAGCTGACTATTACACCAAGCACCGCGCCGAGCTGCTGGCCTACGCCTGCAGCCGGCTCGGTGATAAGGACGAGGCCGAGGACCTGGTTCAGGATACCTATATGCGGCTGCTCACCACCGACAGGCTGCTGACGCCTCAGACGCTGCCGTCACTCGTCTTCACCATCTGCCGCAACCTCATCAACGACCGTTTCCGCCGCCGAGCGTTCCACTACGAATACGAGAACTACATACTGGCCATGGAAAACGGAAAAACATCGATGGAACCGGCCATTTTTGCTGCCGACATCGTCACCTGTATGGAGCGCGGACTGGCTCGCATGCCTGAGCAATGCCGCACCATCTACAGCATGCACATTCTCGACGGCATGCGCGTCAGCGAGATATCGGCCGAGACCGGAGAGAAATACAAAACCGTGGAAAACCGCTTAGGGCAGGCCCGCCGCCAGATACGTCAACTGTTGCGCGCAGTAGTATAAGCGTGATTTCCAAAATTTCAGATTTTAAAAAAGTTGGTATCCGTCATCCGTCAGTAATCCACGTAACATTCTGAGTACAACAACATTACGGCTGACAGATACCCCTGACGGCTGACGGATGAAATGCCGCAAAGTCAGACCAAGCTATTGCAAGCTGTAGGTTAAAACTTCTATTTGCGGACGTTCGGGCGGGAGTGATAGGCATGAGTGCCTAACATGAATGGCGTGCAAGAGTGGCAGGAATGAGTGGCAGGCAAGATTACCTGGCAAGCCATTCCTCTCGGTGACTACTATTACCGATAATCCCCATTTTGCATAAATATACGCTCAAAACGGCCGTCGTTTTTTTCAAAACGGCCGTCGTTTTTCCAAAAACGGCCGCTGTTTTTGAAAAAACGGCCGTTGTTTTTGGAAAACCTCCAAATGTTTTACAAAAACGGCCTTTTGTC
>CAMHKU010000007.1 GCA_946185805.1 uncultured Prevotellaceae bacterium | reverse complement strand
TGTTGGATGTAGAAGTCAACGGGCAAAAGCCGCAGGACATCGCTTATTCCAGCAAAGATTCCACTCCTGTCATTATTTTGTAATCACAAACACATAACGCAACCAAAATGTCCAGACATAAATCCGTGAGGACAGATACAAGAAAGACGTTATTAGTTATATTGGTTTAAACTCATTTGGAAAAACAGTTAGTTTTCAAGACAATCCAATATATGTTCAGCGGAACAATATTGGATTGTCGTTTCTACTGATTATTGTGGACTCTTTAAAAATCAAATCGTCATCCACAGTATACGCGTACAGAGTATCTATTTGGTTTTAAATAACGCGAATCCGACGTACGCATATTCATATACCTAACCCTCGTTTCCTTGTACCGTCCCATTTGATAAGTTCGTCCGCATTGCCATTACTGTCACTAACGGACTGACTACCTGTTGAGAGTCTCATCTCTGATGCGAGCTGTCCTATACGTGTTACGGCAATGTCCCACTGAAACCTGCCGATACTGCCAACAATGGAGTCTGCCATATCAGCGATACTATTTGCTGCTTTTATACGATCAGACTCTTGACAAGGATTGAGACCGTTAAGTTGGCATTGGGCAATGATGCCCTGACCAATGGTTTGCTCCACGTCACGACTGAAGATAGAAGCTGTGCTATGTGCCCAATCTGCCAATGCCTGGACTGCTTTCTTGACAATAGTCTGGAGAAAGTTCCAATGCTCGTATTCCTCTGATGCTCCAGACATTCGAAGGAATCTCTCAATATCTGAAAGGCGATTTTCAGCATCATTGGCTCTCTTTTCTTCTCGATCACCTCTCACTGTCTGCTCCTGCGCTTTCCGTTCTGCAGCATCTGCTCTGTTCTTCTCACGGGCTACTGCTCTTTCATCGAGTTCTGAGATACGTTGTCTCAAAGTCATATTCTCCCTATCTGTTTCAACCGCTAAAGCTATCTTCTGTTTGACATCAATATACATCTTCTTGCTAACATCTTTGATTTTTCTCTTCTGTAGTTTCGAGACGCTAAGTAACTGGTTTTGGAGAGTGGTCACAATCTCTTTAGCCTTAGCGGTGCGTTCCTTCTGCCATTCATCACGTTTCAACAAGGGAATGGGTGTGTTGATTTCCTTGTCAAGTTGCGACAATGTCAGGTTAATAAGGTCTTTAACGGTCAACGCTTCCTTTGATCCTTGGAAGAAGAAAGTCATCTCCGCAAACGGTACAGCCCCCAGTTCTTCCTCCGGAACGCTGGTTGCAGAAAGCAATTCGTCAATCGCTTTTTGGAGTTTGCTCAGTTTATCGTTACCTACCTCAATAGCCTTTTGAATCTGCTTCGACTCACTTTTCTTGCGTTCCGTATATTCAGCAACCTCTTTGGCACGTAAAGTTTCCTGCTCCGCCTTGAAGGTATGTGCATCACGCCATTTCTTATCACTCTTCTTGCCACGTTCCATTTTGAGCGTGTTAGCCAACATGTCCTGGAGTTCTGACATATCATGACGGTTTAGATTGATGCACTGGCCAGTCTCATGGTTAGTCCAATCGAAAACATAGTGAGCGTGATAGTTCCATAGAAAGATGGTTGTTCCTTCTTGGGAGTCAAGATATTTCCCCTGCTGATGATCTTTGTCAGTCACCAGATGCTCATGTCCTTCGTCAAGGTGAGCATAGATGGCTTTGGTCTTGATACCCCAACGCTGCTCAATCTGATCAGCGAGTGATTTCATCTGCTCCATTGTCGTAGCCTCCGTGATGACGGCTACACCTTCACGGATAGGCTCAGCGTTTTTCGGCATCTTCTTGGGCTTCGATAAATCCTGTTCCCATACAGAAACAAGTTTTGGAAGTCCAGATATAGGGTCAACTATTGGGACACCAGTCTTTTTGTCGTAAGCAGGTCTTGTCAATTGTTTTCCATTTTCATCAAGCTTTGCCTTACGACAGAAGTGATGGCTGGAATAGCGTTCCTTAGCCTTCCGAATCTCATCAGCCACTGACTTGAAGTCCTCAGCTTCCCAATTATTGTTAAGGTGTGAATACTCGGGACGAACATGTTTCATCTCCTTCTCGCGCCTGTTGTGCTTCTCGGCACCATATTTTGCAGCGCATATATGTATAGATGTTTTTTTAGCCATATTGTAAAGAATTAGAAAACTCCATGTGGTGATAAATGTCTCAAAGAATGTTAATTTTTCGAGGGGGTAGCGTGAATGCGGTTCAAAGGCTGTACCTTTGCCAGAAAAATCATGCTTCTCGACCATTTTAGTGTAAGATTCCCCGACGAAGATGCCTGTGTCGCCTATTTCCGTGAGATTCGTACAGTCCAAGGTGTTGTCTGTACTCAATGCGGCAAGACAACCCACAAGTGGATAAAGGGCAAGAACGCATTCCAACGTGAAACATGCGGCTGTAGGATGCCCCTTACGAAAGGAACTGTGATGGAACACAGCAAACTTACAATGCCGTTCTTTTCCGTATTGGACTTTCCATATTCCTTTTCAATACTCTTACAAAACTCTTCTAACTTATTCTTTGCCATACCTTACTTTACAATCTTCAAATCCTTATTAACATAATACAATGGCTGCTTATACGCATAGCACATCAACACAAAACGGTCTTTCAGTCCCATAGATGTATAGTGATTTACCGCATCGCTGCCCTCATGATGCAGCCCGGCTGCATACATGTTTATCTGGGCCTTGGTCAGAATATCCACATGGGTCTTACGACAAGTCTTACTGCTTGCCAGTTCATAAAGAGGCTGGTACCTGTTGTTGCCCAATTCCTCATCAAAGACTGCGCACTTGCGGTCAATACCACAAAAGAAAACATGACTGAGGTCAGAATCTTTAGTGAAACCACTAAGGATATAAAACTTTAAGCCGAAAGCTTTGTGCTTTCAAGTTTTTTTGCTTACCTTTGCACGCTGAATTTAAACTTCAAACATATATTGTAGATATGGAAATTAAAATTACCTTCCCCGACGGCTCTGTTCGCTCGTATGAGCAGGGCGTGACGGGTTACGAGATTGCCGAGAGCATATCGCCGGCCTTGGCACGCAGCGTCATCTGCTGCGGCGTGAACGGCGAGACCGTAGAGCTGAACCGTCCCATCATGGAGGACGCCAAGATTGCTCTGTATAAGTTTGACGACGAAGAGGGTAAGCACACCTTCTGGCACACCAGCGCCCACCTGCTGGCTGAGGCTCTGCAGGAGTTGTACCCCGGCGTGCAGTTCGGCTTCGGCCCCGCCGTTGAGAACGGATTCTTCTACGACGTGCTACTGCCCGACGGCCAGATGATCAAGGAGAGCGACTTCCCCACCATCGAGGCCAAGATGAAGGAGCTGGCATCGAAGAAGGAGCCGGTAGTAAGGAAAGAAGTAGCCAAGGCCGAGGCCCTGAAGGAGTTTGCCGCCGACGGCCAGACCTATAAGTGCGAGCATATAGAGCAAGACCTGGAGGACGGCACCATCACCACCTATACGCAGGGCTCGTTCACCGACCTCTGCCGCGGTCCGCACCTTGTGGATACGGGCGAGATCAAGGCCATCAAGCTGACGAGCGTGGCCGGCGCCTTCTGGCGTGGCGACGCTACCCGCGAGCAGATGCAGCGCCTCTACGGTATCACCTTCCCCAAGAAGAAGATGCTCGACGAATACCTGCTGATGCTCGAAGAGGCCAAGAAGCGCGACCACCGCAAGATTGGCAAGGAGATGGAGCTCTTCATGTTCTCAGAGAAGGTGGGCAAGGGTCTGCCTATCTGGCTGCCTAAGGGCACTGACCTGCGCCTGCGCCTGCAGGAGCACCTGCGCCGTGTGCAGAAGCGCTACGGCTATCAGGAGGTCATCACCCCGCACATCGGCGGCAAGAGCCTCTATGTGACCAGCGGCCACTACGCCCACTACGGCAAGGACTCCTTCCGCCCCATCACCACCCCCGAGGAGGGCGAGGAGTATATGCTGAAGCCCATGAACTGCCCCCACCACTGCGAGATATATGCCGTAAAGCCCCGCTCGTATAAGGACCTGCCGCTGCGCATCGCCGAGTTTGGCACCGTCTACCGCTATGAGCAGAGCGGCGAGCTGCACGGACTGACACGTGTGCGCTCGTTCACCCAGGACGACGCCCACCTCTTCTGCCGTCCCGACCAGGTGAAGCAGGAGTTCCTCAACGTGATGGACATCATCGGCGTGGTGCTCACAGCCTTCGGATTCAACTTCGAGGCACAAATCAGCCTGCGCGACCCCAACGACCACGACAAGTATGTAGGCACCGACGAAGACTGGGCACTGGCCGAAAAGGCCATCCAGGAGGCCTGCGAGGAGAAGGGGCTGAAGGCCAAGGTGGAATATGGCGAGGCAGCCTTCTATGGTCCTAAGCTCGACTTCATGATCAAGGACGCCATCGGCCGCCGCTGGCAGCTGGGCACCATCCAGGTGGACTACAACCTGCCCAAGCGCTTCCAGCTGGAGTATACCGACGAGGATAACCAGAAGAAGACGCCCGTGATGATTCACCGCGCACCCTTCGGCTCACTGGAGCGCTTCACGGCCGTGCTCATAGAGCACACCTCGGGCCACTTCCCTCTGTGGCTCACGCCTGAGCAGGTGGCCATACTGCCCCTGTCGGAGAAATACAACGACTACGCCCAGGAGGTGTGCCAGCTGTTCCAGCAGGGTGGCGTGCGCGCTACCATCGACCTGAGAAACGAGAAGCTAGGCCGCAAGATTCGCGACAACGAGCTGAAGCGCATACCCTACATGGTGATTGTCGGCGAGAAGGAGCAGCAAGACCGCACCGTGGCCGTGCGTCCGCAGGGCGGCGGCGAGCAGAGCATCATGAGTATCCAGCAGTTTATCGACGAGGTGAACGCCAAGGTGCAGGAAATGACGAAGGACTTTTGAAGATTGAAAAATTAAAAAATTAAGAGGTTCTGCAAGATTTCGTGTGGATGGATAGTTTTTTGTAAAACAGATAAAAACCGGAAAAACCGATAAAAACCTTACACTGGTAGTCTACATTGTTTTTTCCTGTTTTTCTTGTTTTTACCTGTTTTCCAAAAACGAATGTACGACCCATACAATATCTCGTAGAACCAATTAGGAAGTTCGAAAATCGAAGTTTGAACTGTGAATGATGAGATTTTCCGCCGTGCGGAAATGCTATTAGGCTTGGAGGCAATGCGGCGTATTGCCTCCAAGCGCGTTATAGACTTTACAACATGCATAAAATCAGACTATCCGTACTATTACTTATTGCTACGACCATGCAACCTCTGGCCACGCTTGCCCAGACGGCAGCTGAGGGCGGCGGCGTGGCAGAGGTCAACCCTGCCAAGGAGCGTAAGAAGGTAGCCGTCGTGCTCAGCGGCGGCGGTGCCAAGGGCATGGCTCATATTGGTGTGCTGAAGGTGCTTGAGAAAGCCGGCATACCGGTAGACATCGTTACCGGCACGTCGATGGGCAGTATCATTGGCGGGCTCTATGCCATAGGTTACAACGCTCATGCCCTCGACTCGATGGTGAGGGTGCAGGACTGGCGTCATGTGATTACCGACCGCGAGGACCTGCGGCGACAGAGCCTCAACGACCGTAAGAAGCAGAACACCTATTTCTTCAGCACCGGACTGACCATTGGCAAGCAAAGCCCCCAAGCCGGCGGATTTATCAAGGGGAAGAACCTGGCAGAGCTGTTTCAGCAGCTTTGCACGGGATATACCGATTCGATAGACTTCAGCCGCGACCTGCGCATACCGTTTGCCTGTGTGGCTACCAATATTATCGACAATAGCGAGGTGGTGTTCCACAGCGGGCGACTGCCGCAGGCCATGCGCGCATCGATGGCCATACCGGCCGCCTTCTCGCCCGTGAGAATCGGCGACAAGGTGCTCGTTGACGGTGGCTTGAAAAACAACTATCCGGCCGACATTGCCCGTCAGATGGGAGCCGACATTATTATCGGCGTCACCGTGCAGGGGGCTCCAAAGGTGGCCGAAGACATGGGAGGCACGATGAGCATCCTCAGCCAGATTATCGACGTGAACTGTAAGAACAAGTTAGATGAGAACCTGGCCATTACCGACCTTCACCTGCAGGTGAACACCAAGGGCTACGGGTCGGCCAGTTTCTCGCATGCTGCCATCGACACCCTCATCCGCCGCGGCGAGGAGCTGGCCATGGCCCACTGGGACGACATCATGGCACTGAAGCGCCGCATCGGTGTGAGCGACGACTACCGCCCTGTCGTGCTGCAGCCGTTGCGCCCGCAGGTGATGACAGAGAAGCTGCATGTCACGGGCTACTCCTTTGAGAACATGACGCCCCAGGACGAGCGCTTCCTGCGACGGAAGTTCCATCTCAACAGGGTAGACAGCATCGACGCCCAAATGGAGCAGGAACTGACCACCTGTATGCGCGTAGACCTGTTTTACCAAACGGCCGAATGTCGCCTGGTGCCTCAGGGCGATGGCGTGCGCGTCATACTGACGGCGGGCAACCGCAAGACGGTACAGCTGCATGGCGCCGTGCGCTACGACATTGAGGAGGCGGTGGCGCTGCAGATAGGTCTCGACATACCGCTGCCCACGTCAGTCCCCGTCAATACCGACATCACCCTGCGGCTGGGCAAGCGACTCATGGCACGCGGCGAGGTGACCATACACCCGCGCAGCTTCACCCGCCCGTCGCTGAGCTACACCTTCTGGCGCAACGACGTAGACCTCTATATGGACGGCGACCTGGATTATAACATACGCTATAACCAGATGCAGGCCGAGTTGATGCCCATCAACTTTACTTTAAGTCGCTTCAACCTGACGATGGGACTGCGCTGGGACTATATGCACTATCGCAGCAAGCTGGGCTCGGAGGAGGCCTTGCAGGTAACCCTCGAAAATGAGCACTTCTTCAGTTACCGTGCACGGGCGGAATACAACAGCGAGGACAACTGGAACTTTCCAACCCGGGGTGCCCGCTTCAAGGCAGAATATGCTTACCTGACCGACAACATGGCCAAACTTGACGGCGAGATTGGCATGAGCGAGGTCAGCGGCAACTGGCGACGGTCGTTTACCATAGGCACCGGATTCACCCTGCAGCCTCTGGTCTACGGGCGACTACTCTTTGGCAGCGTCTTGCCTCCGGTTTTGGGCAATGCCATCGGCGGCGACTGGTTCTCTCACTATGTGCAGCAGCAGATGCCCTTCGCCGGCATTGGCAACATTGAATACGTGGACCATCAGTTTGTGGCCGTGCAACTGCAAGCCCAGCAGCGACTGGGTACCAACAACTACATACTGCTGCGCCTGGCCGGTGCACAGCATGCCGACAAGGTGAAGAATCTGCTCAACCGTCGCACACTGCTCGGCGCACAGGCGGCCTATTATTATAATACAATGTTCGGCCCCGTTGGAGCCACTGTTGGCTATAGCAATCGTACCAAGAAACCATACTTCTATCTCAATCTCGGCTACGAATTCTGACGGGTAAATGTAAAACCGGTTAGCAAGTTCCTTTCGGAGAGCTTACTAACCGGTTTTTTATAGCCTTGCAAATAGAATCTAATTCTTCATTTTAAGAGTTTCATAACCTTCTTAAAGTACCTGTTGGTTGCACGAACACTGTAGTGTACTCCTCCGTTCCAAGAGCGAATAGCCTTCTCAACGCTATTCGACGGGTTATAATACGATTGAATTAACAGGAACATCTCCTTTGACTTCTCTACACTGTAGCGGTCGGCCAATGTGTAGCGCTTCTTACTCTTTTTCTTTTGCAGGATGTTGTTGCAATCCTCAACAAGTATCGGAGTAATCTGCATCACGCCTACAGAGTTGCCACTCACGGCTTTCGGATTTCCTTCGCTTTCTACTTGAATAATCGCATCCATCACTGGATTCCAGTTGAACGTCGGGCTTTTTGCGCCAAGCGTAAGCAGCACCAAGTTCATACTTACAATCAATACTAATTTTTTCATAACTTCTATACTTTCGTGCAGCGTTCTCATCACGAGCTGCTGCGTTATCCTTTAGAATTTCGTTGCAAAGTTATGAAGTTTCAGCGGGTTAGCCAAATATTTTTGGGATTTTTAAGTTTTCCGTGTGCGCACACTGATATATGTCAAGTGCCTCGCTTAGCATGAAATCCCGGCTGTGGCGCCCTTTTTTTCAGTCTAAATCAACCACTGTGATGCCTGCGCCGCCAAACTGCACGTGCTCGTCGCGGAAGTGGCTTACATTGGGAATAGTAGCCAGATACTGGCGTATCAGCTGTCGCAGGATGCCTGAGCCCGTGCCGTGGAGAATACGCACGCGGGGCATACCAACGAGTATGGCGTCGTCAATGAAATAGGTAACGGCATTAACGGCCTCGTCGCCGCGCATACCGCGCACGTCGAGGTCTTGATGGAACTGCTGGCGGCGGTTGTCGATGACGTTGCGCGTGCCCGAGGTGACGGTGGCGTAGGAGCCGGCAATGCTGGCGTTACGCTCCTCGGCCTTGCTCTTCTCGGCAGCTTTGGGAGCCTCGGCATGCTCTAAACGTTCCACGCGCATCTTCGTCTTCATGCCGCCAAAGATGACGGTGGCCATCTTGCCGTCGGTGCTCTCGACGACGCCTACGCTGCTGAGCCCCTTGATGCGCACGGTGTCGCCGGGCTTGAGTTGAGTGTTGAGTGTTGAGAGTTGAGAGTTGAGGGTTGAGGGTTGAGAGGTGGCTGCCGCAGGGCTTTTCTCGCTCTTCGCGGCTTTCTCGGCCTTGCGCTTCTCGCGGCGCTCCTTGCGCTCCTGAATCTGGCGAATCTTGCGGGCTATCGTCTCATCGCTGGCCTTGGTGTCAATCTCGGCCACCTCGTCCTTAAAGGCGTTCAGCTCTTCACGGGCGCGGCGGGCGGCCTCCTTCTCGGCCTGACTCTCGCGGATTTCGCGGATGGCATTCTCTATCTTCTTGTTGCTTTCGCGCAAGAGTTCCTCGGCCTGCTCCTTGGCACGGCGTAATATCTCCTTGCGCTCGCGCTCTATCTCCTCAATGCTGCTCTCGTAGCGGGCAATTCGGCCCTCAAGCGACTTCTCATGCTGGTGGATGGTCTGGCGTTTACCCTCCCAGTAGCGCTTGTCGCGTACAATGTCCTGCAGGTATTTGTCGCTCTGTATATAGTCGGAGCCTACAATGTCGCTGGCGTCCTTGATCACCTCTTCGGGTATGCCCGTCTTGCGCGCTATCTCAATGGCAAACGACGAGCCGGGCTGGCCTATCGAGAGCTGGAACAGGGCCTGCATCTCGTGGCGGTCGTAGAGCATAGCACCATTGACCACGCCCTCGTGGTCTTCGGCAAAATGCTTCAGGTTCTGATAGTGGGTGGTAATGACACCGAAAGCCTGTTTCTGCCAGAACTGCTTCAGCATGGCCTCGGCTATGGCGCCGCCAATGGTAGGCTCGGTGCCGCCGCCAAACTCGTCGATGAGCAACAGTGTGCGACTGCTGGCCTGACGCATCATCTGCTTCATGTTCATCAGATGACTGGAGTAGGTCGACAGGTCGTTCTCTATGCTCTGCTCGTCGCCAATGTCAATCATGATGTCGTCGAACAATCCGCACGTGCTGCGGTCGCCAAGGGGCACCGACAGGCCGCACTGCAGCATATATTGCAGCAGCCCTACGGTCTTTAGGCACACAGACTTGCCGCCGGCGTTAGGACCCGAGATAATCAGCAACCGCCCCTCGGTGGTCTTACTCTTCGTTCCGCGCTCTTCAGGCCTTGCTCCTTGTGCATCGCTTCTTGAAAGCGCTATATCCAGCGGCACCACCTTCTTTCCCTGTTTCGTCAGCGACAAGTCGAGCAGAGGGTGTATGGCACGTATCCAGTCAATATGCGGCTCAGGTAGCAGGGTAGGCTCTATGGCTTTGGTAACATCGGCCAGGCGGCTCTTGGCGTAAATCAGGTCTATCTGTGCCAGAAACTGGTATGAGGCCAGAATCTGAGGCACGTGGGGGCGTACCTCGTCGCTGAAGACGGTGAGAATCCTGATGATTTCGCGGCGCTCCTCAGCCTCTAACTGCCGCACGCGGTTATTGGCCTCCACCACTTCGGTAGGCTCTATAAATACGGTCTTGCCCGTGGCCGACTCGTCGTGGACAATACCGCCGATACGCTTCTTGAGGTTTGGCGCTACAGGTATCACCAGGCGGCCGTCGCGAAGCGTCGGAGCGGCATCCTTGTCTACCAGGCCATCCTTCTGGGCACTGTGCAATATAGTATATAAGGTACGCGAGATGCTGCCTTCCATCTTCGACAACTCATGGCGTATGCTGGCCAGCGTCATCGATGCCGAGTCCTTGATCTTGCCAAACTTGTCGAGTATGGAGTCTATACGGCGAATCATAGCCGGAAACGTCGTCACGCCCTCTGTCAGCCGATAAAGGGCCGGATAGGGGTGAGCCTCGTCGCTGTCGTCGGGCGAGGAGTCGCGGCTGAGGTATTTCACGATGTTGCTGATGGTCTCTAACGAGCGGCGCAGGTCCCACACCTCGTCCTCTTCCAAATGGGTGCCCTCAAGCCGGATACGGGCAATGGCCTGACGCACATCAAAGAAAAACTGCATAGGGAAATCGTCGCTCTCCTGCTGAAGCCGGCGGAACTCACGAACCTGCTCTATCTGCTCGCTAATCAGGTCATAGTCAGTAGAAAATGCTATTTCGTCAACCTTCTCCTTGCCCAGCGTACTTAGGCAGTGGCTCTTCAGCAACACACGTATTTCGTCGAAACCAATCTTTCGCTCAAAGTTACTCGGATAAATCATGGTGCAAAGGTACTGCTTTTTATTGAAGATAGGGGATTGAAGAATGAAGATTTTTCGCCGTGGTTATTAAAAAACGTTAAGCGCCGCGTAATTTTCAATCTTCAATTCTCAATTTTCAATTAATCTTCGTACCTTTGCACCCGCTTTCGAGCACTGGAAGGATGGTAGAGTGGTCGATTACAGTAGTCTTGAAAACTACCGTGCTGAGAGGCACCGGGGGTTCGAATCCCTCTCCTTCCGCTGGGAGATACCTCTCTCTCCGCCATTTCATGAAAAGGGAACCTTACGGATTCCCTTTTTTCGTGTCTGATTTTCAATCACTTACATTTGACGTTGTCATACATCATAAGGACAAAATCTTCTTCATCCTAATTCATTCTTGCTGAGGCAAGGTCCCATGGGGCCGAGCGGCTCTTCACATTTATCTATCATCGTTATAGCATATTTTCCAGTATCTCAACAGCCTTGGTGATGTCCTCTTTAAACCGTTTGTGGTCTCTCAGAAAGTCAGCCCTGCCACCAGAAATAACATCAAGTAGTTCCTGGCTCATTTCGTCTGCATACGAGGCAATAGTAACCTCAATGTCATCTTTCTGCCAGTCGAGTGCCGAATGGACATAGATTCTCTGTTTCTGATGCAAGAAACTATAGGCTGTCTCTATACTGTCTTTCGTTATCATTCTTTCTTGTCATATCCTATCGGACGGAATTGTTTTTGCTTGTCGCTGTAAACGAATCCATGTCCGTGTAGATAGTTCTCTATATCCTTTGGTTCTGTTCCGAAGTTATAGCACAAGGATTCCAGCGTGTCAAACTCTTCATCCCTCAGAAGCATGTTGACGCTCGAAACCAGTATTGCAGGGTCTTTCGGTAAGAAATCCATTTCACAAATTCTATTAAAACACACTGCAAAAGTACTCATTTTCCCTTTATTATTCGTATCTTTGCAGCCAACATTACAATACTTTAAGAGAATTATGGCACATAATTGTGAAAACTGCAAATTTCGGGCGCACTACGACAAGGAGCCCAATTCTTTCTTAGGTAAGTTCTGGCGTTGGCATATCAATTTCTGCCCAGGCTGGAAGGGTTATTTCACCAATCAGGGTGAAGAGAAGAAAGCCGAACTGAGAGCAAAGTATAACTTCACAAAATATTAAACTATGACAAAAAAGATCATGTTTGGTGCTTTTATGGCACTGTTATCAATGACAAGTTGCAACAACGGCAACAGTAACGGAAACGTTACGTCCACACCGTCTTTCGACGAAGTATTAACCTCACGCAGAAGCGTCCGCAACTACGATGCCTCGAAAAAAATTACGGAGGCAGAAGTTCGTGACCTTATCAAGGCAGCGCAAGAGGCTCCTTCATGGGCAAACCAGCAACCCACTAAATACTATGTGGCCATCAGTGAAGAGAAGCTAGCAGCTGTGCAGGATATGGTTGGCGGCAATAAGGAACGTATCAAGAATGCACCTGTTCTTATCGTCTCAACCTTTGAACGCGGTAAGTCTGGTTTCTTCCAGGGCAATCAAGCCAACGAGGTGGGTGACGGATGGGGTGCCTATGACAATGGACTTAGTAACTGTTATCTGATTTTGAAGGCAAGGGCTATGGGCTTCGACACTCTTATCATGGGTATGCGTGAAGCAGACAAGCTTAGAGAACTCTTCATCATTCCTGAGAATGAGACAATCATGGCTGTCATTGCATTGGGCTATCGAGCCGAAGAGCCTAAACGCCCTGAAAGAAAGAATCTTGATGAAATTGTAAAATTCTTCTAACAAATCTTGGATAATACGAAAGTATTGGAATTGATAAAAAAAATATAGCTGTAGGAGCTATAAGCCTAATATAGACATTGCCATTGCTGTAGAGCATCTTTGTCTAGCTGCAACAGAACAAGGGCTTGACACATGCTGGGTTTGCAACTTTGATGCTAAACTGTACAAGAAGTCCTTTGGACTAGGAGAGAATGAGGGAACTGCCGTCCTAACTCCTATTGACTATCCTGCTGACGATCTGAAGGAAAAGAAACGTAAGGACATTGCAGAAATCGTAAAGAAAAGAATCGCAGAATAAATTGACAATTAAAAAAGAAGCTAATCCTCATGTTGTTCGCCCTTGTGCTGTCCGTTACGGCAGTGGAACAAGAAAAGGCAACCCCAGTAACTAACGAAACAATGATCGAATTTTAATTTTGTTTTCCACCTGTCATCCGTCAGCAATCTGCATAATAAATTTTTACACAATACGTTACAGGCTGACGGATGACTGATAGCTGACGGATGAGTCTAGAAAAAGCCATTTTGCATAAAACGCCTTGCCGCAATTAGGGCAGAAGCGTGAAGCAGCGGCATCATATTTCTTACCACAATTACCGCAGTACACCATGTGGGCGTTGGGATTGACCACAGGCTGTACAGCCTGTGTTTGAGAGGATGACGGCGCCTGGCGTGAAGCGGAGTTCATAGAGTTCACCATACCCATTGCCAAGACAGCCCCCAAAAGGCCGTTGCCGCCACCGGAAAGATTGTTGATAGCTTTCTCCTGAATGTCAAGAATACGCTGACGCTCAAATGTTTCTCTGTCGGTACCGAACCCGCTAGCCATCATCAGTCCCTCCTGACTAGTATCTTGGGTAATGCGCACGTTGAAGTCTACAAAAGTCAACCCCCATTCACTGATGAGCTGTCGGCAGACATCACGCGACTGCTGGGAGATAAGACTAAGCCGGGTGTTCACTTCTGCCACTGTCAATCCTAACTGGTCTACCAGCTGTGCTATCTTCTCTGAGATAACTCGTGTCACGCGTCCCTGTATCGACTTCACCATGTCGGCCTCACTGAAGCAGGGATTACCGTTCACCAACTTCAAGAAGAATGGTTCACCCTCTTCCACCTGTAATCCTATATTGGCAATAGCAATGGCAGGAAAGCCTTGTGGCTTCGTAGGATCTTTCAGTAGGAAGGCTGGGTATTGGATGAAAGATTTTTTCAGGATATTCATAAGCAAATATCTTCCTGCCCTCAAAATCGAAATTAGCATGGTCAATGATAGCCATAAGCCCTCAAGGTCTTTTATGCCTTGCAGCCCCCAACAAGACTTGATTTAGTTATTGGTATTCTCTGTTGGTACATATAAACAAAAAGTGTGGGTCGCTGTACCTGTTGCTCGTCCCATTCTCTAAGGCGTCTCGCATTGCCCGTCTCTCAAGGAAGAGCAACGCAGAAGCCCACACGTGTATGTATAACTATACACGCATTGATGCCTAAACGAACAGGCACAATGCGGGCTGTCAATATACATACCCAATGAGCATCTACCGTTGCTTTGCTTTCTGACAGATTTTCTTGTTTGCGAGACAATTAGAGAGTCAAAGAACAAAGCGCCATAGTAGACACTTTTTCTATATATGCGTCCCCACCCCTCCGCTTCTGCTTATTGCGTCAGTTTCTGAGTGGGGACGATGCAAATATAAATATTTTATCCCAATATGATAACTTTTGTGTGAATTATTTTGGTTTTATTAACCTTTGGCAACGCTTAGATAACCAATCATGTATTTATTTGAACATAAATCTTTATAAATCTATTTTGAAATCTGTGACAGCTAACACTGTCAATCCATTTTATATAAATTATTTAAGAAGATTTATGTTCCATAAAGTCAACCTACTCTATCGTCACGTTGGAGGATCGGAACTGCACCACCTTGTCAACACCGGACTCCGTGGGGGCGTCGACGAGGCGGAGACAGCTCTGGTGCACATCGTCGAGGACGACGGCGGGTCGGAAGTCGGAACGCTCGTAGCGGAAGGTGACGTCGTTGACGTGGAGGCCCTCGACGTGGCGGGCGTAGAGTCCGTAGGCGGGTGTCCAGCCAGCGAACTTAGGCTCGGGATAATTGGTGCCCTGCTCGCGGTAGTCTTTGTTCACCAGGTCGCGGGTGCCGCCGCCCTTGAAGTAGAGGCGGATATTGCTGAGCCAGATGTTGCGCAGGGGCTCGTCTTTCATGCCGGTGACGATGATGGAGCAGAGCGAGTCGCAGTCGTCGGCGATGACATTGCTGATCTGTATGTCGCGTGCTGAAGACTTGCGCGTCACCTCCTTAGGTCCGCGATTGCGGCAGCCGGTGGTGATGTAGATGGGATAATGGTGGACGTGACTCATGGTGATGTTCGACACCACAATGTTCTCCATCCTGCCCTGGTCAACCTCTTCGAAGGCCAGTCCAGAGGAATAGGCGAATGTAGAGTTGGTAAGCGAGATGTTGCGGTAGCCGCCGTTGCTCTCAGTGCCGAGCTTGAAGCGTCCGCAGACCCATCCTACGGGCTCGGGCACGTAGGTACCGTCGAGCAGCGTACCGCACTTATAGCCAGTGATGTTACAGTTAGAGACGGCGATGTGCTCGCAGAGCACGGGCTTCTTCAGTGCGTAGCTCGACTTGAGCACGAGGGCATCGTCGCTGGGGGTGTTGATGCGGCAGTTGGTGATGGTCATATACTTACAGCAGTCGATGTCGAAGCCGTCGCGGTTGGTGTCGATGGTGACGTTGTCGACGGTAGCAAGGTCGCAGCCTGTCATGATGATGGCGAAGTGTCCGCCGCGGTAGATGGTGATGTCGCGGATGGTCACCTGTCGGCAGAGCTTCAGGGCTATGGCCTTGTCGCCGGTGCCAATGGAGCCGCCCTGCACGTTGCCGGCGTGCTCGGTGTCTTTCTTCGTCAGTCCCTCGCCGTCGATCATGCCGTGGCCGGTGATGGAGACGTTGTGCTGCCCCTCGGCCCAGATGAGGGAGTTGTGGAAATAGGTGTGGCCGCCGTCCTGGTATTCGGGGAAGCCACCGAAGGACTCACTCTCGTCGTAGAGGCCGCCGCCATCGCCGCCGAGGTTGGTCTGGCCACGGAAGTTCTTGGGGTTGGCGGCTAAGAGTTTACAGCCGGCAGAGAGGTGGAGGTCGATGCCCGTCTTCAGGCGGATGGAGCCACTGAGATAGGTGCCGGCGGGCAGCAGCACCTGGCCGCCGCCGGCCTTGACGGCCGCCTCGATGGCGGCGTTGATGGCGGGGGAGTCGAGGGTGCGGCCGTCGCCTTTGGCGCCGAAGTCGCGGACGTTGAAGACGGAGGAGAGGGCGGTGCCCGCCGCTGACACGGCGGGAGCAGTGGCGGGAGAGGCGGGGGATGTGAAGGCTGAGGCAACGCCGCAGCACAGACAACAGAGGACAAAGAGGGTGGAAAGCTTTTTCATTGTCAGTTTGTTGTATTAGGGGTTATGGGGTGAGAATTAATTTGCCATTATGGATGTTGAGACCACGACGGGGAGCGGCGAGGCGCTGGCCGTGGAGGTTATACCAAGGGGCGAGAGGTGATGGGTGATGGGTGATGGATGATGGATGAGGGGTGAGGGGTGAGGGGTGATGGGTGATAGCGGTGGGGATGACTACGGTGTCGTTGCCTGGCGCCTCTTTGGCTGCTGCCCAGGCGTCGGCATCAGTCGTGAGGTCGGAGCCGAGGTAGTAGCCCAGGTTGGTAGGCTGGTTGTAGCCGATGTTCTGGTTGAGGCACTGCATCCAATAGGTATGGTCGGTCATAAGCCATGGAAAGCGGTGGGTGGTGGGGTACCAGGTAGAGAAGATCTTCAGGTCGCCCACCTTCGTGGCATCAGGGACGATGACCTCTTCGCGCCAGTCGCCCACGAGGTCGCCATACCATGAGGGGTTGCCCTTGGTGCCGTTGACCATCGACATGCTGTAGCGCCACATGGTGAAGGTGCGGCCGTTAGGCACGCTGTGGATGATGCCGTCCTCAGAGAGTCCCTGGCGCGAGAGGGTGCCGTCGAACCAGATGGCGGCGGCGAAGCCGGGTTTCCAGTCTTTGGCAGTGCTGATGGCGGTAGGATTGCCGTTCTGGTCGAAGAGGTCGCTCTTATAGTAGCTAAACTCACAGCCGGCATGCTGGGGGTCGTAGTCGGCCACCATGCAGCGTCCCATGTCGTTGTCGGCGGCAGCATCTTTACGCCAGATGACGGAGCCGTCGCGGGCGTCGTGCAGGGCTACCATCGTGCGTCCGGTCTCCAGACAATGGTAAACCTGCAGTCCCTCGAGCTGCGGCAGGAACTTACCCACGTGGTTGGCGTCGCCATGACCGAGCTGCGTGTTCCACAGGCCAATGCCGTCGTCGTCGACAGCCATAGAGCCGTACATCACCTCGTCGAGGCCGTCGCCGTCGAGGTCGGCCACGTTAAACGAATGGTTGCCCTGGGCGGCGTAGGTGCTGTGAGGCTTGCCGTCGCGGCCCGTCCTGCCGTCGTTGGTGTCGAAGCGCCAGCGGCGGGAGAGCCTACCGTCGCGATAGTCCCAGGCCTCGATGACGGAGTGGGCATAGACGCCACGTCCCAAGACCACCGACGGCAGCCCTGTAGCATCGAAACAGCCCACGCCCACGCGGAAGGAGCAGGCACGTTTCCAGTAGCCGTCGCCCCATGACTCGGAAGTCTCGCGGTCGATGAACTTGTCGCGGGCCAACTCACGGCCGGTCTTGCCGTCGATAATCGAGATAAACTCCAGACCAGCAGAGTTGTAATGGTCTATCCAGCCACGATCTTTCTCGTTGGGTTTGTCGTAGTTGCCCCACGTGCGGTAGTCAATCTTGCCGTCGCCGTCGGTATCGCCAATCTCGGTACCGTCGCCGAAGACCGTTCCCTCACAGGTGCGGATAGCCATCTCGGCACAGCCGTCGCCGTCGAAGTCAGCCACGGCGAAGCTCGACGAGTTGCCCAGGATAATACCCGGTCCGCCCTTGACGCGCCAGAGCAGTGTGCCGTCGAGCTTATAGGCATCCCAGATGACAGCATAGATGGTGTTACGACTGGAGTAGCTGGCGCCTATGCCGCCATCGGCCACGCCCTTGGGCGACTGCAGGCGCTTGACGATGATTTCAAACTGTCCGTCGCCGTCGAGGTCGCCCACGCTGACGTCGTTGGCCTGATACTCCAGGTCGTCGCCGCTATAGACGTCGCGGGTGGGCTGCAGGGGAATGCTGATGTAAGGCAGGGCGCCGCTGACCTGTGCCTTGGTCAGGGTGAAGGTGGCGAGGGTGTCGTTAGCGCCGGCACGGCTCAGGCGGTAGTGGTTGTCGGCGGTCTTGCTGGCCGAGGCGTCCTGATAGTTGGTTTTCTTGAGGTTGGCGGCGATGCGCGTCTCACGGCCGGTGCCTACGGCGCGGTAGAGGTCGAAGGCGGTGTCGGCATCGTCGCCGGGGAGCATGCGCCAGGAGACGAGCACCTTGCCGGTGTGCTGCTGGTAGTCGCCGAGGGAGGCGTTCTTGGCGCCGTTGATGGAGGCCCAGAGGGCGCGGTCGACCTTGGCGGCGGCGCTGCCGGGGGCGTGGTCGGCGGGGGCTGCGGCAACGCTGCAGCACAGCCAACAGAGGGCGAGAGGAAGAAACAGATGGCGGGGCATAGACTTTACTTTTTAGGTTTGATGCGTTCGCTGATGGTGGCGGCCATCTTGGCGGCGCCCTTGTCGTTGGGGTGAATCATGTCGCCGGTCATCAGGCTGCGGTCGTCGACGACAGGGTGGAGGTCGATGACCTCAAGCTTGTTTTTCTTGGCAATCTTCCGGATAGAAGGAATCACGCCGTTGACGATGACGGAATCGATGATGCCCCACTTGTCGCGGAAGGCGCGGATGGGCGTGCAGAGATAGATGGCAGGCTTGGTGGGCAGCGCCTTGAGCGTGTCGACCATCAGCTGATAGTCGCGCTCATACTGCTGCTGGTTCCACTGGAAGTCCTTGGAGTCGTTGGTACCCAGCTTGATGACAACGATGTCAGGCAGGAAAGCCTTGGCGTCGCGCCAGGCCTGCTCGCGCATGTAAGGATGGTCAGATGTAGCCATCATGCAACGGACACCCACGCCGTAGTTCTTGACATAGTAGCCGTCGCCGAGGAGTCGCTGCAGCTGTGCGGGATAGCCATTCTGCTCTTGCATGTCGATGCCTGAGCCGTGGGTGATGCTGTTGCCGATGCACGCCACGCGCAGAGCATCGGGCCGCGGCGAGCGATGGCCCCGGAGCCACGTCGTCAGGTCGGCGAGCATCTGGTCATGGTACTTGAACTTGGGGTTCATTCCAAAGCCGTGGCCACCGGTGGGATAGACATAGAGGGCGCACTCGTTGCCGGCATTGCGCATGGCCGAATAGTAAGCAATACCATTGGTGACAGGGGGCACGGCACGGTCGTCGTTGGCCAGCAGGATAATGGCGGGCGGCGTCAGATGGCTGCGCACGGCATTCTGGTTGCTGAAAGCTTTCACCAGCTTGGCATCGCTCTTGGCCTCGCCGAGGAACCCGTTGACAGAGCCCTTATGGGTGACGCGCTCGTCCATCGAGATGACGGGATAAAAGAGGATGCTGAAGTCGGGGCGGCAGTCGAACTCGCTATGTGTAGACACCGTGGAGGCCAGGTGACCGCCGGCCGAGAAGCCCATGATACCCACGTCGCGGGGATTGACACCCCACACCTGAGCGGAGTCGCGCACAATGCGTATGGCCTGCTGGGCGTCGCCCATGGGAATGGTGCGGTCGCCGCCGGGCATACGGTAGGTGACGACAAAGAAGGCGATGCCCTGCTCATTGAAGAACGAGGCCCAATCGTGACCTTCGTTCTGCATCGAGAGGTGGCTGTAGCCACCGCCGGGCAGGTCGACGACGGCGCGCCCCGAGGGCTGTTCTGGCAGATAGGCCACCATGTTGGCCTTGCCGTCGGGGGTGATGTTGACCGTAAACTTACGGGCGGTCTGCGCCTGCACGCTCAGTGCTGCGGCGCCAAATAGTAATAAAAATAGCTTTTTCATTATCATTTTGTTTAGTATCTGTTTAACCTAAACGGTCGCATGACCGTTATAAGTTGTCTCTGTTGTCAATACTATCAGTCACAATAGTTGTCCTTTGTTGTCAATAGTTGTTTATGTTGTCTTAAAAAATGGTCTTTTTAAAAACAACAAAGGACAACTGATGACAATAAAAGACAACAGAGGACTCTGTTGACAACCGAAACAACATTTCGGTCTAAAGACCGATTTGGATTTGAATCAGTATAGAACATACCGTTAGGGCTACTCATTTCTCATTTTCTCCTTCATCCACTGCCAGCAGCGCTCCTGACTCGACGGGAAGCGCCAGTGGCCGCTGGTGGGGGTAATGTCTTTCTCTTTTGGTGCCGTGATGGCGTTCCACGCCGCCCAGACGGAGGTGGGCGAGCAGGTGTCGTCGCTATAGCCCCACGACATGAACGTAGGCACCTTCAGCAGGCGGGCGAAGTTGACCACGTCGAAATACTGCAGCGTCTCGACGGCCTGCTCCTGAGGGATGTCTATCTGGCCGTCCTTATAGTAGCCCGAGAAGAACTTCGGCCACCCGCCGGCGCGCTGGTGGAGGAAACCGGTGAGGTCGCACAAGGCGGGATAAAAGGGCGCACAGAGGGTGGCCTTCTCGTTGAGGGCGGCGGTAATGATGGTCAGGGCGCCACCTTGAGAACCACCGGTAACGATGGCGTTACGGCCGTCCCACTCGGGCAGCGAGCAGAGGAAGTCGAGCACACGGGCACAGCCGACGTAGACATCCTTATAATAATAGGTATCGCGCGAGGCCATGCCACGGCGCATGTAGCCGTCGCACTTCTGCTGGCGCAGCTGGTTGTAGGCGTCGTCGGGCAGCAGCTGGTCGTTGTCGTGAATCTCGATCTTCATGTAGATACAGCCGCGAAGGGGGAAATAGTCGGAAGGATAAATCTTCTGGCTGCCGGCCCCTGGGGGCACGAGGACGACGGGGTATTTAGAGGGGAGTGGCGAGAGAGAAGTGGCGAGAGGGATGGTGAGATAGCCCTGCATCCACTTGTTCTTACCCACGCGGAGGCGGACGAGACGGGTGGTGAACTCATCGGTAGTAGCCTCAGGGATGTCGCGGTACTCCGGCTCGAAGGGCACCTTACGCGCCTCCTTGAGCGCCTGCTGCCAGAACTTCTGGAAGTCGAAAGGCAGCATGGTGAAAGCCTTGATCTGCTCGGGAGCATAGCCCACCTTCACCAGGTCTTTATAGGTCTTGCCGTCGCCGGTGCGGAACTCATACTGACAGGCCAGAAACCCCGGCTCGGTCAGCGTGCCCATGTGCACAAGGGCCTCACCGCCGACAAAGCGGGTAGAGTCCCACTGGGCGGGGAGCCACATCTCGGGTCCCGACTTATATCGCACGGTGACGCCGTCAAGGGGCACGCCACCCTCGCGCGCTGTGATGCGCAGCGTGGCAGGCTGGCCTAAGCAATAATGACTGTCGGCGTGGTCGGGAACGGCCAGCGTCTCGACAAACGGTTTCTTGGGGTCGCCAAACTCCTGGCGGAACTTCTGGGCGTGGACTGTCAGCACTGACGACAAGAGCAGCGCGGACGACAACAACGCGAGTTTTTTATAAGACAACATGTTTCTTTCGTTTAAAGACAACTTTGACAACAGAGGACAACTATAGACAACTTTCAATCTTCAATTGTTTAAATACAACTTTGACAACAGAGGACAACTTTCAATTTTCAATCTTCAATTTTCAATCTTCAATCTTCCATGTTGATGGCACGCATCAGGCTGACGGCGTCTACATACTGAGCGATACCCATGGCCACCTGCTTGGCATCCTGCATGGCATGGACGACGGTAGCCTGGCGGCCCACCACGTCGCCACCGGCAAAGACGCCCTTGCGGGTGGTCATGCCATAGGGCACATCGCGGGTGATGAGGAAGTTGTGCTCGTCGTTCTCCAGGCCCGACGTGGTGCGCACAATCTTCGTGGCCGGCGTGGCGCCGATGGCAAAGATGATGTTGCTGGCAGGCAGCGTCTGGCGCACAGGCTCCTTGTCGGGCTCGGTGGTTTCAAGGACAATCTCGGTGATGTCGAGGTTGTCGTCGACATGCACCTCGGTGATGGCGCTCCACCAGTTGAAGCGTACACCCTCGCTGACGGCATCGTCGTATTCGGCATGGAGAGCCGACATGGTGTCTATGCCACGGTTATAAATCACATCCACCTGCGAGGCACCGATACGCAGGGCCGTGCGCGAGGCATCCATGGCCGTGTTGCCACAGCCAATCACCCACACACGGGCACCAGGGTCGACGGGCAGCTCGTCGCGCTGCATGAAACCCTCGGAGATAAGCTCCACGCGGCGCAGGAAATGGGTGGCCAGGCGGATGCGCTTCAGGTCGCGGCAGCTGACGGCACCCTCGCCCTCGGAGATGCAGCGGCCATGCTGGTAGATAGGAATCTCTAATGATTTAGGCTTGCTCAGGCCCGTGCCGATATAAATGGCGTCGAAGCCCTGTTCGAAGAGGCTGTCGACGGTAATCTGCACGCCGACATGGGTGTTGCGGTGAATGACGACGCCCATCTTCTCGATGTAGCGTATCTCGCGGGCCACCACCTCCTTAGGCAAACGGTATTCAGGAATACCATAGCGCAGCACGCCGCCACACTGAGCCTCCATCTCGAATATCTCGACGGCAAAGCCCATGCGCGAGAGGTCGCCGGCCACGGTAATGCCCGACGGCCCGGCACCGATGACGGCCACCTTGCCGCGACTCTTCTCTACGACATCCTCGTGGGTAAGCTCGTTGTCGGAGTCGAAGTCGGCGACAAAGCGCTCCAGCTTGCCGATATTCACGGGCTGACCCTTCTTGCCTAAGACGCAGGCACCTTCGCACTGCTTCTCATGGGCACAGACACGGCCGCAGACGGCGGGCAGGTTGCTCTTGGCGCGGATAATGCTGATGGCATTGCCCAGGTTGCCTTTCTTCAGTTCGTGAATCCAGTCGGGAATATCGTTGCTGATGGGGCACCCTTTCTTGCACTGCGGCACCTTGCAGTGGAGACAGCGCTGCGCCTCCTTGATGGCCTCGGCCATGGTGTAACTTTCGTTGATTTCTTCTTTGAATCTCATATTTTTTGGTTATTTAGAGGATTATACAAGATTTTATGTGGGTCGAGCCTTTGTTTTTGGAAAACAGGAAAAAACAATGTTAGCCAACAGTATAAGGTTTTTATCGGTTTTTTGGGTTTTTATCTGTCTTTCAAAAAACAATTATTCATCCACACTAAATCTTGCAGAACCAGTTATAGATGAGAGGGGGAACTGCTCACCGCTGCACTGGTATCTCATAGAAACTGCGGTTAGGGATAAAGTCAAGCATCCACTGGTCGACGATGACGTGGTCGTCAAGGGCTTTGATGCGCAGGGTGTGGGCGCCCGGGGCGAGGTGGACGGGCGTCTTTTTGAGCGCCTGGGCACGCAGCACGTTACGTTTCCACTGCTCCGAGCGGTAAGGCTCCTTGAGCGAGATAGTGACGGCGGGCTGGTCGTCAATCTGCACGGAATAGCGCAGGTCGCCACGGTCGCTGGGCTGCGTGGGAATCATAGCGGTATAGAGCACGGCGTCGGCGGGCGCTGTCACGCGGGCAGGCGTCTGGAACTGATAGACCAGCTCGCCACCCTTGGGCAGGATGACAGCCTGCATGGAGTGGCCGAGCATCTGGACGGTCTGCGCACTGACAGTCCCGGCCCCATTCCCAATGAGAGGGGAGTAATGTGTGAAGTCGCAGGCATTGCGAGCGACAAAGGGACCGGGTGTGGGGTGCTGGGGCAGTTCCGTGCGCACCTGTCCGAAGACGGGCAGGTTGCGGGGCGCCGCCGACATCAGGCCGCGCCACTTGCCACCGTTCATGCTGTTGTAGCGCTCGGTGAGCGACTGAATCTCGTCGTAGGCCCGTCGGCTCTCCACGGGTGGCAAGAGCATCTTGCGCGTCATGGCGGCGGCGGCATGCACGGGGTAGAGCACATGGGCGAAATAGGCATCCTTATGGTGGTCTGGCACCATATTGGCATAAACATCGACCACGGCCTCAATCTTGGCGAAGTCGGCCATACGCTGATAAGCCTCCTTCAAAGTGAACTCGGTCGTCGTAGGCACAGACTTGCCGCCGGGATATTTCTTCTTGTCGAGCTCCACTTGCGTCCACCCCATGAACTCCGGCTTGCGGATGGCATTGAGCCGGTAGAACTCCTTCATAGCAGGAAAGACAGCCTTACCCACAACCCCGCCAAACTGCGTCATCAGCCAGCGTTCCAAGTGTTCCTCAAGAGCCTCTCCTTTGGGGGTGAGGCTTTTAATATCCCACGCCATGTCGAGGAACAGCTCCAGGTCGTAGGCCGCCACCTTCGGGTCGTGGACATTGGCTATCCAGAGCCGGCGGCAGTTATGGTCGTAGGCCGTGCGCATCTCGCTGTAAATCAGTCCGGGCTGCGTGGTGGTGAGCCACAGGTGGTCGTGGGGACGCCCCCAGTAGCTGAGATGGTAGTAGACGCCTCCCCCACCCGACCGCTGCTGCTGGACACTGTCGGGCAGGCGGGTGAGGTAACCGTAGTTGTCGTCGCACCACATCAGCGTCACGTCGTCGGGCACACGGAGGCCGCTCTCGTAAATCTCAAGTACCTCTTTATAGGGGATAAACACTTGCGGCACGTGCTCCACATCCTTACGGTAATACTTGCGGATGAGCTCACGCTGGTCGTCGATGACCATCTGCAGGCCGCGGAGCTTCTCCTCGGGCGTCTTCACGCCCTCCATGGAGCCGTCGTGGATGCCGCGCATGCCAATAGTAAAAAGTTCCTCGCTGCCGCGCACCTCCTTCAGGCGCTCCGCCCAGTAGGCTTTCACGGCCTCGCGATTGGTCATGTAGTTATAGTCGCCCCGCTGCTTTTTGTCCCACTCGGCCACATTGTTGCGCAGCAGCGGCTCACAGTGGCTGCTGCCGATGAGGATGCCGAAGGAGTCGGCCATCTCCTTGTTAAGACTGACCATACGACCGTTAGCCGAGCGTCCCTTGACGGTGAAGAAGCCCGGTGAGACATCGTGCATGGCCGGCCAGAGGGTGTTGGCACGCAGGCGCAGCATCAACTCGAACAGCCGGCGATAGGTCTGCGGTCCCATGTCGTCAGGCGACCAGCGGCGCAGGCTCCAGTCCTCGTCGTTGATGAAGATACCGCGGTAGGCAACGCTGGGGGTATGGTTGACGGTGGTCGTCTCGTCGAAAACGAGACGCGCACGGCTATGAGGGCGCACATCGCCCCACCACACCCAGGGCGAGACGCCGGCCATGCGGCTCAGCTCCAGGATACCGTAGGCTGTGCCACGGGCGTTGTGGCCTTCTACCACTATCTGTCCGTCCTTGGCACTGATGCTGAAGCCGTCGTCGGTGCCACGGCCCTGACGGATGCGGATGACGGCCTTCTTGCCACGGGCAGCGACGGCCACGGCCTGCTGTCCCGTGACCAGCAGCATGTCGTCGCTGAACATGCGCAGAGCCTGGTGGACCACAGGCGCCACCTTGCCCTCCACCTGATAGGCAACGGGCTGGCAGCCATCAAACCAAACGAGCTGCGCCCTCGCCGCAGACACAGTCAAGGCGGTGAGGGCGCAGGTGAAGAGGAGTCTATTCATGCTACCTTTATTTATAAGGAAGACAGCTTTTCATTTGAATCTTTACTTGTAGGGCAGATAGCAGTTAGTAGTGTTGATGCCACCGGCATTGTTCTGCAGCATACGGCTGAGCCAGCGGTCGCCGAAGCCACCGCCATAGATGCCAGCCCGGTTCTTATGCAGAGCCAGACGGCGCAGGTCGGAATAGCGGGTGCCCTCGAAGGCAAACTCCATGGCATACTCGTCGCAGAGCAGGTCTTCCATGGCGTTGATGTAATCTTCCTGCGTATAGGCCGGCGTGCCGAGGTTATACTTGGCGTAGATATCGTCAATCTTAGCCTTGACCACCGTGCTGTAGCGGTAGGTAGAATACAGGTCTTCAACAGCACCGGCACCGTGGAAGTGGATACCGCAGAAAGCCCTGGTAGTACCGTTTCTGAAAATCTCGGAGTTCTCCTGTCCTAAGAACGGCAGCTTGGTGGTCAGCAGCTCGTAGGAGGCGGGCGTCAGGTAATACTTGTCGTCGACGTGAGCCTGCACGGGGTCGAGCACCTTGTTGCCATTCTCGTCGATGGAGTCGTTGCCGGCCTGGTCTTTCAGGTAGACCTCCTCATAGCGGAAGGAAGCGAGCTCAGAGTGCAGGCCGTTCTTCAGCACGGCGAAAGCAGCATCGGGATAACCCATGCGGTTGATGGCCTCAGCCAGGTGGAGCCAGACGGTAGCGTTACGATAGAGATAGACGTAGGCCGTGTTGGGCTTCTGGATGTAGACAAACGACGAGTCGGCACCTACACCCTGAGCAACAATACTAGCACGGGCGTCGCCAAGGGGACGGTTCTTGACAATCCAGTTGAAGGGCGACACCTTCACCTGCTCAGTGAAGTAATAATACTGAGCACGGCGGGCAGAGTCGCAGTAAGCCTGCGAGGGCACCACCTGGATTTCCTCGGTACGCGGGCAGTCAAAAATAAAGTTTGTGTTCAATTGTACGGCACTGGTATTGGTAGTGCCATAGTAGTTGAAGCCAAAGGTGGCAGGGATGTCGGACGTCTTACCCATGGTGTAGTTGACGGCCATGGGAATGTAGCTGATGACATCGCCGGCGCTGGCAGCATGCTGGAAGGAGTTCTCCCACACGGGCATCGAGTTATACAACGACGTATTCTTACCGCTGTTGTAGTCGGCGGGCCACTCTGTGAAGTCCTTGTAGATGGGGCTGTAGCTGGAGTAGTACGGCGACATGAAGTCATTGTAGAACACCGAGATGTTGCCAATACCTTGCAGACCGTTATAGCGCAGGTACTGATAGTAGCAGGTGGCAGCCTTCTCATACTGTCCCAGCTCCAAGTAGATATCGCCGAGCACCACATTCAGCGGGATGAAGCACTTGCGGGGCGAGATAAACTTCTCAGGCTTCTGTCCGCGGGCGTCCTGCCAGTTAAGCAGACCGATGGAGCGCGTCGTCTGTCCGAAGGTAGGCACCGAGAGCTCGGCCTCGGTATAGCGGGACTTGAGGCCTTCGAGCATCTGGGCCTCGCCGGCGAGTATGGCGTCATAGCTCGTCATCGACGTGTTGGCATTGATCTGGCCGATGGTGGTCACGGGTTCAGTGATGTAAGGCACGGAGCCGTACTGGCGGGCCAGCTGCAGATAGGTCCAGGCACGGAACGATGCCACGGCGGCATACTCGTTGCTCACCACATTGTGGGCACCGGTCTTCAGCGTGGTGTCGCGGTGGGCCAGATAGTAGTTACAGTTGTTGATGACCTTATAATACAGGTACACACTGTCGTACTTGTTGGTAGCGTCGGCGGTGAACGATGACAACTGGCGCAGATAGGTAGAGGCCTTGTCGGTAACCCTCACCAGGTCGCCGCGCATCTCGTTCTGGAAATAATACTGGTCGGCCAGCTGCTGCATAGCCTGCATAATGCCGTAAGCGTAGAACACGGAGTCGGTCTTCTGGTCGAGCGCCGGCTCAAAGAGCTGGCGCGAGCTGTCAGACTCCAGCATGTCGGAGCAGGACACGGTGGCTGCACCCATCGCGCAGCTCACCAGTCCCACCATGAATATCTTATTGATATTTCTGAAAATCATAATTATAAATCTTAATTCGTAATCGCGAAGCAATAACTCTTAATTCTTAATTCGTAATCGCGAAGCGACAACTCTTAATTCTTAACTCTTAACTCTTAATTCTCTTTAGAGATTAATCTTCACACCCATGGAGAAGATGCGTCCCTGAGCAATGTTGCCAGCATCGATACCCTGATAGAGCTGGTTGTTGCTGATAGATACCTCTGGATCGCTACCCGTGTACTTGGTGAGGGTGAAGAGGTTGCGACCTTCGGCCCATACCGAAAGGCCCTGGAGCCATGACTGCCACGCCTCGGGAACGGGAATCTGATAGGTAAGCATCACATTCTTCATGCGCAGGTAAGAGCCGTCCTCAATCCAGCGGTCAGAGAAGCGGTTGTTGCCCATGGGGTCGCCATAGTTCACCCGCGGCAGAGTGGTCTGCTGGCCCTCGTAGCGCCAGTGTCCGATTTCAGCCACCTGCTGATTGTAGAGCGTGGCACCGCTGTTGAGGATGGAGCGCTGGTAATTGAACACGTCGTTGCCCAAGCTGTAGTTGAACGTGGTGCTCAGCGTGAAGCGTTTGTAATTGAGGTTGAGGAAGATGTTACCATAGATGTCGGGATTGGGGTCGCCAATGATGACCTTGTCGGCCTCGTTGATCTCGCCGTCGCTGTTCAAGTCGGCAAAGTGAATGTCGCCGGCAGCGAAATACTGCTTGGCACCGGTCTCGTCGACAATATAGAGGTTAGCAGCCTTAGCTTCATCCGTGGTGGAGAACACACCCAGCGACTTGTAGCCATAGAACACGCCGACGGGATTGCCCACAGCAGTAAGAATGTTGTTGGCGCCGTAGATAGACGAGGTATAGTTGCCGTTAGCCAGTTTCTTCACCTCATTCTTATAATGGCCTACAGTAGCGCCAATCTCCATGTGCCAGTCACGGGCAGAGACGGGCTTGCCGCTGAGGGTAGCCTCGAAACCGCTGTTCTGCACCTCGCCGTCGTTGGTCCAGTAGTTGTTGATACCACCGATGGGGTTCTCAAACGTCTTCAGGGCCAGCAGGTCCTTGGTTCTGTGGAGGAAGTAGTCAACCTTGGCGCTCAGGCGGTTCTGCAGGAAGTTGGCCTGCAGGCCGGCGTTGAACTTCGCCGTGGTCTCCCACTTGATTTCCTCGTTACCCACGTTGGTAAGCTGCATACCTATCTCAGTGTAGTTATAGCGCACGGTGTTGAACGATGTGCGGGCGGCGTAGTTGCTGATACCGTCGTTACCGCTCATGTCGTAGCCAACATTGAGGCGCAGGTAATTGATGCCGCGGTTCTTGGGGAACCATTTCTCGTTGGTCATCACCCAGCCTAACTGCACGCTGGGGAAGATAGCCCACTTCGTGCCGAAAGCCTTGACGCCGCCGTCGGCATTGGAGCCGAAACGGCTGTTACCCTCGGCCAGCACAGACACCTGAGCAAAATACTTGTTCATGTAGTTGTAGTCGCCAGAGAGGTACCACTGCATGTTCTTCCACACGTCGTCGGCACCGGTCACCGTTGAGTAAACGTCGTTACCCGTGGCCAGTTTCGGGTTCTTATCGTCCTCGAGCTTGGTAGAATACTGGGTGGCCAGGTCGCTGTTGTCGTAGGCGAAATAGTTGAAGCGGAAGCCGCCGGTGGCAGCAATGGTGTGTGCACCAATCTTCTTGTTCCAGTCAACATGGGTGTTGCTCAGGATGTTCTGCTCCTTGGAGAAGATGGAGGCCGTCATGGAGTAGACGGTACCCAGGTTCTCGATGGCAAACGAGGGCAGACCGATGTTAGGACGGTAGTACGCCTGCGAGTTGCGGTTCAGATAGTAGCTGAAGTGTGAAGTCACCTTCCAGTTGTCGTTGAACTCGTAGGTCGGCGTCAGCGTGACGTTGAAGAAGGTGTTCTCGTTGCGGTTCTTACGCTCGCCAATACTGTTGCCCATGAGTGCCAGGGGGTTGGCCAGCGAGTAGTTGCCGTTGCGCAGGGTGCTGTACAGATCGTCGGCATCGGCCAGGCGCGAGGTAAACGACTTGATGTTCTGGTTATACTGGTAGGGGTTCAGCACCGGACTCTTGATGAGTGCGAGGAATGTCGGCGAAGTGATGGTGCCGGCGTTGAGGTCAGCAGGGACACCGTCGTCGAAGAGGTTGGTGTTGGAGCGCGAGAACGACATGTCGAACTTCGTCTTGAGGTTGTACAGCAGCGAGATGTCGGTATTGAAGCGCACGTTAATGCGGTCGTAGCTCGCGCCCTCTACGTTCTTCATCGTCTGGATGTAGGCCACCGAGAGGTTATACATACCGATATCATCGCCACCCTGCACGTTGATGCTGTAGTTGTGGGTCAGCGACGTGCGGTAGACGTAGTCACTCCACTGGGTGTCGTTATGATAGGTATTATAGTAGTAACCGTCCTTGGCATCGTTGAGGAAGTTAAACTGCAGGGCGTCGGTGGTAGAGCCGATACGGTCCTTCACCTCGGCCATGGTGCCGAGCTGCTCCACAGCGTAGTTACGATACTGTGCGGCATTCATCATCGTGGGGTACTTCGGCGTGAAGGTCCAGCCCACACCCAGCTTGGCATCGATGCGCGTAGCCATAGAGTGACCGCGCTTGGTGTCGATGAGGATAACGCCGTTGGCACCGCGGGCACCATAGAGGGCGGTGGCATTCTTCAATACCGTCACCTTGTCGATGTCCTCGGGCGAGATGGTGCTGAGCATATTAAAGATGTCGCCCAGATGCAGCGAGCCACGGTCGCGCTGCATGTCAAGCTCCACGCCGTCGAGAATCACCAGCGGCTGGGCATTGGCACTGATAGAACTGATACCACGGATAAACATGGCGGCACCGTTCTCAAGGTTGCCCGAGCGCATGTTCATGCGGATGTCACCACCGAGCTTCTCGGTCATCTCCTCGTCGATGGTCAGGCCGTTGCCGTCGGAGGCAAAGCCGTTCTTGGCGGTAATCGTGGTACCATTCTCATACATCGCGTTGAAAGCATCGCTCAAGAGGCTGATTTTCACCAGCTGCTTGTCGTCGCCGGCCTTGATGGCCACCTGCTGCGACAGGTACGAGGGTGCCTGCACAAAGAGTGAGGTGGCAAAGGTGGGCAGCTTGATGGTGAACTTGCCGTCCTCGTCGGTCATGGCCACATAGCGGTTGTCGCCAAGGGTCTGCACGCGCACACCGGCGACGGGCGCCTTCGTGGCATCGTCGACGACGACGCCCTGCACCAGGATGGTGGGATTATTGTCGACAACCTTCTTGCGCTTGGGAGCCTTGATGGTCGTAGACGTCTCGTCTTCGTCGAACTCATCCTGGGCGAAAGCCACCGAACTTGCTGTCAAAGCAATGGCACAGAGTGAGAGTCTGAGACTCTGACGCTGTAGGAAGTTATAGATTGTACTTTTCATCGTCGTCATTATTCGTTAGAAGAGTTAGCCCAATTGTCGTTATATTCCTTAGGAATGCAGAACACGCCAGCCACACGCATCTGCTGGTCGTACTTACGGCGGTTAGCAGCCGACGTGTACGACTGTGTGTGAACCATCAGCAGGCTGGGATAGGCATCCAAGCCCACATAGCTGGCCGGGAAGGTGAACTCGCCGAGGTCGATGACATTGACACGGCCGGGGTCACCCACGAAAGTGCTCGTGGCGGTGTTCTTGCCTTCATCGGTAGAGATAACCTGCGTGGAGCGTGAACCCTCGGGCAGCACGGTGAACTGCTGCTTGTTGGAGGCGTCGGTCCAGCTGAGATAGAAGCGCAGGTAATAAGGCTTGACGGGTGCCGCGGGGTTGAACACCTGCTCGGGCACGGTAATCACATAGAGATGATAGGTGGCCGAGCGCACCAGGCCGGAGAGCGCACCGTTAGACCTCATGGAAGCGAGTGCGAAACCGAACTCAGGCTTACCGGTAGTACCGTCGACATCGGCACTGTCGACGCCGACATAGCTGAAGAACTGCGAGTTAGCCGGGAAGAGCCACTGGTGGAACATCTTGGGCACCTTGCTGAAGAGCGAGTCGCGGCCGGCGAGACTCTCCAGGGGGATGTTGTGACGCGTCACGCGGTTGCACTTCAGCGCATGAACGGGATCAGTCACGCAGAAGGGAGGCAGGTAGGTATCCCACGAGCTGAACGTCAGCGAGTCGACGGTGCGCGTCATACCATTACTCATTTCACCGACGCTGATGGTGTGGTCGATGACCGACGTGGCGTTGCGCAACATGTTGCCGGAGGTGGAATACACCGTGTCTTTAGCCGAGAGAGTACCCTCGCCGAAGAGCGGCAGGTTATGCCAGTTGCTGTGCGAGTAGGCCAGATTGTTGACTATGTAGCGGCAGGTGATAGAGTCCTGCAGGATGGCGCCGGTAGTCTCGGCTGCGACGTCGGCCTTGTTGTCTGTAGCCTTAGTACTGGTAGTGATGGCAGCCGTCTTCTTCGTCAAGTCCATATAGTCCATCTTGGCAATGTACTTGTAGTTAGGATAGATCTTGTCGTAAGCGTCCTTCCACGCCTTGTTGTTAGGCACAATCATCATGTAGGTACTGTCCTCATCCTCCAGGTCGGCACGCATGATGCTGCGGATGACGTTGTTACGCTTCCTGAGCACGGAGTCGAGATAGGTCTGCTTGCCATCGACGAGCGGGCCGATAACCGAGGCATTGACGTCGAGATAATACTCGTCGTACTTCTGGATATAGTTCTTCAGGGAGTCGCAGTCCACGAGGTTGTCAAAGTTCTCATAGAGGTTGTAGTGGAACTCCGACATGCCGTTGATCTTGTGCATCACGCCGTTGGCGGCAGGCAGGTTGACGGCACTGTAGGGGAACTCGTCGAAGCTGGTCTGCGTGAAGGGGTGGTGCTTGAGGTTCAGCGAGACGATGGTCATATCCTCAAGGGCACCCGACACGGGGTAGTTGTACTCCGTGATGTGCTGCTGCATAAACTGCTTGACGATGGTAGCGCTGTCGCTGGCCAGCAGGCGGTTATACTCTGCCTCGTCGAAGGCGCCGTCAACGGGTGCCCAGACGGTATAGAAGCGTGGGCTGTTGAGAGCCTCTGAGAACTTGCACTTCTGGGCGAGTGCCGCAAACTTCGTGAGCTGCGGGTCGCTGGCAATATTCTCCCACAACGTCTGGTTGGCCCCGGCCTGTGCGTCCGTGGGCACGGTGTTGTAGTCAGAATAGTCAGTGCAGGATGTGAGTAAAGACCCACCCCCGACCCCTCCCAAGGTGAGGGGGGCTAAGATACCTACAAGCCACGACCATTTTGTTAGCCTTGTATCTATTCGTTTAACTATATTCATATGAGTTGTTATTTTGAGATTATTCTGTTCTTAATCTAATTTATCTCCCCTCCCTTTGGGAGGGGCTGGGGGTGGGTTCTTAGTACCAGTCCTCGCTCATGGTCTGGCTGTTGACGATGTCGAGGGGCACCAGTTCCACGAAGTCGAACGACCAACCCAGGTTGGTATCGTTCACCAGGTTCTTGATGCGCAGCCAGTAGTCCTTACCCTGCTCAAAGCGCTGCGAGGTGATGACGCGGCGCAGCATCATCGTGCCGTAGCCAGTCTCCGAGCGGCAGCTGGTAGAGCCGATAATCTGGCTGGCAGCCGAATACATGTCAGAAGGATCATACGTCAGCGGGTCGGTCACGGTGTTATAAGTACCGCGCGAGAAGCTTGCCGGAGCGCGCATATAGCCACGCACGTGCATACGCTGGTCGCTCTCCACGCCGCAGTCAGAGGTTTCGTCGTCAGCACGGTTAATCAGGTCCTCGTAACCGATGGTAGCATCCTCATAGGGGTTGGCGCAGGCATCGAAGGGAATGCCGATAGCCACCATGTCGCTCTGCTTCGGCGTATTGCCCAAGTAGAACTGCATCAGTCCGCCTCGCGCCATCGGGGGATAGATGATACGCAGCTCGTAGTCGCCCGTGGGCACGTGGG
Organism: uncultured Prevotellaceae bacterium; assembly: GCA_946185805.1. Taxonomy (GTDB): domain Bacteria; phylum Bacteroidota; class Bacteroidia; order Bacteroidales; family Bacteroidaceae; genus Prevotella. Next base: position 20,997 of record CAMHKU010000007.1, on the reverse strand, counting down.
GCAGCTTGATGGCAAAGTCGTAGACGTCCCAGCCCTGGAACTGGTCGGCATTATGTGCACGCCATGCACCCTGCACGTTGAAGCGCAGCAGTGTGCCGGGGTTGTAGCATACGATATTGTCGAAGAACGTATTCTCGAAAGCCGCACGGTTACCGTCGCCGCCACCGTTGAGGGTGCTCACCTCGGTAGGTGTAGCGCCACGCAGGCCATTGTTAATCAGCTCATAGAGGAACGTCGAGGAGTCCAGGCGCAGACGCTCGTGCAGGGCGTCCTTGGCATTCTGGTCATACTTCAGGATGCCTCCGATGCGGTGGATATAGCCGTTAAGGGTCTCCACCGAGCTGTTACGGTCGATGGGCACACCGGCAAAGATGAGGTCGTGGTCACCGTCGCCGGGCATACCAAACGTGCCGAGCTTCGAGGTCAGTGTGTTGTTGGTCATGTAGCGGTTAATCCACAGGTTCTTCGTCGTCTTGGGGTTGGTCTGCCACACCTTCAGCAACGTGTTGGGCAACAGGGTTTCGAAATACTCCTGCGGCTCGTAGCCGAAGCAGAAGTTCCAGTTGGCGTTGCTGGGCGTATACTCATAGACGATGCGGTCGACAGGCATGCCGGCACGCAGGATGTGGTAAGCCACAAACATATTCACCACGTTGAACTTGTTGGTATAGTCGTCGCCGGTGCTGATCTTGATACCCTTCTCACCGATGTAGTCATACCAGGCGCCACAGTTGCCGTACCACTCTATGCACTTCTGCTTCAAGTCGTCGAAACTGTTGATGCCTGCAGCACGGAAAGCCTCGTCGGTCTCGGCAAAGACTGTCCACTTCACCAAGCACTCCTTGGGATAGTACAGCGGGTTGCCGTCGCGGTCGTTGTGGTTGTTACCCATGTCGTAAGTCTTGGCCGTGCCGTCCTCATTATACTTCTTTTCTATGAGCAGCGTGTCGGTATATCCCGTAGCTTCTAAGGCTTCATAGAAAATCTTCAGGCCTTTCTCGCCCTCCACGCGCAGCTGGTCATCAGTGGTGCGGTCGGAGCGGGGAATGACGTTCGAGCAGACATGCAGCACACCATTGGTGGCTTCGATATCGCCGTCGAGGATGGCCGAGATGTCGTTCAGGCTCGTCAAGCCCTCATAGTCCTTGTTATAAGCATTCTCGTCAAAAGAGCCCACGCGTATGCTGCGGCCCACCTTCATCGTGGTCCATGTGGTGCCGCTACCATCAAGGTCTACCTGCAGATGCTCTTCGCCGGAGAGATGGAAGCGGGCGATGTCGTCGCAGAGCGAGTCTGACATCAACTCCACCTTGGCCATCACGTCAAGGCTGTTCCATCCGGCATCCTCGGTGATGCCGTTGTGCTTCAGCTTGGCCTTAGAGATAAGGTACGACTCGTCGTTGTAGAGACTGTCCAGATAAGAGCTCACACCCTCGTTGAGCGGGGCGAAGCAGGTGTATTCACCATAGGTGCCCATGTACTTGTCGAAGCCGCCCTTCTCCAGGATGCGATAGAAGGCCGAGAGCTCCGGGCGCTCCTGAATGAGCTGGGCAATGGTCTTTTCGTCGGTAGAGAAGAGGTTGGAGCCGTCGGGTTCCTCGGAGCACGATGCCATACACATCACGCCGACATACCCCAGTGCCAACACCTTTCCTATATTATATATCATCTTATTCATATCTGTATTGTTGTTGTGAACTTGTTAAACATTAGCCGAATCAATACTTGGCCGACGACTTGTAGACGGGGTTCTGCACCAGCGCGCTGTTGATTTCCACCTCGTCCTGATTGATAGGCATGTAGAGATAGCGCTCGTCGCGCATCTTGCTCTTCATGGTCGACTGCACAGCATACTTACGCAGGGCCAGTTCAAAGAACTCATTACTGTTGTTGACGTACGACTCCGTCAGGCGAGCCTTCAGATTAGCCGGCTGGGCAGTGTGGCGGTAGTTGTAGCGCATGAGGTCGAACCATCGCTTGCCCTCGAAGCAGAGCTCACGGGCACGCTCGGCGAGCACGAGCTGCTCCATGCGGTCGCGATAGGTGGTGTACTTCAGCGTGTAGGTAGGCAGGTCGCCCTCGGTGTAGACGCGGTTGTTGACAAACTGCACAATGTTGAAAGCCTCCTCATTGCGGGTATCGTCCTCAGCCTTGCCACCGAGGTTGTAGAGCTGCACCAGAGCCTCGGCCTTCATCAGCATCACGTCGGTGAGACGATAGAAAATCCAGTTCTGATACATGGCCGAGCGCACCTCACGCCCGCTCTGTGCGGTATGGGTAGTTCCTACGCTGGTGGTAGCCACAAACTTACGTATGCCAAACTGCTCGATGCTGGAATTGTTGGCATCGTAGTAATACTCAAACAGGCGCTGGTCGTTGGCATTGTTCCACACGCCGGTACCGTCAGACTTTACCTGACCGTAAAGCGAGGCAGCCTTCAGGTAGCCGAAGTTGTTGCTACTGCTATTGTTGTAACGGTAGTACATCTGGTCCATGCCGGTGTTGGTGGTGTTAGAGTTGCGGAACTGCAACTCCCAGATGCTCTCGTCGGCGTTCTGGCCGTTCTGTCCGAAGAGGTCGGCATACATGTCGTCGTAGTCAGAGAGGTAGTAGTCCTTCTCCGTGTCGTCCATGCCGGGACGGCGGTTGCGGGGATTCTGCTCGTAGGCCTCCTTCTTGGCCTTGATCACCTTGTCGCAGTAGTCTACGCAGGCCTGGTAGTCGCTGGCCGAGCGATTGACGGAGCCGCGCCAGAGGTAGATGTCGGCCAGGATGGCGTTGATACCGTCCTGATTGAGATAGCCGCGGTCGCGCCAGTCGCCGAAGGTAGAGCCTGATACGGCATACTTGGCTGCCTCCTCCAGGTCGGCGATACACATGGTGAGCACGGAGTCGGGTGTCGACTGTGCCACGTTCAAATCGTCGCTGCTGTTGAGATAGGCGTGCGGCGTGACGGGAATATCGTGGAACACCTTCGTCAGGTAGAAGTAGCAGAAGGCCCTCAGGGCGAGCACCTGTGCCTTGTTGGCGTCGTAGTCGCCGCGGGTGTAGTCGGGATCGGCGGCAATGACGCCCTCGGCCTTCTCGAGCACGAGGTTGCAGTAGTTGATGGCCGAGTAGAAGGGATACCACGAGGTAAAGGCGTTCTCGGTCTCGATGTTCAGCGAATAAATCTGCTGCAAGGGAATACGGTAGGTAGCCGACACGGGCAGCGACGAGGTCATGACGAGCTCGTCGGAGCGGAAGTCGCCCCAGACAATCATGTTGCGGATGGCCGACGCATCGCGCAGCTGCGCATATGCTGCCGACACGAGGGTTTCTACCTCGCTCTTCTTCTGCCAGTAGTCGTCGTCGACGGTCTTATTGTCGGGCAAGATCACCGTGTCGACGCAGGAAGTGAGGAGACACCCACCCCCAACCCCTCCCAAGGTGAGGGGGGCTAAGATACCGCAGAGCCGTGACCATTTCAATAGCCTTGTATTTATACGTTTTATAATATTCATATTTGTTGTTAATTTGAAGATTTGTTCTGTTCTTTATCAAATTCAACCTCCCCTCCCCTCGGGAGGGGCTGGGGGTGGGTTTCAGAATCCGAAGTTAAGAGCGGCGGTAATCGACCGTGAGCGCGGCGTAGTGGCGCTGTCGGTGGTCGGCGAGTAGGTGCCGCCGGAGATTTCGGGGTCGATACCGGTGTACTTCGTCCAGCAGAAGAGGTTGTTCATCGTGACATAGGCCGACAGTGTGTTCAGGCCCCACTTCTTGATAATCTTCTTAGGCACGCTGTAAGAGAGCTGCAGGTTGTTCAAGCGCAGGAAGGAGCCGTCTTCAACGAAGCGCGAGCTGACCTGATAGTTGTAACCGGCGCCATAGAGGGCACGGGGAATAGAAGTGACGTCGCCGTCCTTGCGCCAGCGGTAGGTAACGGTGGCTGCCTGATTCTGGGTGCCGTACATGCTCTCCAGACCCATGCGGGCGGTGTTCACAATCTTGTTGCCCCAGCGGTAGTTGAAGCGTGCCACGAGCTTCCAGTTGTCATACTGGAAGGTAAGGCTGAAACCGCCCTGCAACTTCGGCAGTGAATTGCCTAAGTACTTGATGTCGAGCTCGTTGATATTACCGTTGTTATCAACATCCTCGTAGATGGCATCACCACCCTTGAACTCATACTCGGTGTCGCCATAGTAGTATCTCATCTTCTTGGGCGCGCCAGTGTTGTCCATGATGACGTTGCCGTCCTTGTCACGGGCCACGGGAGCGCTGTAGGGCTGCTTGTTAAGGCCGCGCTCAGCATACCACTCGTCGGGCAGTGTGCCCTGAAGGAAGTTGTTGATAAATGCTTGGTAGTTCCAGTCGTACTCCTCGCCGCGGGCGGCAGCCTGCTGCTGCAGCTGCAGCTGCTTGGTGTTGTAGTTGGACAGGAAGTCGTAGGAATGGGTGTACACGCCGAGGCTGTTGTAGCCATAGATAGAGCAGAGAGGGTCGCCCACGACGACGCGGCTCAACACCGATGCCGACCCGCGGTTGCTGTAGCTGGGCTGCGAGTTCATGTTGTCGAGCACACGCTGATCCATCTCCTTCAGCTTGTTGATATTCTGGGCGAAGTTAAGGCTGGCCGACATCGAGAATTTCTTGATCTTGAGGAACTTCGTGGCCGTTAGGGTCAGCTCGTAACCGCGGTTCTCCATCTCGCCGACGTTACCATAGGAGAGCGTCGTAGAGGTGTTCCACGTGGCCGTGGTGGGAATAGGCAGACCCTTCATAATCAGGTCCTTGGTATTCTCCTTATAGATATTGAGCTCAGCCTCATACTTGTCGTCGAAGAGTCCGAGGTTGATACCCAGGTTCAGACCAATCTTCTTCTGCGGGCGCAGGTCGTCGAGCTTCATGCCGCTCATCGAGGTGTAATAGCCCGTGCCGTAGCGGCCGGCGCGCGAGGTGTACTGGTTGAAGTAGTTCTCAACCGACACATTAGAGCTACCGGTGATACCCCACGACCCGCGGATACCTAACATGGAGACGACGCTGCGCAAGGGCTTGAAGAAAGCCTCCTCGCTGGGGTTCCAGCGCAACGACACTGAGGGCGAGATAAACCAGGGGTTCTTGGGGCCGAACTTTGAGTTGCCGTCGCCACGGATGGAGAAGCTGGCGTTGTAGCGCGACTTATACGAGAAGTGGGCGTTGTAGACGAAGTTCTGCCAGGCCGACTTGGTGGTTGCCGGCTGGTTGTCCATGCCCGACATGCGGGCGTCGAGGGTGGCCGACTGAATACCGTTGGGGATGGCGCTCTGACCGATGAACTGGTAGGTATTCTTCTGAGTACCGGCCTCATAGCGGGCAAGCATCGTCAGGTTGAAGTCTTCGTTCTTGAAGGCCGGCGTGAAGATCAGCTCCAGGCGCGAGCCCATCTTGAACTGGTTGCTCTCGGTATTGGTAATATAGTTGTATTCGCCGTCGGTATAGCTGCCGTTAGAGAGGCTGCCGGGCATGTAGGTTGGCTTGGAGTAGGCATAGATGTCGAAGTAGACGCGGCCGTTGAAGGTCAGGCGGTGCTTGCCGGTCTCGGTGCCGAGGAGCTCGTACTTGATGTTGAAGTCGGGCACGATGCTGTAGGTCTGCTCCTTCTGCCATGAGTTGTGGGCGTAGGCCACGGGGTTGCCGATGTTCACCACATCGACCAACTGTGCCGAGGTGTAGTTACCGTCATCGGGGGTCATTCCCGTAAGCGTGGGGTTCATCAGGAAGAAGTCGTTGGTCTGGTTGTTCAGCGCGTCGTGGCGATAGATGGCGGCGTTAGGAGCCTGAGCCAGGGCCATGGCCAGCAGGGCGTTGTTCGACTTGTTGTCCTTCGAGCTGCCGTAGGTGTAGTTCTTCAGGTTGTCGGTATAGGTCAGCGCGAAGTTGGTAGAAAATCGTATGCGGTCCGACACATTATAGTCCAGCACCAGGCGCGTGGTCAGACGGTCCAGGCGCTGCTTGATGACGGTACCCGTCTGGTGGTTGTAGCTACCCGAGATACGGAAGGTGGCCTTCTGTCCGCCACCCGAGATGTTGAAGTTAGCCTCGTGCTGCTGACCGAACTGCTTGATGGCGTCCACCCAGTCGGTGTTCTTGTTCCAGTTGTTGGCCTCGGCCCACGTCTCGGCGGGCACATAGTTAATCTCGTTGATGGTGGCCGTGGCGGTAGCGCTCTGCGTGGGGTTGTAGAACTCTTCCTTGAGCATCATGGTGTAGTTGTCACCGTTGAGCAGGGTGTAGCCTGCCGGCATCCACGTGCCGGTGAACTTATAGCCTAAGGTCACGCGGGGTTTGCCGCGCACACCGCGCTTGGTGGTAATCTGGATCACACCGTTGGCACCCTGGGCACCCCAGATGGCCGTGGCGGCAGCATCCTTCAGCACCTGGATGCTGGCAATATCGTCGACACTGACGGCGAGCATCGACGAGAACTTCTCCTCGTCCATGTTCTCGGGGTCGAAGTCGGCAGCATCGTATTCAAAGATTTTGTCGTCGACCACAATCAGGGGCTCGGCGCTGCCGCTCAGGGTAGACACGCCGCGCAGGCGCATCGACGTACCGGCACCAAGGTTACCAGAGTTGTTGACGATATCCAGACCGGCAATCTCACCCTGCAGGGCCTCGTCGGCCGACGTGAAGGCCATACCCTCAACCTCGGCCATGTTCATCGTCTGAGCGGCTACGGACACCTCGCGCTTGTCAATGTTCAAGCCGCCAGAGGTGGTGCGACGGCCGACGACCTTCACCTCGCTGAGCGTGGTCTTGTCGTCTTCCATCTTAATCTTGAAGGTCTTCTGCTCGCCGATAGTCATGACCTTGGTCTTGCTACCCACGTAAGAGACCACGAGCTTATTCTTTGGATTGGCAATCTTCATCGAGAAGTTACCCATCATATCAGTCTGTGTGGCGTTGACAATACGGTTGTTGGCGTCGCGCTCCACCACGTTGGCCATCATCACCGGCCCCATGGCGTCTTCCACCGTACCTGATATGACTCGTCCCTGAGCCATCATCACTTGTGAGACGAAGGCAAACAGGAGTGTCAATAGGATTTTTGATTTTGACATAAGTATCTTAGTCTTTTGATTCTTTATACTTTATTCTTTTACTCTCTTGGTCGTCCGCCGCCGATAAATTAATACTGGCGGGTGGTGTTGTAGCACAGCGGCTTGTCGATACCGTGGATGGTGACAAACGACGACGACTCGATGGTCTTATATGTGCCATACTGGCTGTTGCTGGCCTCGCCGGTGGTGATGTCACGGGCCAGGATGTTGGCCGTTGACGAAGCGCCGTTGATGGTTACCTTCTCGCCCGAGGCGTCAGTAACGACAAGCTTGTTGCCACCGCCGCTGACCTGCAGCGTCTGTGCTATACCGATAGAGTTAGAGCAGAACGTAGAGAACGAGGGCTCGGGATCGGTCAAACCAGTCTTTGGGTCGTAGTTCTTGAAATACTCGTCGGCGAAGAGCGAGCTGTTCTGCGTATGATAGCGCACGAAGCGGGTCATCTTGCCGAGCATCTCCTTCACGGCCTCACCGGCCTCCTTCTGGCTGGCATAGCCCATCTGCTCCCAGCCGTAGACGATGGCGAGCACCTGCTTCCAGGTGGGCAGTCCCATCTCCTTCTGGGCTTTCACCATAGCCTCGTAGGTGGGGGCGTAGATAGTATAGTTATAGGCACTGAGCATGCCCCAGTTATCCTTATCGTCAACAATGCGGTAGGCCTTCAGCTTGGTAGCCAGCTGAGCAGGGGTCTCGCCGCCGTCGAGGATACCGGCAAAGGTGTAGAGGTCTTCGTTGTTGAACTGCAGGCAGAAGTTCAGGAAGTGGTCATACTCCGGCGCATTGGCGTCGTAGTCGGCATCCTCGTCGTAGAACTCCGGGCGCGACAAGGCTTCCACAACACTGGTGATAGTGGGCTGCAGGGGATAGTCCAGACGGTAGACGGTGCCGTTCTCAATCTGTGCGTCGGCACTGTTGGCGTCGAAGGTCTCGGTGATGGTCGACCACTGCGATCGGTCAGCCTGCTGCAGGCCGCCGGCCACCTTGTCGCCGTCGACGACGATGGCGCCGCCGTGCTTCGTCTTATAGTATTTGTTGCCATAGAGACCATACTGGGCACTGCCCTTACCGGTCTCGGTAGAGTCGGCCAGCACCACGGTGCAGTAGTCGAGCAGGTCTTTGATCTGGCTGTTGAAGATGCCGCTCTCGATATTGATGTCCTGAGCGCCGGCAGCCTCCACGTAGGAGCTGAGCTGATTGTAGGGGCCACCCTGGTAGAGGTATCTCTTCACCAGCACGTGGAACGAACCGTCGGCCTGGGGGTCGAAGCGGAAGCGCAGGCCCTTCAGGCCGTCGTCGTCCTTCACCGACGTGGGGTCGATGACGATGAACTGCGTCTCGTTGTCGGTAGGCACAAACAGGCCGTAGCGAGCCTTCATCGACAGCAGGTAGTAATACATGTCGGCACCGAGCTTTGAAGGCGTACCGGCGGTCACCTGGTGGTCGTTGAGCATTTCGCCCATCGTGCGCATATCCTTATAAATAGAAGCCGGACCGAGCACTGAGTTATACAGCTTCGGGCCGAACAGTTTGTTCATCTTGTAGATGACGCCGTTGTTGGCAATGGTGACGTCGTAGTTGCCCTCACTGTTCTTCTGGATGTCGTTCTTCGTCACGTCGAGGAACTCGAAGGCATCGTTCTGCACCGTGGAGAAGGTGCTGGGCACGGTCTTCGTCAGGTAGGGCTTCATCACGTTGTTGATGACGCTGGCAAAAATCGACGGGTCGTTGTTATAGACGGCGTCGAGGTGGGCGTTGAGGTTGGCGGCCGAAATGTCGAGCGTGGGGTCGCCGAGGTTCTTCAGAATGTAGGCGGCCTCGTTGAGGAAGTAGTCTTCCACAGCCTTGTCGGTAGGAGCCAGACAGGCGGCAATCTCAGCATCGTCGTCGCTGCTGCCACCCTTGGTGGTGGGGTTGTAGTAGTTCCAGCCCGGGTCGAAGTTCAGCAGCTGGTTGTCGGCCACGGTGACGCCGCGCAGGGGCTGCGACAGCTTGGCACGCTGAGAGTTCTTTGACAGATAGCGGACGGCAAACACCGTGTCGGTGGCCGAAGCGCCGGCGGTGCCCTCCACATATTGCTCGGTGAGCGTCAGGTCGGCCTCGGGGAAACAGTAGTAGTCGAGCATGCGTGAGAAAAGCTTCGTGTCGCTGCCAGAGCGCAGAATCTCCGACATGTTGCCGGGGTTCACAAGCACCTCGTCAAGCTGGTGGATGTAACCGTTCTGGCACACCACGTCGCTGTTGATGACTTTGTGGTTAAAGATGTAGGCGTCACCGTCAGTATAGTCGTGACCGGTAAGAATTTTGAAGTCGCTGTCGTCGCCGGCGACGGTCATGTTGTTGTTAAGCATATACTCACCGGTGAGGTGTACCATCGGCGCTACGGTGTTGTCGAAGACGGCGAGCATGCCGCTGCGGCCGCCAGCCTTGAAGCGCGAGAAATACTTGTTGTTAGCAGGCAGCTGGTCGGCGCCAAACTTGCTCACAGCATACGACAGACGCATGTTGGTGGCGTGCTTCACCAACTGACCCTGAAGCATGTTGCCAGCAGTGTTCTGCTGGTTAGACAGCGTACCCACGAGGATGGCGTTGTCGAGCATCGTTGAGAATAGCAGCTCGGCCTTCTGCTCGTGCGTCAGCTGCTCATAGCTGCTCACACCAAACTTGTTGTTTCCGCCAGCAAAGAATCTGTCGAACGCTTCATCGTTGGCAGGGAAGACGGTCTTACTACCGGTCTTGCTCAGCACCTCGGTGTAGCCCAGGTCGTCAATCAGCTTGCAGTACGTGGTGAACGTACCGCTGAGATTCCCGGAGTTGGGGTTTTGAAGCTCCTTGTAGATACTCTCGCCAAGCCACGATGGCAATTCTCCCTCGGGCACCACGTAGTCCTTTGTACAGGACCCTAAGCCTAAGCACATGAGGGAAGCATACAAAAAGAGTTTTTTCATAAATTGTTATTAGTTAATATTATAATATTTTGATTAGTTTTTCAGCCAGAAACGCATTGACACACGTTATCAAGGTGCAAAAATAGACAAATTTTGTGAAACCAACAAATAAAAAGCCTATAAATATTGACAACTATCCTAATTTTTTTGCGAGAAAATAGGCTGTCAGCACTACACTTAAGAGCAAAAACAAAACAAGCCTCCAACCCTTCACAGTCCACCTAACCACCTATCTCTCAACACTTTACCGTGAAGGGTTATATCCAGACACACCCCGCCGCCGCCACTATTCTCACCCGCCGCCGCCACTATTCCCGCCGCGTCAGCGGCGGCCCCCTTCTATTGCTGACCTTGGTCAGCAGCCCTGCCGACCAACGTCAGCAATACCCCACCCCGCACGCTACGAGCCGAACTCGGCTCCAAAAAAAGAAAAAATAGGCTGGAATGACGCTGAGAGCGTTTCCGCTTATGACTTGAACTTGCTCGCTTGGCTCGGTCGAGAACTGACGGCCCAAGCAACCCTTCACCGTAACTACATGACAATCAACGACATATTACGCCAGTGAAGGGTTGAAGAGATATCAGAGAAGCAGAATTGGTTTCATTATCCTCAGAAAAAAATCCCCCGCCGACACGTGCCGGCGGGGGAATGATATGGATAATGCTTAAGCGGCGATTACTTGATAATCATACCGTTGAGGCCATACTTGCCGTCGATGACGATGCGGCCGTTCTTGAGCACCTTCTTAGGAGCAACCACCTTGGCAGCCTCGTTGACCTCCTGGATAGCAGTGGGATCGAAGGGCGTGGTCTCGCCAGCGGCAATACGCTGAATCTTCAGGTTGCTGAACCAGATGCGGCGGTCGTTGTTGTTGTAGTTACACTGCAGGATAAACTTGGTAGGAACAGTCTTGTTGAAGGCCTGCTTCTCAGTAGTAACGACACCCTTGGCAGAAGTAGTGGTGCAATAGATTGAACCCTCACCAAAGTCGAGAATCACCTCAAATGAGTTCTTGGGCAGCGTGTTACCGGTAACACCCTCGGCGCCCTCGGGAGGCAGGTTAGCATAAGAGCCGCCGGAACCATACTGCAGGCTACCTAAAGCAACGGGCAGAGTGCTGGTTGCATCAATCTTATTGTCATAATAGTTAGCATAGAAGCTGGCCACGGTAACATCTGTAGAATCAGTGGGAGCGTTCAGGTAGAAGCCCACATATCGTCCACTCAAGCCTTGGAGGAAGAAGTCGCAGTTCACTTTCAGGATATTGGTACCCATATCGCCAGCAACTGTCGGGTCGAACACTACAGTACCAGTACCATTACCGACACGGATATAATTCTTATACAGCAGCTCGCCATTGCTCCATGTACCCTGCTGGAAGTTCTGGCTACCGGCGTCAGCTTCGGTAGTGAATCTTGAGAACTCCATCGTACCGGCAGCACCAGAGATGCTGTAAAGCTGAGTCTCCTCGTTGAGCACAGGATCATTGCTAAAGTCGATGTCGACAACCGAAGTGATAGCCGAAGCGGGAACAGTAGCCTTGAAGGTTTCAACAGCAGCCTCCAGTGACTCATTGGCAGCACGGATAGCGGCAGCATTTTCCAAGCTGTACTGGGCAGCTTTCATGTCGGCCTGTACACCCTTTGCGCTGTTGATAGCAGCGGTCAGGGCATCCTTACCGGTGGCGGCGCTGTAGATACGCAAAGCCTTGGTAGCCTCGGCAGCGTCAATAGCCAGCTGGATAGAGTTCAGCGTATCATTGACAGAGACAAACGCCTTGTTGGCAGCAATGATATCCCTGACGGCAGCCTGGTAAACCTCGTAAACCATGAGGCCATTTTCAGCATCAGAAGTAGACTTCACATAGTAGTCTTCATAGGTAGCGATGATGTCGTCCTGCGACAGCAGCTCGTAAGCGGCAATCTTCGTCTCCACAGTATCTACGCAAGCGCGAAGCTCGTCCCTACCCCACAGCATGTCGGCATTAGCAAGGTTCTCGGCAGCTGTAGTCAGCTGTGTGCGACCAGTGGTAATCTGTTCACGCACGTCAGCCTCGTAACCCAGCTGGCGCTGGTTATACTTGTTATCGTTCTTACCCCAAATAGAAGCATCCCAAACATAAGCCACAGAACCACGGGCTAGGCTCTGGTAAGCTTCCTTACAATACACCTTGATACCAAACTCGTAAATTCCAGCTTCGGCAATCTTAGCCGTTACTGAGAACGGAGTCAGTCCCAAATACTGGCGAACACCCTGAGAGTCATCAACATAGAAATGGTTAGAAACATCCTGCGTCTGCGATATGAGAGTGTCGGTAGCAGCACCGTCGACAATCTTCACCACGTATGCCACACCATAGCAGGGTTTCAGGCCATCGTCGTTATCCCAAGACTGTTTGAGGTTCTCACGGAAAGCGCCACCGGCATTGATAGCAAACACGTATGAACCGGGGGTCATCTCCTTCTGCGTCCACACACCCATGGGAGACGTGGGCGAACCACCTGCCCAGGTAGCACTCTGCTGATAGTGACCAAGATCAAAGGGCGTACCATTGTTCTCCCAGAACAGGCGGTTTTCAGGTGCGCCGCTCCATACGCCGTAGGTTGGAGCCTTCTGGGTCTTTACTCTCCAGGTCTTTAAGTAGTTGTCGTCATTGCCAGCCAGGTAGTCATCCATATTAGTCTTCAGGAACTCGTTGAGCACCTCGTTAGCAGTAACAAGCAGCTCGTCAAGTTCGGCAGGACTGGACTCGTCGCCGATAGCCTCCAGGCTTTCTACGGTTTCGGTAACACCATACTCTTCAAGCAGAGAGGGATCCCATTCGTAAGCATTCTTATAAGCTTTAATCTTATTGAGCATGGCGTCACGCTGACGCAGGTCGGCAAACTGGATAGCGGGAGCAATCTGCAAGTCGGCAATCTCGACAGAGGTATCCATACCGGTGAACGAGATATAATAGGTACGCGTAGTGCCATCGCCAATGATAGCATAGTTGAAGGTCTGCCATTCCTCGGTCAGCTCCTCGGCAGTGTTAAAGCAAACATAGTCCAGAGAGTCGGCTCCGAAGTCGGCGCCGGAATTACCCTTCACTCTGACGAGGTTGGTAGACAGGGCGTTGGTCTTGATACGGATAGAGGTAGCAGCGGCGCCCTTCATCTTGTAGCTCACGATATAGGTGTCGCTGGCCGATGTAGGCACAAACTTGTAATACATGCCCTCGCCGACTGTAGCGTCGAGGCTGGCCACAGAGTTGATACCGTCGGCATAGCCATTGCCGTTGATGTTAAACTGCTCGGCCAGCGTCTTACCCTCAGCGGCAGTAGCCAGCGTCCAACCGGTAAAGTCAGTGAAAGCACTGTTAGCGTTGACATTAGCGCCTGTGATCTGGAAGCGGCCCTGCGGGGTGTAGACGAACTCACCCTGCTCAAGTGCGAAACCTGATGCAGCCATACCCATTGCCATAAGGCTCAGAAGTAAACGTTTTCTCATGTTTTTAAAATTTTAGTTATTAATAGTGGTTAATAAAGTAGACTTATTATTGATAAGTAGTAGCGTCCCTTCGGGCACACTGAGTAATCGTTTCTTTGTTGTAAAAATGATATATCGGCTGCAAAGATAAGCATTTTATTGATTTAACGCAAGAAAAAAGAGTAAAAAAATTGGCAAAAGAACTTTAATTTTTGATTTCGCAAGAAAGGGTAGCGCGGTTTCATGGGTGAAGGGGAGCTACAGAATGTCTGTTGATTCAGCCGGACGTTTTTTTCGAACCAATAATTTGGAAATATCGTAAATTGTTTGTATCTTTGCGCAAAAATCAAACGATATGCTGACAATAGCCAACCCTATTTACGACTCCGTATTCAAGTTTCTCATGGAGGACACTCGTGTAGCACGCACCATCCTTTCGGCGCTGCTGAAGATGGATATTTTGGAAGTAAGGATGAGACCGCATGAGTATAGCAACAGCCAAAGAGATACGCTGTCGATGTTTCGCATCGATTTCGGAGCCACCGTACGCAACAGTGACGGCAGCCAACAGATGATTTTGATTGAGGTGCAAAAGACATGGCTGGAAACGGAAACCCTGCGATTCCGCCAATACCTCGGCGCACAATATCAACGTAAGGACAACATCATTGCTGAGTGCAAGGAAGGTTACGCGATGCCGATGGTGGCCGTCTACATCTTAGGCCACAAGGTGGGCGATATTGAGGAGCCGGTGCTGTATGTGCAGCACGAAGCTTACGACTATAACGAAAACCGGGTGACAAAAGGTTTGCCTAATCCGTTTGTAGACAGTCTGACACACAACAGCATCATCGTACAGATACCACGGCTGCACGGTCAGATTAACAACCGGCTGGACAAGGTGCTAAGTGTCTTCGACCAGACACTGCACGCCGAAGAGAGCGAGCACTTCCTGAACTACGATGACAGCCCTTATGGCGACGACGATGAATTACAGCCTATCTTGCACCGACTGCTGATGGCGGCCGCCGATGCTGACACACGGCAGGACATGAACGTCGAGGACGAGTACTACTCTATCATTGAGAAACGCGACACCGACATCATGATCAAAGATAAACAACTGGCTGAAAAGACGGTACTGCTTCAACAGAAGGATGAGCAGCTCTCACAGAAGGATGAGCAGCTATCACAGAAGGATGAGCAGCTTTCACAGAAGGATGAGCAGCTTTCACAGAAGGATGAGCAGCTTTCACAGAAGGATGAGCAGCTTTCACAGAAGGATGAGCAGCTCTCACAGAAGGATGAGCAGCTTTCACAGAAGGATCAGCAGCTTTCACAGAAGGATGAGCAGCTTTCACAGAAGGATGAGCAGCTTTCACAGAAGGATGAGCAGCTAAGACGTTCTGTGCAACTGCTTCTAAAGGCAGGACTAAGCATAGAGACGATTGCCGAAGACATGAACATGCCTATAGAACATATCCAGCAACTAGTACAATCATAAAATCACTCGTCTCACCATACAATCCCAATACAATAGTAACGGACGAAATATAAAGATGAGCGGATGTGCTGGTTGCGCATCCGCTCATCTTTTGTTGCATATCAAGGGACATTACTTCACTATTACCTTCTTACCGCCACGGACGTAGATGCCTGCGGGCAGGCCGTCGGTAGCCGTGGGCGACGACTGTCGGCTGACGAGGCGTCCGCTGAGGTCGTAGACATTGCACGGGTCGCTGTCGGCCGCCAGGATGCTGATGCCCACGGTGGCGTCGTCGGTAATCTTCAGCACGCCGCTCTTGGCAGCGAGCTCGCGGGTGTCCCAGTACAGGCCCTCGGGCAGCTGGGGCAGGTCGATGACGGGTGTGCCGCTGAAGGTGCCGCTGACAGTCCACAGGGTGAAGGTGTCGCCGGCCTTCGGTGTGTAGCTTGTGCCAAACTCGGCCGTCACCGTGCCGTTCATGGTGAGGTTGGCGGCGTCGAGCTTAGAATAGCTTGTGAGGCTGTTCAGGCGGAAGTTCACCGTGGCGCCGGCCTTGACGTTCATCGTGCCGGAAGCTTTCAGCGTGCCGGGGGTAGAGAGGTTGCCGGCGCGGGGCGTCAGCTGTGTGCCGCTCTCCATCGTGAGCGAGCTGATATACCCGCGGGCAAACATTTCGGCGGTCTTCTTCAGCGTGACGGAGTTCAGGATCTTGTCGGTCTGGTTGGTGGTGTTCACCTGCAGCACGCCGTCTTCCACGATGACCGCTCCGGTAATGTTGCCGGGCGTCGTGATGCGCCAGATGCCGGCACCACGCTTGGTGACGGTGGTGGTAGCCTTAAACTGTGAGGTCATATCCTTGCCCAGCAGACCGATAATCCACGAACCGGCGCCGGCCAGTGTGCCCGGCGTGCCCGAAGCCACGATATGCCCCACGGGAATGGTGTAGGAAGCATCGCCGCTGGCCGGGCCGCTGCTGTAGACAGTCTGCCCATTGCTCAGGTTGAGCGTAGCGTTGGGGATACCCTTGCCGTTGCAGAAATTGAAGGTCGGCGTGTACGACTTCTTGTTCTGGCGGTTAGAGGCGTCGTTGGCTATGGGCTGGACGGTGCCCTCGAAGGCGCTCCAGTCGCCGTTCCAGTAGCAGCGCACGCCACCGCTGACGGGCTTGAAGGTGCCCTCGCCGGTGAGCTTGCCGCTATAGGTGCCACGGAAGGAGCCGTGGAACTCGCCGGTCTTGCCGGCAGGCACCACGAAGTTGGCACGGTTGGTCACGCCGCTGCCGCCCTCGAGGTTGGCGCCCCAGAGCACGCCGCCCTCCAACTGGACGGTGGCAGGCAGCATATCGACATTCGACGTGTTCATGTTCGACGTCACCGTGCCGGCCTTCACCACGAGCGTGGAGTAGGTGTTGCTGACGGTGCCCGTCTCAAAGGAGCCTGCGCCCGTCTTAATGAGCGTGGAGCCGGTGCCGCGGATGGCCTTGTTGAAGATGGCGCTCTTGCCCGACGGCACGTCGATGGTTGCCTCGCCGGTGAGGTTCACCACCTGGTCGCTGATGATAATGCCGTTAGCCTGCAGCGTGGCGCCGTCGTTGAGGTTGATGGGCGACGACACACCGCCTAACGAGCCCCAGGTCTGGCCGCGGCTGTTGGCCAGCGAGGTGACGGTGACTCGGCCGCCGTTGATGACGGCCTCGCCGATGCGGTTGACGTTGTTGAGCGTCAGGCTGGCAGCGCCGTTCTTGGTGAGCACACCGCCACCCACGATGCTGTCGCCATTGACGGTGTAAGCCTTGGTCTCGTTGTTGAAGGTCACCGTCTGGGCGCTCACGCCACCCTTGATGGTGACGGTGGTGACTTCTGCGTCGTCGTTGAAGATGACGTCGTCGCCGTAGGCCATGGCCGTAGGCTTACCGTCGTAGAGGAAGTTCTCGCCGACGGCCTGCTGCCAGTTGGCGTCGGCCGAGGTGCCGTTCCACACCACCTGACCGGCCTCGCGCATGGACTCCACCACGAGCAGCAGCTTGCCGTCCTCAATCTTCAGCTCGGGCTTCAGGCTGCTGTCGATACCTTCGAGGTTGATGGCCGAGAGATTGCCGCTGACGGTGCCGATGGTGCCCAGCTCATAGGTGCCGGGAGTCAGTTTCTCCAAGCAGTTGACCTGTAGCACAGGAGCCTTGTAGCGGGGGCCGAAGTCGGTCCACACGGCGCCGGTCTTGCTCTCGATGGTCATCTCCGTGGCGCTCACCTGGTCGAAGGCCGTGCCGTTGAAGTCTAACACGAGGCGCGAGCCGAAGCCCATCTGCAGCTTCGAGGCGCTGATGGTGCCTACATTATCCTTGCCGCCGACATAGATGGTGGCGTTGTAGTCGGCCTTGATGCCGGCCTTGAACTGCCCGCCGTTGGAGATGAGCGTGGTGTGGCGGTTGAGCCACAGGGGGCTGCTCTCCAGCGTGCCGTCAAACTGGAGGGTGCCCTGCCAGACGTCGGTCTCGCCGGTGTGCTTCTCAACGACGTTGGGCAGCACGAGCACGCCCTCACCCTGCTTCACCAGTCGCGTGGCACCGCTGAAGGCGCCGCCGGTGAGCGTGGTGGTAAAGGTCTCTACGGTCTGTGCAGGCACCTTCGGCGTTGACGCCGTTGCCTGTCGCGAGCCACTGCCCTTAAGCCAGGCAGGAGCGTTGACCGTTAATATATAAGGTGAAGCGCCGTCGCTGACGCTGATGGTCTTGTCTTCATAGCCCGAGACGAGCAGGTGGGCGTCGGTAGACTGGATAGTGCCGCCATTAGCCACCTCGGTGCGCCCTTCAAGGGTGATGGCCGGCGGCGCCACGGTGATGTCCTCCATCTCGCCGAGGAAGAAGCTGACGTGGGGCGGCTGGTTGTAGCCCACCGACTGCCAGGTCATGGCGTTGCGGTATTCGTGGTCGTACCAGAGCGAGGTGAAGCCCCACGGTGAGGGGTAGCTCGTGGTCTGGATAATCAGCTTGTCGGCGGTGCGGGTGACAATCTCCTCGCGCCAGTCGCCGATGATGTCGCCCAGGAAGCAGGGGTTGTTCTTCGACGAGTTGTTGAGGTTGCCCTGGCCCATCCAGCAGCGGCCGTTTTCATAGCTGCGGTTGGTGCCCACCTCTGTCTGTCCAGGTGCCTTGTAAACTGTTGGCGCACGCTCCACACCCGGCGAGTCCATAAACTCGTCGAGCAGGTCGCCGTCCCAATAGACGCGCATGTTGACATAGTCATCGCCGAAACCGCCTAAGTTAAGGTTGGCCTTGTCGGCCACGAGGCTCACGGCATTGCCCGATATGCCCACGGCTCCGGGATAGGAGTTGAAGAAGTTGCCGGCCATGCAGCGGCCGTTGTCGGAGCCGCCGCCGGTGGTGTAGCGCAGGTCTTGCTTCGTGGCGCCGGTATAGGCGATGCCGGGTACGGCGGCACTCTCCAGACAGACAAACTGCTCCAGGCCCCAGCGGTAGGGGTCGAGGTCGCCGCAGTGCTGGGCGTCGCCGTGGCCGTAGCCCGTGGTGGCCAGGCCGTAGCCGGTGTCGTCGATAATCATCGAGCCGAAGACAATCTCGTCGCGGCCGTCGCAGTCGACGTCGGCAATGGCGAAGTTGTGGAACCCGTTGCCAAACCAGGGCGACGAGCCGTCGTAGCAGTTCCAGCGCCAGAGCTGCTTCAGCTCGTGGGTCTCCTTGTTCACCTCCAGGGCGCAGAACTTATGGCGCGTGTAGCAGCCTCGGCCGAGGAAGATGGCGGCATTGCGGCCGTCGAGATAGGGCGCGCCGAAATAGTGCTTCTGCATGCGGTGGCCCAGGTCGCCCCAGACGCTGCTGCTGCCATAGCTCTCGCCGCTCTCAAACTGCGGCAGGGGGTAGTCCATGGGCGTCCAGTTCTCCTCGCCGTTCCAGCCGTAGGGCTCGCCGGTCTCACCGTTGAGATAGAGCAGGTACTCCTTGCCCACACCCATGTACTCGGGGCGGTCGCTGTTGAGACCGGTCTGCATGTTGCCGATGTTGATGGTCTTGCCGGTGGCGGTGTGGATAATCATGTTGTCGGCACCGCGCATGACGGCCTCGGCCTTGCCGTCCTGGTCCCAGTCGTAAAGAATCAGGTCGAACTGCTCGTCAGGACCGGCCATGAGGTTGGGCCCCATGTCAATCCACCACAGGCGGGTGCCGTCCATCTTGTAGCACTCATGCAGGTTGAAGTGGGTCTTGTTACTGGCCAGTCGCAGGCTGCCGCTGTCGTTGCGGCGCTTGACGACGAACTCCATCTGTCCGTCGCCGTCGACGTCGGCCACCGAGCAGTCGTTGAGCGAATAAGCGGTTTCCACATTGCCGTCGCGTCCCACGACGGGCAGCACGGGAATCTCCCAGTACTGATGGTCCCAGGGCTTGCACTCGGCGGCGGCGGCCGTCTGTTCAACGTCCTTCACCACAGGCACCACACGGTAGGTGCTCGTCTTGGAACCGCCGTCGTCCTGATAGTTTGACACCGTCAGTCCTGCGGCCACGAGCGAACCATCACGATAGAGGTTATACTTCGTGTCGTAATACTCCGTGGGAAGGATACGCCAGCTGACAAAGACACCTGTGCCCGACATGCCGTAGCGACTATCCTGGCCGGTCTTGTCGCCCTGGGGAACAGCCACGATGCCGCGCGTGAGCTTGTCGGTGACGCGCTGCGCACTGGCGCCGAGGGTCATTGCCCCCAACAGGGTCATTAATAAAAGCTTTTTCATTTTGTCTTAGTATTTAGTTATAATTTACGCTTAGGCAGCAATACAGCGGCCAAACAGGTCAGTTACCCGTTGGCCGCTGCAAAGATAACACTTTTTCTTAGAAAAGCAGCAAAAATAGCGCTTTTTTCTTTTAGAATATTTTCCGGCCGTCGGCGGCAAAGCGCTGGCCGTCACGCTCGATGACGAGCCGTCCCTGCTGCAAGTACTTGGCGGGGGCGCCGACAGTGGCGCCGACAGTCGCGTCGCTGATACCACTGACGACGGGCGTGCCGGCCTCCAGTTTGATGCAGTCGTACATGATGCCGTCCTTGCTGCCGCTGCCGGTGAGCTGCAGGGTGACGGTGTTCTCGCCCACCCTCAGGCCGGTGCTGATGAAGTTACACGTGTAGACATAGTGGCGGCCGCTGTTAACGGCGCTGCGATAGACGCAGGCATCGTTGACGCCGGGCTTCCACGTGGCGCGCTGCGTGCCGTTCACCTTGACGTTGAGGGTAGACCCCGTGCCGCTGCAGCCAGCGAGCGAGGCCGTCAGATAGGCACGGCCGCCGGGGCGCTCGGCCAGGTTGAACTTGATGGTCCAGGTGCCGTTCTTCTGTGTCTGGGCGTAATACCAGTCGTCCTTCTCCGTACTCTCGCCGATGGTGTAGGTGAGGTTCTCGGGCACCTGCTCCCACAGCCCGTACTGTCGCAGGGCATCGCTGAAGCGGAACTCAGAGCTGCGGCGGTCGTTCTGGCCAATCATCCACAGCAGCTGGCTGTATCTGGCAGGCGTCCATGTGACGGTGCCGAGGTCGTTGTCGCCGGCGCTGACGGTGATGTCGTCCTGCTCCAGCATGTCGGTCACGTCGCCGGCCTTGGCGTAGGCAAAGAGGTTATACTGGCCGGGGCGCACGTGCTTCAGCTCGAAGTCGCCGTTGGCGTCGGTCATCGTCCAGAACTGGTAGCCGTGCATCATCTCCAGCGGGTCCTTGCCCTTCTCCTGGGCCAGGACGATACGCACGCTGTCGTTGCGCTGACCGGTGGTGACATTGAGGTGGCCGCGCACGGTGCCGCGCTCGCGGGGGTAGAGGTCGTTTTCAAACCACTGGTAGGGCCACGCCTCGGCTTCAATGGCGGCCTGGTTGCGGGCGCTCTGCACGGGGTTGGTGCTGTAGGTGGTATAGATGAGGAAGGGGCCGTAGAGGCGCTTCTCGCCCTCGTCGAGCACCAAGGCCTGACCGCCGAAGTGCTCGCCCTGCAGCATCTGGATGGTGATGGGCGACTTGCTGGTGG
>CAMHKU010000006.1 GCA_946185805.1 uncultured Prevotellaceae bacterium | reverse complement strand
CAATAAGCTGCGCACCACGCTGACGGGCTTCGCCGTGGCGTGGGGCATCTTCATGATTATCGTGCTGTTGGGCGCCGGCAACGGCCTTATCAATGCCTTGGTGCAGCAGAACAGCCGCTTTCTCGCCAGTTCGATGGTGGTGTTTGGCGGACAGACGTCGAAACCCTATCACGGTTTGGCCGAAGGCCGCTCGGTAAGGCTCCACGACCAGGACATAGCCATCACCGGACAGGATTTCCGAGGTGTCGTCGACGAGGTGGGCGCACAGTACCAGACCTCTGCCGTCATCAGCCGCGGCCAGCAGTATATCTCTACCCAGGTGAGCGGCGTCTATCCTAACCATACGAAGATTGACAAGGTGGAGATGCTCCACGGCCGTTTTATCAACGTCATCGACCTGCGCGAGCGCCGCAAGGTGGTAGTCCTCGGCAGCAAGCAGGCTCAGGAATTGGCTAATTCACCATTCACCATTCACCATTCACAAGTAGGCAAGCACGGTCAGGCTTCCAAAGTCCGTCATTCACAGTTGGAGGCGCTCATTGGGCAGTATGTCAAGGTAGGCACGCTGGCCTTCAAGGTGGTGGGCATATTCAAGGAGCAGGAGAACCGCCGCGCCGATGCCTTTGCCCCTTATTCCACCATCAAGAGCATCTATGGCACACATACCGACGACGTGGGGCGCATAGAGTTCACCTTCCACGGTCTGGCCACGGAGCAGGCCAACGAGCAGTTTGAGCGCGACTACCGTCGCCGCATGAACAGTGCCCACCAGGCGCACCCCGACGACGAGAGCGCCCTGTGGCTGTGGAACCGTTACACGCAGAACATGCAGATGAACAAGGGCATGAGCATCATTCGCACGGCGCTGTGGGTCATCGGCCTGTTTACCCTGCTCTCGGGTATCGTCGGCGTGAGCAACATCATGCTCATCACCGTCAAGGAACGCACCCATGAGTTCGGCATACGCAAGGCCATCGGCGCCAAGCCGTGGGCTATCCTGAGACTGATTATCGTCGAGAGCGTCATCATCACCACCATCTTCGGCTATGTGGGCATGGTGCTCGGTGTGGCCGCCAATGAATATATGGATGCCACCCTGGGCCACGACGTCATCGACACCGGCCTGTTCCGCACCACGATGTTCGTCAACCCCACGGTGGGGCTCGACGTCTGCATAGAGGCCACCGTGGTCATGATTGTCGCCGGCACCGTGGCCGGACTCATTCCCGCCTACAAGGCCAGCCGCATACGGCCTATTGAGGCGCTAAATGCTGACTAGTGAGCTAGTTGTCCTAGTAGACCTAGTTGTCCTAGTTGTCCTAGTTAAACCTAGTAAAAAATGAGAATAGATATTGATTCATACAGAGAGGTGCTCGACACCTTGACGCGCAACAAGAGCCGCTCGTTGCTCACCGGCTTCGGCGTGTTCTGGGGCGTCTTCATGCTCGTGGCGCTCATTGGCGGCGGCAACGGCCTGAAAGAGAAGCTCAACGAGAACTTCGCCGGCTTTGCCACCAACAGCGCCATGGTGTGGGCGCAACCCACGAGCAAAGCCTACAAGGGTTTCCGCAAAGGCCGCTACTGGCAGATGGACTACAAGGACGTGGAGCGCCTGCGCCAGCGCGTGCCAGAGCTTGACGTGGTAACGCCGCTGCTCTTTTCCAATGGCGGCACGGCCTACTTCGCCGACCGCAAGGCTACCGTCGGTATCAACGGCGTGCAGCCTGACTACAGTCGCGTGAACGAACCGAAACTGTTTTATGGCCGCTATATCAACGATGCCGACATCCGCCAGCACCGCAAGGTGTGCGTCATCGGTAAGAAAACCTACAAAGAGCTGTTCCCCGGCGGCGGCGACCCCTGCGGCAAGAGCATCCGCGTTGACAAGATGTACTACCGTATCGTGGGCGTCGACTATAATGTCTCTGGCGGCGTCAACTTCGGCGGCGAGGCCGGAACGATGCTCCTGCTGCCTATCACGCTCATGCAGCAGGTCTACAACCGAGGCCACCAGGTCGACATGATTGCCGTGACGGGGCGCCCCGGTGTGGTGATGTCGAAGGTGACCGACCGCATCCGTGCCACCGTTGCCCGTGCCCACCTGGTAGACCCCACCGACGAGCAGGGCGCCACGGTGTTCAATACCGAGGTGCTGTTCCAGTTGCTGGACAACCTCTTCCGGGGCGTCAACTTCCTGATCTGGCTCGTGGGCTTAGGCACGCTCTTGGCCGGCGCCATCGGCGTGAGCAACATCATGATGGTCACCGTGCGCGAGCGTACCACAGAGATAGGCATACGCCGCGCCATAGGGGCCACGCCGCGCATGGTGCTCTCGCAGATTATTGCTGAGAGTATCGTGCTCACCCTTGTGGCGGGCATGAGCGGCATACTCTTCGGCGTGGTTGTCCTGCAGATGCTGGAGCTGGCCAATACCGAGGACGGCATACTCACGGCCCACTTCCAGGTGGGTTTCTGGACGGCCATCACGGCGGCCCTCGCCGTATCGGTTGTCGGCGTGCTCGCCGGCTTGGCGCCCGCCGCCCGCGCCATGGCCATCAAGCCTGTAGACGCGATGAGAGATGAATAACAACCCAGAAATCCACCCCCCTCCCCTCCCAAAGGGAGGGGAGGTTGATTACCTGGCAGGTGGAGGTTGGTGCGAAGAGAGATAATGGTATTATGGTGGAATAGTAAAAATAAATAAAAGAATAAAATACACAATCTTATGAGTACAAACAGTAGTAAGAGTAATCAAGTCCCCCTCCCCTCGGGAGGGGTTAGGGGTGGGTTAAAACTCCTTATCGCTGCCCTTGTGGCACTGGTGTTTATCGGCACTTTCGTGTTTCTCTGGCAGAAGAGCCAGCCCAAGGAGGTGGTGTATCAGGAGTTGAGTCCCGAACAGAAAGACATTGAGAAAACCACTATCATCACCGGCAAGATAGAGCCGCGCAACGAGGTGGCCGTGAAGCCGCAGATCAGCGGCATCATTGCCGAGTTGATGAAGGAGCCGGGACAGCATGTGCAGCAGGGCGAGGTGATTGCCCGTGTGAAGGTGATTCCCGACATGGGGCAGCTCAGTAGTGCCGAGAACCGCGTGCGGCTGGCCACGCTGAACCTGAAGCAGGCCGAGGTGGACTTCCAGCGCGAGGAGAACCTGCACCGCCAGCAGCTCGTCTCTGACGACGAGTACGACAAGGTGCGCCAGCAGCTGCGGCAGGCACAGCAGGAGAAAGCCGCCGCCGAGGATGCCCTGCAGGTGGTGCGCGACGGTGTGAGCCGCTCCAATGCCTCGGCATCGTCGACGCTCATCCGCAGTACCATCAGCGGCGTCATCCTCGACATACCTGTCAAGGTGGGCAATTCCGTCATCAACAGCAACACCTTCAACGACGGTACCACCATTGCCACCGTGGCCAACATGCAGGATCTTATCTTCCGCGGCAATATCGACGAGACGGAGGTGGGACAGCTCTCCATCGGTGTGCCGATGAAGATTACCATCGGTGCACTGCAGGACCTGCAGTTTGATGCCGCCTTGGAGTATATCTCGCCGAAGGCCATCGAGACTAACGGTGCCAACCAGTTTGAAATCAAGGCCGCCGTGCACTTAGCCTCGCTGAAGAGCAAATCGGCGGGCGGTGCCGCCGTGATGGCTGAGACGGGTGCCGGCGGTGAGGCTATCCGCTCGGGATTCTCGGCCAATGCCGAAATCGTGCTGGCCCGTGCCGACAAGGTGCTTGCCATTCCCGAGAGTGCGCTGGAGTTCAGCGGCGACTCCACCTTTGTCTACATCGTCAGCGGCGCTGGCGACGATAAGCGCTACGACCGCCGCCCCGTGGTCACCGGTCTGAGCGACGGCGTGAACATCGAAGTCAAGAAAGGCTTGAGCGCCAAGGACGTGGTGCGCGGCCCGCAAATCATCACCGACGACCAGGAGGACTAAGCCATGAAGAAAGTTAAAAGTATGCTATACCGCGGCGTTGCCGCCCGCCGTCCGCTGTGCTGCGGCACTGCCGCAGCCCTCGCGATCCTCGCCGCTTTCGCCGCTCTTCCCGCTGCCGCCCAGCCGCGCCAGTGGTCGCTCCGCGAGTGTTGCGACTATGCCGTGACTCATAACATCAGCATCCGCCAGCAGGAGCTGCGCCGGCGCCAGCAGGAGGTGCAGCTCTCTACCGCCCGCAACAGCCGCCTGCCCAACCTCAGCGGTTCGGTAGGCCAGAACTTCAGCTTCGGCCGAGGTCTGACCGCCGACAACACCTACACCAATACCAATACCTCGTCGACATCGTTCTCACTCGGTACGACCATCCCCCTGTTTACGGGCTTCCAGATTCCCAACCAGATACGGCTGAGCCAGCTCAACCTTGAAGCTGCCACCCAGGACCTGGAGAAGGCCAAGAACGACATCCGCATGCAGGTGGCGCAGGCCTATGTGCAGATTCTTTACAGTCAGGAGATCAGCGCCGTGGCTCATCGTCAGATTAGCATCGACTCCCTGCAGGTAGTGCGCCTGCAGGCGCTTGTCGACAACGGCAGGGCCAGCGGCGCCCAGCTGTCGCAACAGCAGGCCACCCTTGCCCAGAGCCGCCTCACCGCTACCCAGGCCGACAACAACCTGAACCTGGCGCTGCTCACAATGACCCAGCTCTTAGAGCTCCCGACGGCTGATGGCTTCGCCGTAGCCCCTTTCTTGAATGAAGAATTAAGAATGAAGAATGAAGAATTTGCTGCCGCCGTCCCCTCTCCCGCCGGTTCGCTGTGCAGCGGCGCTGCCCCCGACGCTGAGGCCGTCTATGCCGAGGCCCTCGGTCTGAAGCCCGAGATTGCCGCCCAGCAGTTGCGCCTGCGTGCCGCCGACCACAGCATCCGCATTGCGCAGGCCGGCTATATGCCTACGCTCTCGCTCAGCGGCGGCTTAGGCTCTAACTACTATACCAACAGCGAGATAAGCTCCGACCCCTTTGGCCGCCAGCTAAAAAACAACTTCAGCCAGTATATCGGTCTGAGTCTGAACATTCCCATCTTCAACCGCTTTCAGACGCGCAACAGCGTGCGCAGCGCCCGGCTGGAGCAGCAGAACCAGCAACTGACGCTCGACAATACGAAGAAGACGCTCTATAAGGAGATTCAGCAGGTGTGCCTCAACTACGGTGCTGCCCAGGCAAAGTTTCAGAGCAGCAGTGCCGCCGTGCGCAGCAGTCAAGATGCCTTTACCCTGATGCAGGCCAAATACGAGAACGGTAAGGCTAACATCACGGAGTTTAATGAGGCTAAGAACAACTATCTGCGTGCAGAGTCAGACTGCGCTCAGGCGCGTTACGAACTGCTCTACCAGCATGCCCTGCTACAGTTCTACCGCGGACAACCGTTTTAAGTGAATTTACTCTTCACTTATTTGGGTTGTTCGGCCTCTAAGCGGTCGATGGCGCCGCTGACGGGATTCATCCACAGACGCGTGCCATAGTGCTTGTTGAAAAGGTCGCCGTTGAGCAGTTCGACATTGCCAAACTGCGGGGCGGGGAACTCTTCGCTGCTCACGGCGTCGATACCGTTGTAGACGGTGCTGCGCATCTTGCCCGGCACGTTGTAGTAGAGGCCGTTCTCTGCCTTTTTCTTCTTGGCAGCCTGCTCGGCGTCGGTAGTAGGCAGTTCAGTGAGGTTCTCCACACTAATATAATAAGGTGCACCGCTCAGGTCGTCGGCATCCACCAGTCCGAAGTGCTTGGAGAAACGGAACACCAGCAGGCGGTCGAACGCCTCGGCGGGGCATACGACGAACAGCTCTTCAGTGGTGTCGCGCACCATGGTGCCTGCAAAGAGGCTGGTGAGCGCCTGATCCTGCTGGTCGAGCTGGCCAAGCATAAGTTTCATCTGGTCGCCGTCCTTGGGCATGAAGTCGGCCTGGCCCTTGACCAGCTGGCTACGGCTGTCGCGAATGTCGTAAATCTCCTGAGCCGTCAGCTGAGCCATCTTTGCCGTGCTGCCGGCAGACAGTATCTCTTCGTTCATAAACTGCCGTGGATTGACTCTCGCCGGTTTCTTGGCAGCCTTAAACGGTGCCGGCACAGCAGGCTTCTGCGGCTCGGCGTTGATGGCAGTGAGCACGCCCTCGTCGTTGACGGCGATGTTGATGGCCGACGTTTTGTTGTTGAACTTCACGCTATAGGCTTTCGTCGTGTCGCGCACGCCGATGGCCGTCTGTGCCACCGACAGCAGGCGGTAGCTCACCGACGGCTCCGTGCTCACGTTGCTGAGTCTGAGAAATCGCTCGGCATACGATGCGAAGTCGCCCGGCGTATAGGTGGTCTTCTCAATGCGCACGGTGAGCCGGATGGCTGTCTTAGGCAGGAAGTAGACGGCACCCTCCTGTGTCACTCCCGGCATGTAGAGGCCGGTCTGCGTTTGCGCCACTGCGTGGCTAGTGAATAGTGAACAGTGAACGGTGAATAGTGCCAGTGCCAGCGTAGTTATAGTTGTTAAGCGTTTCATTATAGTGATGTCCTTGAATACTTTTTAATTTTTCAATTTTTCAACTTTTCAATCTTTCAATTTTTCAAATTTTCAACTTTCCCATCGCCTTCGGCAGGTATCTGATGATGTCGCGGGCTATGAGGCTCTCCTCTCCCATCTCCTGGGCGGCCATGTCGCCAGCCAGACCGTGTAGGTACATCCCCACGATGCAGGCCTCCCATTGGCTGTAGCCACGGGCTAAGAGACCGGTGAGAATGCCTGTGAGCACGTCGCCGCTGCCGGCGGTGGCCATGCCGGCATTACCGGTTGTGTTGAACGTGATATGACCGTCGGGACTGCAAAGCGCCGAGTGGTGGCCTTTCAGTATGATGTATGCCTGTAGGCGCTGTGACAGGTCGCGGGCTTTAGATAGGCGCTCGAAGCTGTCGGAGGAATGACCCTCTAAGCGGTCGAACTCCTTAGGGTGGGGCGTCAGTATGATGTCTTTAGGCAGTTGCTGCACCCATGCATGGTGGTTGGCCAAGATATTGATGGCGTCGGCATCGCAGACGATGGGGCACTGCGCGCGCCGCAGCTGGGCGATAATGGCGATGGCCGTCGACTCGGTGGTGCCTAAGCCGGGGCCGATGCCCATGGCTTGGAAGTCCTCGGTGTCGACAGCCTCCGACAAGGTGGTCTCCTCGCGGTCTATCATCAACACGGCTTCGGGAACGGCTATTTGCAGTATGGGCACGTTTTTACGCGGCGTGCGACAGGTGACCTTGCCCACACCCGAGCGCAGGCACGCTTCAGTAGCCAGGACGGCGGCCCCCGCCATGCCGTAGCTGCCGGCAATCATCAGGGCATTGCCCATCGAGCCTTTATGGGCGTAGGGGTGGCGTGGCGGCAGCATCAGAGCTCTGACGTCGGCCTCTTCCACCATGGTGTACTGGCACTCTGTTTTCTCGATGCCCTCCTGGCTCAGTCCGATGTCGAGCACTTGCAGGTCGCCTACAAACTGCTGGTTCTCGGCGAAGAGCATCGACAGTTTCTTCTGTCCTAAGGTGAGCGTCAGTGTGGCGCGAACGATGTTGGCCCTGACGTTATAGGTGTTGTCTTCGGTCATCAGCCCCGACGGCATGTCGATGCTCACCACTTCGGCGGGCGAGGCGTTGATATATTTCACCAGTGAGGCAAAACCGCCGTTCAGGGGCTTGTTGAGGCCTGAGCCGAAGAGCCCGTCGACCACGAGCATGCCGTGTTCTAACTGTGGCGGGTCAAACTCCTGTGTCACTTCTACAAGCTGCTTGGCTTTCTTGCCCGTCAGGCGTTTCTTGTTTTCCTCGCAGTCGGCCGACAGATGTCCGGAGATGTTAAATAGAAATATTTTCACCTCGTAGCCTCGCTCTATCAGCATGCGCGCAACAGCCAACGCATCGCCGCCGTTGTTGCCAGGGCCGGCGAACACCACCACAGGTACCGTCATGTCCCAACGTGCAATGATGGCCTGTGTCAGGGTCTTGGCGGCGCGCTCCATCAGGTCGATCGACTTGATGGGTTCGTGCTCTATAGTATATTTGTCAAGCTCATGTATCTGAGCGCTCGTAAAGATCTTCATAATTGCGCGCAAAGATACGGCAAATTCAGCAGAAAACAAAACATTTCCTTCTTTTTCTGACGCTATTCGGATAAAAAGTATTAATTTTGCACCGCAAAACAATATCCATCTGTTTTTGGTATGAATAGAGTAACCATTAAAGATAAGACCTTCGAGGTGTCTATGCCTGCTGCTCAGATACAGGCGCGAGTGAAGGAACTGGCTCAGCAGATGAGCCGTGACTTGGAGGGTAAGAATCCGCTGTTTCTGGCCGTGCTCAACGGTGCGTTCATCTTCGCCGCCGACCTGATGCGCGAGATGACCATTCCCTGTGAGATTTCGTTTGTAAAGTTAGCCTCCTATCAGGGTACCACGTCGACAGGCAAGGTGCACGAGGTGATAGGCATCAACGAGAACCTCACCGACCGCACCGTTGTCATCGTGGAGGACATTGTGGAGAGCGGTCTCACCATCAAGCGTATGATGGAGCAGCTGGGCACGCGCAACCCCGCCTCGGTGCAGGTGTGCACGCTTTTCTTCAAACCCGAGAAACTGACGGTAGACTTGAAGCTCGACTATGTGGCCTTCGAGATTCCCAATGACTTCATCCTGGGCTATGGCCTGGACTACGATCAGCAGGGCCGCGGACTAAAGGACGTCTATACTCTGGTGAAGGGTGAAGGTGAAGGGTGATTACTTCATCGGCAAGGTAATCAATCGAAAATAGAAAATAAAATAGTAAATCGAAAATAAAGTGAGAGTAGTAAAGCTTCCCCACATGCCGAGTGATGTTGAGGCGCGCAAAGGCGACCTCATTACCGACCTGTGGACTAAGGGTAAAGAAATCAAAGCAAAGCAGAACCAACAAGAACAACGAATAAAGATGAAGAACATCGTGATCTTTGGTGCCCCCGGTTCCGGCAAGGGCACGCAGAGCGACAAGCTCATTGAAAAGTATGGACTGAACCATATCTCGACCGGCGACGTGCTGCGGGCCGAAATCAAGAAGGGTACGGAATTAGGGCAGACGGCCCAGAAGTTTATAGACCAGGGACAGCTCATTCCCGACGACTTGATGGTGAGCATTTTAGCCTCCGTCTACGACGCCCTGGGCCGTGGCCATAAGGGTGTGATCTTCGACGGTTTTCCCCGCACTATCCCTCAGGCCGAGGCCCTGAAGGCGATGCTCAGCGAGCGCGGCGACAAGGTGGCCGCCATGATAGAGCTCGACGTGCCTGAGGACGAGCTGATGAAGCGTCTCGTGCTGCGTGGTCAGCAGAGCTGTCGTGCCGACGACAACGAGGAGACCATCAAGAAGCGCCTCGTCGTCTATCACTCACAGACACAGCCCCTCATCCAGTGGTATGCCAACGAGGGTATTCACTACCACATCAACGGCAGCGGCGAGCTGGACCGCATCTTCGCCGACATCTGCGCCGTGATTGACAGCATCTGACAAAAGCCCTTATGGAGAGCAACTTCGTAGACTATGTCAAGATACTTTGCCGCTCGGGCAAGGGAGGTCGCGGGTCGATGCACCTGCGGCATGTGAAGTATAACCCCAACGGCGGTCCCGACGGTGGCGACGGCGGCCGTGGTGGCAGTATCTACCTGCGCGGCAACCACAACTACTGGACGCTGCTCCACCTGAAGTATGAGCGCCACATCTTTGCCGAGCATGGCGGCAACGGCGGGCGCGACAAGTGCCACGGCACCGACGGCAAAGACATCTATATCGACGTGCCGCCGGGCACGGTGGTCTATAATGCCGAGACGGGCAAGTTCGTCTGCGACGTGGCCTACGACGGTCAGGAGGTGCTGCTGCTGAAGGGCGGCCGTGGCGGACTGGGCAACTTCCAGTTTCGCACCGCCACCAACCAGGCGCCGCGCTATGCACAGCCCGGCGAACCCATGCAGGAGATGACCGTCATCCTGGAGCTGAAGTTGCTGGCCGACGTAGGCTTGGTGGGATTTCCCAATGCCGGCAAGTCGACGCTGGTCAGTGCGCTGAGCAATGCCAAGCCTAAGATCGCCAACTACCCGTTTACCACGATGGAGCCCTCGCTGGGCATTGTGGGCTACAGAGACGGCAAGTCGTTTGTCATGGCCGACATTCCCGGCATTATCGAGGGTGCCGCCGAGGGCCGCGGCCTGGGGCTGCGATTCCTCCGCCATATTGAGCGCAACTCGCTGCTGCTCTTCATGGTGCCCGGCGACACCGACGACATCCGCCGTGAATACGAGATCTTGCTCAACGAGTTGCGACAGTTCAACCCCGAGCTGCTTGACAAGCACCGCGTGCTGGCTGTCACCAAGTGCGACCTGCTCGACGACGAGCTCATAGCCATGCTGCGCGAGGAGCTGCCGCAAGACCTTCCCATCGTCTTCATCTCCGCCGTCACGGGCTACGGCTTAGACGAGCTGAAGGACGTGCTCTGGGCCGAGATGAACGCCGAGAGCAACAAGCTGGCGGCCATTGCCACCACCGAGAGTCTGGCCCACCGCGACAAGGACATGAGCCGGTTCCACGAGGAACTGGTCAATGAGGGCGAGGACGAGGACATCGAGATTAGTGACGTCGATGCCGACGAACTGGAAGACCTCGACGACCTTGAGGACTTCGAATATGAGGATTAGTCAACCACCTTATTTATCATTTATTAAAACATCCGTACAGCTATGCAGAAAAGATTAAGCGTATTGGTAGCGTTGCTGTTGACACTTGTGTCGGCAACCGTGGCTCAAGTAACCACCTCAGGTATTAACGGTAAGGTGACGGCCAACGATGAGGAGGTCATCGGTGCCACCGTTACCGCCCGCCATCTGCCCTCGGGGGCTGTCTATCGTGCTGTAACCAATATCAGCGGCCGTTACGCTTTGGAAAATTTGCGTGCCGGCGGCCCCTATGAGGTTGAAGTGTCGTATATCGGCTACCAGCCCAAGAAGTTTACCGACATCCAGTTGTCGCTGGGTCAGAGCACAGTGCTTGACGTATGGCTGAGCGAAGACTCGCAGATGCTGCAGGAGGTGCAGGTGTTTTCTACCGCCGGGCGTAACAACATGCGTACCGACCGTGCCGGCGCCGTCACCAGCGTAGGTGCCGAGCAGATGACCTATATCCCCACCGTCAGCCGCTCCATGAACGATATCATGAAGATGACGCCCACCGGCGCCAATACCGGCAACGGCTTTGCCGTGGGTGGCGGTAACTTCCGCCAGTCGTATGTCACCATCGACGGTGCCGCCTTCAACAATGCCTTCGGCATCGGCGGCAACCTGCCTGGCAACGGCTCGCCCGTCTCTCTCGACGCCTTGGAGCAGATCTCTGTATCCACGTCGCCTTTCGACGTGCGCCAGAGCGGTTTTACCGGAGGCGCCATCAGTGCCGTTACCAAGAGCGGCACCAATGAGTTCAAGGCCTCAGCCTATATGTATACCACCAATGTCCACCTGCGAGGCAATCAGGTGGGCGACTACGACGAGATCAGCCGCACCCAGGACCACACCACGATGTATGGCGCCACCCTCGGCGGGCCTATCGTCAAAGACAAGCTTTTCTTCTTTGTCAACGGCGAGTACGAAGACCGCGTCTCTGCCGGTCCTACGGCCGTGGCCCGCGATGGCAGCCAGCCTTGGGATGCCGCCAACAACGTGGTGCACCGCCCAACAGTGGCCGAGATGACCGCCATCCAGCAGTATCTCGCTACCACCTACGGCTACAATCCCGGACCCTATCAGGGCTACAGCGACAAGTCGCCGGCCTTCAAGGTGCTGGCCCGCTTAGACTGGAACATCGACGATAATAATAAGGTAAACGTGCGCTTCTCGAAGTCTAAGTCGAAGGAAGTGAAGTCGCCCTCTACCTCTGTCAGCCCCCTGTCGGCCTCCATCGTCTATCCCGGCAACACCGCCGCCGGTATGCGCTCCAGCATGAACATCGGCTCCGGCGCCGCCCTCTACTTCCAGAGCCAGCGCTATAACCAGGACTACAACTTCACGTCGCTGGCCGCCGAGTGGAATGCCAAGTGGGGTGGGGTGAACAACACCCTGCGCGCCACCTACAGCTATCAGGACGAGCCCCGCAGCTATGAGGGCGGCACGTTCCCCTCAACACACATACTGAAAGACGGTGCTGCCTTTGCCGCCTTCGGTCCAGACCTGTTTACCGCCGGCAACCTGCGTCAGGTGAAGACCTTCGTGGGCACCGAGGAACTGTCGTTCACCACGGGCGTCCATAAGCTCGTGGCCGGTCTGCAGTTTGAGACCAACGAGGCCGTCAACGGATTCATGCAGGGCGGTAACGGCCTCTTTGTCTACAACTCCTGGGACGACTTTGTCAACCGTGCCATGCCCTCGGCCTATCTCGTCACCATGTCGGCCGATGCCGACGGCTCGCAGTTCCTGGCTAAAATGAGGTCGCAGCTGTTCTCCGTCTACGTGCAAGACCAGATTAACGTCTCCGACCAGCTGCGCCTTACCGCCGGCCTGCGTGTGGAGAAACCCATCTATCCCGCCCTGGAGAACAACTACAACCACCAGTTTGCCGACCTCGTGTTCGACAACAACAAGTACAGCACCGACCAGCTGCCCGAGGGCAGCCTGACCGTCAGTCCCCGTATCGGCTTCAACTGGGACATCCTTGGCGACCAGCGTTACGTGCTGCGTGGCGGCACCGGCTACTTCATAGGCCGTCTGCCCTTCGTGTGGCTTGTCTCGGCCGTGGGCAACTCCAACTGCGGACAGGTGCAGTATGGCTATATGCTCAACGACCCCAATGGCAATTATCCTGCCTATGCCGGCGTGCCTACCTTCTCGCCCAGCGTGGCTGAGCAGATACAGACGCTCGACATGAGTAAGATTGGCGGCTATAACCCCGCGCCGCCGGCCCAGCCCACCATCATCGACCGCAACCTGAGCATGAACGCTGTGTGGAAGACGTCGCTGGCCTTGGATGCCAAGCTGCCCTACGGCATCGACTTCACCCTCGAGGGCATGTACAGCCGCGAGTTCAATCCCGCCGTTATCCGCAATGTCAACATCCACCGCAACGGTGCCAACAAGGTGACGCTCGCCCCTGGCGACACCCGCAACCTCTATACCACTTATAACAGCGGCGTGAACCCCTTCCTCATTACCAATGGCGGCAGCAACGCCTTCTATTATTCCATCACGGCGTCGCTGGCCAAGAAGTTTGACTTCGGCCTCGATGTCAAGGCTAGCTACACCTACTCCAAGGCTAAGAGCTATGGCGACGGCATCGGCGACCAGGTAACCTCGGCCTACAGCACCAACCGCTATTCGGTGAACGCCGTCAACGACGAGGAACTGGGCTATGGCACCTACGTGTCGCCCCACCGCCTGCTGATCTCGGCTAACTACCGCAAGGAGTATGCCAAGCACTTCGCAACGACCGTAGGCCTGATCTACGACGGCATGAACAGCGGGTTCATTGGCGGCTCTTCCTACCGCTACTCGCGCTTCTCCTACACGCTTAACAGCAACATCGTTGGCGACCGTGGGGCTAACAACCTGATGTATATCCCCGCCTCGCGCCAGGCTCTCGACGAGTGGAACTTCACCGACATCCAAGAGGCTAATGGCACCTATACCGCCGACCAGCAGCGCGACGACTTCTGGGCTTACATCCAGCAGGACAGCTACCTCAGCAGCCACACTGGCGAGTATGCCGAGCGCGGCGGCGCTCTCATGCCATGGCACCACCAGCTGGACTTCAAGCTGATGCAAGACTTCTACATCAAAGCAGGCAGCCGACGCCACACCCTCCAACTGGGCATAGACATCGAGAACCTGCCTAACCTCATCAGCAAGCACTGGGGAATCTACCGGCAGGTGAACAGCATGATGCCGCTGACCTATACGGCCAAGACCGGCACCTACAACTTTGCCAAGCAGAGCGGCAAGGTGCTTGCCGACACCTTTGCCGACTACAACGGCATGCAGTCTACCTACCGCATACAGTTCAGCCTGCGCTACATATTCTGATTTACTTAGCAAAGGCAACAATAGGTGACATCTTTTATACTTGTCACCTATTGTTTTTGTAACCATTTATAAGCCTGTTCCAGAGTTGGGAATTTTATTTTTTTGGATTTATTTGCTAAAAAATAGTTCGTTTTGGATAATTATTATTAATTTTGCAGCCGCAAAGCAAAAGGAGGGCCGAACTGCGGTTCCGCCCGGTATTAATTAATTAATAACAACAACAAAAATTTATGCAGAAAAGATTGTTTTTTCTGGTGGTCACGCTGTTAACAGTTTCGTTAACGGCGCTGGCTCAAGTGACGACTTCTGGTATCAATGGTAAGGTGACCCTTGGCACTGCCAATGGCGAGACGGCCATCGGTGCCACCGTCCAGGCTGTTCACCAGCCTTCAGGCACTCGCTACGGTGCTGTTACCAATGTTGAGGGTCGCTTCTCTATTCAGGGTATGCGTGCCGGCGGTCCTTACACGGTGACCGTGTCTTACGTAGGCAGCCAGACAAAGTCGTTCGAGGGTATCAACCTCTCTCTCGGCGAGACCTACAGCCTGCAGGTATGGCTTGAAGATGACACTAAGCAGTTAGGTGAAATCACGATTACGGGTCAGGCCGGTCTGGCCGCTTCGCGCAACGGTGCTGCCGAGACCATCAGTGGCAGCCGTCTGGCCGAGCTGCCCTCCATCACTCACAGTGTTGCTGACGTGGCACGTATCAACCCCTTTGTGAGGACCTCAGAAAGCGGCGCTATCAGCATTGCCGGCTCCAACAACCGCTATAACTCCATCCAAATTGACGGTTCTATGGCCAACGACGTGTTCGGCCTTACCTCTAACGGTGCCAACGGCGGTCAGGCCGGCACCCAGGCCTTCTCTATGGAGACCATCGAGCAACTGCAGGTGAGCATTGCCCCCTTCGATGTGCGCCAGAGCGGTTTCACCGGTGGTGCTATCAATGCCATCACCAAGTCGGGAACCAACGATTTTCACGGCAGCGTCTATGGCTACTATCAGGATGGCGGCCTGGTGGGCAACAAGTATCAGAAGCACGACGGTACCGATTCCGACGACTATGGCTCACAGACCGACTACACTTGGGGTGCCACCCTGGGCGGCCCTATTGTGAAGGACAAGCTCTTCTTCTTTGCCAACTACGAGCGCACCAACAAGGAGTACGACAATGCCTACAGCGCCAAGGGCTCGCAGACCAAGGTTGACTGGGATCTGGCCGAGAATCTGCTGAGCACGCTCAAGCAGCAGGCTGCCGCTCAGGGCGTCAACTATACCGGCTCGTTAGGTACTCCCAAGGAATACACCTATTCTGACAAGGTAGGCCTGAAGCTCGACTGGAACATCAACGACCGCCACCACGCCTCGCTGCGCTGGAGCCTCGTCGATGCTCGCAAGAACAACAATACTGCCGGCGCTTCGTCGCTGGTGACCAACGATTACGCTTACGACTTCGTGTCGAAGGCCAACTCTCTGGTACTCGAATTGCAGAGCCGCTTCAGCAACAACGTGAGCAACGAGTTCCACCTCAGCTGGACCAGTGTCCGCGACAAGCGCAATCCTGGCCTGGCATTCCCCATGGTGTCGGTGAGCAATGTCGGTGGCGGTACCCTCAACATGGGTAACGAGCGCTCGTCGATGGCCAACGGTCTGGATCAAGACGTGTGGACACTGACCGACAATCTGACATGGACCCTCGGCAGCCACGCCATCACCTTTGGTACCCACGACGAACTCTACAGCTTCGGCAACCTCTTCTGCCAGGACTTCTATGGTTCGTACTACTTCAACTCGCCCGACGACTTCCTTGCCGGCAATATTGCACGCTTCCGCCTGGGTCGCGCCATCGAGGCGGTGGCCGGTACCGACCGCTGGAGTTCGCCCTTCAAGGCTGCACAGCTGGGCTTCTACGTGCAGGACAAGTGGGATGTTACCGATAACTTCCAGCTGACCTACGGCCTGCGTATCGACATGCCCATGATGCTCGACACACCGCTGGAGAACAAGGACTTCAACACCTGGGCACAGCAGCACGGCTACGACGTGCAGACCAACCAGAAACTTGCCGTCAAGCCCCTCTGGTCGCCCCGCTTAGGTTTCCGTTACGATGTGTTGGGCAACAATGCCGTCGTCGTCCGCGGTGGTGTGGGTATCTTCACCGGCCGCATACCCTTCGTGTGGATTAGCAACAACTTCTCTAACACTGGTGTGGCACAGTTCAATTACGACACCGGCTCGGGCAAGGGTGGCGACAAGCAGTTCCTGCTCAATCAGCAGACCATCATGCAGAACGTGCCCTCTACCTCGCAGGGTGCTCCCGCCTTTGCTGCACAGACCATCAACGTGTTCAACAAAGACTTTAAGTTTGCCCAACAGCTACGTGCTGACCTCGCTGTTGACGTTGTTGGTCCCGCAGGCATCAAGTGGACTGTCGAGGGTATCTACTCCAAGACGCTCAACGACATTATCGTGAAGAAGCTCAACATCGAGTCTACCGGCAAGACCTGGGGCGAGACCAACGGTTTCGACTTCGACAATCGCCCAATGTTTACCACGATGAAGAGCACACCCAACATCCTCTACTTGGATAATGTGTCGAAGGGCTATTCTTACAACATCTCTGTGAAGGCTGAGAAGAGCTTCGACTTCGGCCTCGACCTGATGGCCAGCTACACCTATGGCAAGTCAAAGACCGTGAACAACGGTTCATCGTCGGTGGCTGCCTCCAACTTCCAGTACAACTACACCCACAAGGATCCTAACGCCGTAGAGCTGGAGACCTCAAACTTCGACATGCCTCACCAGGTGATGGCTTCGGCCTACCAGCACATCAGTTGGAACAAGAACCCAGGTCGCACCTTTGACAACAAGACCACCATCGGCCTGATCTATACAGGCAACTCGGGTGCTCCTTTCTCTATCTATACCTATGGCGACATGAACGGCGACGGTGTCAACAACGACCTGATGTTCATACCCACCGACGCCCAGATCGACCAGCTGGCAGCTGCCGGCCACTTCGCCGCCACCAGCAAGTTTACTACCGAGCAGCAGGTGGCCAACTTCAAGCAGTGGATTGCCGGCGACGACTATCTCTCGGCTCACCGCGGAGAGTTCTGCGAGCGCAACGGCGACTACGAGAAGTGGGAGAACCGCCTCGACCTGCACTTCGACCACAAGTTCGGCTTCAAGATCGGCAAGGAGATACGCTATCTGCAGATTGGCTTCGACATCATCAACTTCACCAACATGCTGAGCAAGAAGTGGGGTGCCACCATGTCGCAGGGCGGCTACAACTACTACAGCCCGCTGACCATCAGCAAGGGTAAGTATTCATTCCAGCAGAAAGGTGACTACGACATGCGTTCTTATGCCGACTACTACAGCCGCTGGCGCATGCAGCTCAGTGCTAAGCTGACGTTCTAATTGTAAAACCTCAAATTTCAAACTTCATAAAATGAAAAAATATATTTTTCTGGCACTGACGGCACTCTTCGCCCTGACGGCCAACGCGCAGACGGGCAGCTGCGACAACAACGGCGCCTGCTGCTTCTCGCCCTACTGGTATATCCAGGCTCAGGGGGGCGTGCAGATTCCCTATACTCCCGGTAAGCGTGGCGACCTTATATCGCCCGTCTTCGGCCTCAACGTCGGCCGCCAGGTGACGCCCCTCGTGGGTGTGCGCCTCGGTGCCGAGGGCTGGGATTCGAAGGTGAAAGACCAGTACGTGGCCGATACTTACAATAAGTTCAAGTATTATGCCGTGAGTTTCGACGCTACGCTCAATCTGGTGAACCTCTTCACCAAGAAGGCCTGCACGCCTTTGGCCTTCTATCTGCTCGGCGGTGCCGGCTACACCTGGTCGGAGGCTACACTCACCAGTTCTACCAAGTTTGCTCCCGCCGTCCGTGTGGGCGCTATCCTTGAGGCTCGTCTGTGCAAGAATGTAAGCCTTACTTTGGAGCATCGTATGACCAACACCTCGACGCAGTGGAACGGACGCATCGACGGCGACAAGCAGCACGACTGGTATTCGTCAACGCTCCTGGGCGTGGCCTTCAACTTCGGCCACAAGAAGGTGGCCAAGCCTGCACCTGCTGCCGAGCCTGCTCCTGTGGTAGAGCCCGCTCCTGCTCCCGCTCCCGCTCCCGTGGTGGAGAAGAAGCCCGAGCCCGTGGTAGTGAAGGACGAGCCGCTGAAGGAGACATTCTTCTACCTCATCCGTGAGTCGGACCCCGACCCCGAGACTATCCTCAACAAGATTGCTGACTGGTGTAAGAAATACCCCGCCAAGAAGATTACCGTCAGCGGTTATGCCGACAAGGGTACTGGTAACGCCAAGATTAATGCCAAGTACGCCCAGCAGCGTGCCGAGAAGGTGGCTAAGAGCCTGCAGAGCAAGGGCATCGACGCCAACCGCATGACTGTTAACAGCTACGGCGACACCGTGCAGCCCTACACCGAGAACGACCGCAACCGCTGCGTCATCGTTGTGGGAGAGTAAAAAAGTCAGTTAAAAAACAACGCTAACGAAAGGCCGAAAGAACTTCTCTTTCGGCTTTTTTTTTGATAATTGACTTACAGAAGTTCCTCTGCGTTTAAAATATACTTCCGCATTTTTATGTTAATAACCAAACTTAAGTTACCCTACATGTGAAATAATGATTGCTCTGTCATCAGTTTGGCTTTAAGTGGCTACTAAGACAATGCGACTCTTAGCCTATTGACTAAGAGTCGCATCGAACAATATTAAATAACTAAAAACCATATTCTAAAGAAAAGATGTCCGTCTCACGACGTGAATCAAATGTTATCCAATCTTTGTTACCTTTATCTGATACCCTTGAAGCAATCTTTATTACCTAACTAAAACCTATCTACTAACCAATCTTTATTACCTAACTAAAACCTATCTACTAACCAATCTTAATTACCTTAACTAAAACCTATCTACTAACAATCTTTATTACCTTAACTAATACCGTTTATATATAGTGCTATTGAAGATTCTTTCTGTTGAGTCTCGCGACTCGGCTTGTTGTCTTTTGACGTTGCAAAGGTACGACGATTTCTGGAACAGGCAATGAAGAATGGCCGTTTTCTGCTAAAAACGGCCATTCTTTTGACGTAAATCAACTGCGGTGTGTGCGAACACGGTCTATATGTGTGCGGCCACAGCATTCGTAAGCTCTACAAACTGGGCGATGGTGAGTTGTTCGGGGCGCAAGGTGAGAAACGAAGCTTGGTTTTCGAACAGCGAAGCCTCTGGAGGCAGCAGTTGGCGCAGACTGACGCGCAGCATCTTGCGCCGCTGGTTGAACACGGTCTTCACCACGCGGCGGAAGAGCGCCCAGTCGCAGCCCAGGTCGGTGACGTCGTTGCGCGTCATGCGTATGACAGCCGACTGCACCTTTGGCGGCGGGTTAAACACGCCGGGCTCTACGGTAAAGAGGTACTCTACGTCATACCACGCTTGGATCAGCACCGAAAGAATGCCATACTGCTTGTTGCCGGGCTGGGCAGCCATGCGCAGGGCCACCTCATGCTGTATCATGCCTGTGCAGCAGGGAATGAGGTCTTTGTTGTCGAGCATTTTAAAGAATATCTGCGAGGATATGTCGTAAGGATAGTTGCCAGTGAGCACGAAAGGCTGTCCGCCGAACACCTCGTGCAGGTCCATGCGCAGGAAGTCGCCCTCGATGATGGGTGATGGGTGTTGGGTGTTGGGTGATGGGTTTTGGTTGTTGGGTGATGGGTTTTGGTTGGTGGGTGATGGGTGTTGGTTGTTGGCAAAGAGTGTCGCCTTGAGGTAGGCTACGCTCTCGCGGTCGATCTCCACCACCTTCAGCGGGCGCGGCTTGGTAGTGAGGAACTGCGTCATGACACCCATGCCGGGACCTACCTCCAGTACGGGCAGGGTGGGGTAGGGCTCGTCGACGGTGTCGGCTATGCGCTTGGCTATACTCAGGTCAACTAAGAAGTGCTGCCCCAGGTTCTTCTTCGGACGTACTTGCTTGATCAAAATTATAAAATTTAAAAATTAAAATTTCAGGTTTCCCACCCTTTTTCACCCCAGAGAACACAGATGACACAGAGAAATAACCGTAGTTTTGAGAGCTGACAAGAGGAGCCTAAAGGTTCTTCACAGAGGGCTGCCAAAAGAAGCCTTTGTCTACGCTGCTCTCTGTGAAGACCTTTAGGTCGCTTTGTCAATCTCACGCTGGTCAAACTATCCACTCTGTGGCCTCCGTGTTCTCTGTGTTTCAAGAAGATGGGAAAGCTCAATTAAAAAATTATCCGGCCATTATGGCTTCTACGAAGGACTTGGTGACCAGGAACGAGTGTTCAGACACGGTCTGCCAGAAGTTGTGATACTGTGAGGCGTGGTCGTCGCGCAGAGGGATGTCGCTGACGACGCGGAACGATACGAACGCCACCTTATTGATATAGCACGTCTGGGCGATGGCGCACGACTCCATGTCGACGGCTTTGGCCTGGGGAAAGTGGCTGACGATGGCGCGCATCTTCTCCTTGGAGTCTACAAACCAGTCGCCGGTGACTATCAGCCCGCGGTGCAGCCTGGGATGCTCACCGGCGGCCAGGGGCCACGATGCCTCGGCCTTGTCGAGTAGCCATGTAGGGGACTCGTAGAAGAGCGGCAGCCCCTGCACCTGCCCATACTGGGTGATATTGTCGATGGCCTTGCCGCAATAGACGTCGTGATAGGCCAGTTGTGAGCTGACGACGACGTCTTGCATCTCCACATCGTCGCCATTGCCGCCGGCACAGCCTGACGAGACGA
The DNA here is from genome assembly GCA_946185805.1 of uncultured Prevotellaceae bacterium. Taxonomy (GTDB): domain Bacteria; phylum Bacteroidota; class Bacteroidia; order Bacteroidales; family Bacteroidaceae; genus Prevotella. Next base: position 35,089 of record CAMHKU010000006.1, on the reverse strand, counting down.
TGACATCGGGGTGGAACTCATTGATCATGCGCTGGGCACCAAGGGCGGCGTTGACCTTGCCGATGCCGCATTTCTGTACTACAACATTGCCATCGGTAAAGAGCGTCTGCAACTGTTGCAGCTCCTTGTCCATGGCTACGATAATTCCTATTTTCATATATGTTTACGCATTATTTGTTTTCTAGCACCTCGTACCTCGACCTCGATAAATTCCAACTTATTTTTTGCATGTTACTTAGTTTTTATCCACGACAATGTCGGCGAAGGAGTTTGGATAGTCTTCGCGCATCACCTCTGGGCTGACTTGGCTGTATCCGATGCCGGTGATTTTGCTGATGACCATGCGGTAGAAGTGGTTGCGCACCACGCCGTAGCGCATCGGTCCCATGGGTTGGTCGTCGGCAGGGCGATGCTGAATCCAGTAGGTGTAGTGGGTTTCGTAGGATCCCATGTTGAATCTGCACTGCTTGATGCCGTATTTGCTCAGCTCGGCATCGGTATAGTCTTGCAGTTCGTCAAGCTGAAGGTCATCGACGAAGTTGATGGCCTGTATCGAGCCGTAGAAATTGTATTTGTAGAGATAGATGGTCTGTGGCCAGTATTCCGGTCTGTTTTCCTCCTTGAGGTCATGCTCTGCCCGGTTGTATAGGTAGACGAAGGACGGGCTCACCGATGCCTTGAAGACAATGCCCGGCGTATAGCCGTTGAACTGGCTGGTGCGGTAGACGGTGTTCTCAAGGATATATGCCAGTCCGTAGTTACCGGCGGCAGGCATGGCGGCGAAGTCGCTGGCGTTGAAATTGCCATACCATGAGGCGCACTGCTTGCCGTAGGCTGTCAGTGCCGCCATCGTGGGATGTTTCTGGTAGAACAGCGGATCGACGACATACTGATTGTCCTTTTCGCTATAGTCGCTGTAGTTGAGGGGGAATTTGAATTGCGGTTGCTCGGGCAGGGCGGTGAGCTCGTCGCGGTGTTGGAACAGGTAGTAGCTTGTGTTGAGATTGACAAACTTGTAGTTGGTGATGTTCACCACAGCATAAGTCTTGCCGTCGTGGGTCAGGGGGAAACTGTTCTGTGCCACGCCAATCTGTAGCTTGGCCATGACCCGCTCCACCTCAATGTTGACCACGTAGTCGCGATTGACATATGGCAGCAGGTTGACGGCGTAGAGCGCTGTGGCGCGGCTGGTCATCACGGGGCCGTCCAAGGGCAGGCTGGCGGCGATGCCGTTGGCATAGGTCTCACTGTCGACCAAGTCAAGCAGTTGCTGTTCGTTGGTGATATCTTTCAGCAAGTGAGGATAGTTGGCCACGAGGAAGATGTCGAACTTGCCCACCTTGATGCGCATGTTGCGGAAGAGGTATATGATGTCGTATTCCGTATCGAACACGTCGTCGGCCTCTGTCAGGCCTCCCACGCTGGCCATGGTTGCTATCTGCTTGGTGTCGGTGTCGAAGAAGTAGGCGTCGAGGTGGCTGATGGTGTATTCGTTGTGGAAGTAATAATTGTCGTTAGCCTGTTTCGGCACCCGCACGCGGAAGGTGACGTTGGTCGTAGCTAGCTGGCGCGCGGTGTCCTCGGCGAACAGCGGCCGCAGTACGTCGTCAATGGCGTCAAGGGTTGGCAGCGGACTGTCGTCAAATGTGGCGCGCACCGTACCCTTGGCATCGATGATGTATAGCCGCGGTATGCTGCTGGAGGCAAACCGATAGTACAGTCCCGGCTCCGTCGGCGTGTAGTAGGGTACTGTCAGGTTAGCCTGCTGCCAGTATTTCTCCACTTCGCCGGCCGTCTGGCTGCGTGGCACGTTGAGTACCGTCACCGCGTCGCCATAGCGGTTGTAGACCTGCTGGATGACGGGCAGCTCTTGCCGGCAGTCAGGGCAGGTGGTGTCGAAGAAGTTAAGCAGTACGACATGCCCCCGCAGTGCTGTCGATGACAGTCGGCTGCCATCGGCACCTTGCAGTTCGAAATCGGGTATCGGGTCGTTCACCCTGACGATGTCTGCTTCTGCTGTCGGTTCTGCATCGTCGCCAATGCATGAGGTGGTGAGCAGTGTGCTCAGGGTCAGCGTCAGCATGGTCAGCAGGGCGGTGCGTGGACTCATGGTCAGCAGGGTGGGGGATATGTTGCTCAGTGTCATGACGTTATACTAAAGCTTTAGGTGGTTGTAAGCCCTGACGCGCCATGAGTTCACGCGTAGCTGCAGCAGCTGGTCGAGGCCCTCGGAGAAGAGCAGCACGACGGTGTAGAAGTCCTGGCGGTCGAGATACTCCTGAAGTCCTACCTCGCGGCCCAGGTTGGTGTATAGCGACCCTATGAGTGCGATGTATTCGGGCAGCGAGATGTTGAGCACAGGCTCGTCTTGCCCCTTCTTGTGTAGCAGCAGTCGGCAGTCGCTGTCGGCCATCAGCCGCAGGGTCTTGATGCTGAACTGCACGCCGTGTAGCTCGCCGTAGTCGGGGTCGTCAATGGTGACGGCCTTCTGCTGAAAGGGCGTATACTCTACCGTGAGTGGTGACGAGAGCCGGTTGCGGGCGTCCATGGCGCTGTTAGAAGCCGTCATCGTCAGCGAGCAGTTGTCGGGGGTGAGACTGTCGTCGGCGAGCGATACGGCGAGGCATGACAGCTGGTTGGTGTCTTTCATCATGCTGACGTCGTAAACGGCATAGCGGCTGTCATAGTGCACCGTAGGCAGGGCGCCGAAATAGAGGTCTGGCAACTGTGTGCTGGCGGTGCTACCGGTGGCAGCGAGCTGCACGCGGAAGTCGCTTATGGTCTTGGTATCTTCGGTGACGGCATAGGGGCTGTTGCCGATGCCGCTCCACACCACAAACTGATAGTCTCCCTCGTCGAGTCCCTCTACCCGCACGCGGTGGTTGTTGGCTGTGAGCTGTGCCCGGGTGACGTCGATACGTCGCACGTAGTTGCCGTCGGCGTCGTAGACGTAGACGAAGGCGTCGTTGATATATTCCGGCGCCGCCTCTACATCCAGGATGTTGTACGTATAGTGCAGCTGCAGCCAGAAGCCGTAGCGACACTCCTCAGTATCATCCTTCACCCATGTGCACGATGCGAGCGTCAGAGCCACGAGCAGCAGGGTGGCGATACGCCTCAGAGCACGATATTGGTAAGGTCTCTTACTATCCATGGTTTCACGTTGAGCACAATCTTCAGGTGGGTTTCTCCCTCATCGGGGGTGTTAGGATTGACGTCGGGCAGCGGACTGCCCAGGTCTGACACGTTAGTGATGAGCATGCGGTAGAGGTTGTTGCGCACCACGCCAAACTCCATGACGCCCATCGTGGCGGGATTGAGGTTGTCCTGGTGGCGTATCCAGTAGTTGTAGTAGCAGCGGTAGCCGTCGTCGGTCTTTTCATACTTGCGTGCCTGGTAGATGTCCAGGTTGTCGGCAGATACCGACGGCGTGTCCACGGCCACGGCCAGTGCCGCTGGTGAGGTGTAGAATTTGTAGTCGTAGTAATACAGCACTTCGGGATATTGCTTAGCGTCGGCGACGAGTTCCAGCGTAGTGTTGTCGGCAGCCAGACGGTAGACGTTGTTGTAGGGCTCCAGCTTGGCGCGGAAGACAACGCCGGTAGAGTATCCGTTCTTCTGGGCAGGCATGAGCATGCAGTTCTCCAGGCAGTAGGCGGTCTTGTATTGCGGTGTTGATGCCGAGCTGCTGAAAGCCGTCCATGTGATGGCCGCGGGGTTGCTGATGTCGCCATAGTAGTTCTCGTAGTACTTGTCGGCGTTGCTGAACTGTGCGGCATCAATCTTCTTGCTGAAGAAGTACGGGTCTACGACATAGCCGTTGACATCGTTCACATTGCCGAAGTTGTCGTTGAGGCTCCACTGCGGCTCGTCCATGGCTGTCAGCACGGCCGTATGGCGGAAGGTGTAGCAGCGCTTGGCCAGGTTGACGATGTGATAGCCGTCGAGCGTGACGGTGGCATACTGGCGGCTGGCTTCGTCGGTGAGTGCAAAATGGTCGCTGCCCTTGGCAATGTCGAGTCGTGCCAGTGTGCGCTCCAGGGTGATGCTGACAACGTTGTCGCTCTTGTCGGCCTTTTTCTCTATGACGATGCCGGTATTGTCAGAGGCGCGGTTCGACATGAGCACGCCGCCCGAGATGTCGGTTATCAGTCCGCGCACGTAGGTCTGGTCGTCGATGTCGGCCAGGAACTCATCCTCCGTCTGTGCCTGTATCTGGCGGCTGCTGTTGGCAGTGACAAAGATGTCGTAGGTGCCTGGTGTCACGCCCACGTGCTCAGCCTCATAGATGATGTTGCCGTTGGCATCGGTGCCGTTGCGTGTGAGCTTAGTCAGCAGGAAACTCTTTGCAAAGAGCTTTGTAGGACTGTCGAAGAGATAGATGCGGGCCTGGTTGACGGCATATTCGTCGGCCGTGCCCTGCACGTAGTTGTAGCTGTCCTCGGCACTGCGGGTGATGGTGCTGACGTTGGGCGCGAGACGGAATACGACCGTGGCCTCAGCGTCGTTAATGGCCTGGGTGCCGGCAGAGACAGCAGGCTCGTCGCTCTCCTGGCTGCATCCGCACATCATGGCGGTGGCCAGTAGCAGGGCAAAGATGGGTTTGGTGGCTTTCAACATAGCGAATGTGTTTTTTATTGTTTTTTTGCTTTATTCGTGATGCTTATTTTTTTATTTTCTTAAATTCCTCCAGCTGCTCAGCGGCTTCGGGCAATCCCTGCCGGCGAGCCTGCTCTACCAGTTGCATGGCGGTGGTCAGGTCGTTGCGCAGATAGGCCACGAGGCCTTGGTTCATGATTTTTTGCGGGCAGTCGTTCACCTTCTTCAGATATTCCTCGGCATCGTCAGCGTCGCCTTTCTTGATGGCCAGATAGGCCATAGTGAGGTTGATGTAAGAGTCGTCAGGATAGAGCATCGAGGCCTTGCGCATGATGGCGGAATATTGCTTCTCGTCGCCAGAATATTTCTCTGCCAGACGGTAAATCTCGTTGAGGTTGAGGTTGGCGGGGCGCGTCTTGAACACGCGCTCCGACTCTTCGAGTGTGAACGGGCGCACAATATAATATATGGTGTAGTTAGTGCATCGCAGTGCCGGGTAGATGTTTCTCAGCACGTAGGCGTAGCCCTGGGGCGCATCGCTGCGCATGCGTCGTTCCTTGTCGTCGGGCGCCAGACTGCCATCGGTGGCTATGGCGAGCAGTGCCGTGCGCTGGGGAATGTCGCTGCCCGTACGCAGGGCTTGCAGCAGTCCCTCCCAGTTCTCTCCGCGCCCGTTGGCGTCGATGGGTATGCCGCGGGTCTGCCGCAGGCGCTGCAGATACTGTCTGAGGGCGGCCGTGCGCCCCTCGCTGAGCTTCAGATTGTTGGCAAACGACCCTTCCGGCGAGGCGTAGCCCTCGATGGTGATATTGCGGATGGTGACGTCGCTGTCGCTCTTCACCAGCCTCACAGAGTTGTCAATCTTCTGCAGCTCCTGCGGGTTGTTCATGTAGTCGGGGCGGATGTCGGTCTTGTTGACAACGTAGGTCAGCAGCGCCGACCCCTTCTCCTCACGCACTTTCTGGCTGTTGTCGGCCGGCGGTATGAGAAACACCGGCAGCAGGTTGATGACCGCCTGCGGCTGCTCCTGCTGGAAGGTGGCAATGAGCTCTTCGCCGCGGTACTTCATGTCGCGGCAGGCGCAGCTGAGCTTCAGCAGCTTCAGCACGCCGTCTTTCATCCATGGCTCCCATTTCACTGACCGGAGGTAGTCTATGGAGAGGTCTTCGCCGCTCTTCTTGCGCAGGGCCAGGGCGTCGGGGAACTCGTCCTTCAGCGCCCGCTCAAAGTATATCTGCTGGTTGCGGCTGTTGAGGAATATCATGGGGAACTCTGCCCTGCGTTTCGACAGACTGTCTTCCAGTACTGGCTGCAAGATGACCGACTGTCCGGCGGGCACGTCCTGCAGTGCCGTCAGCTGCATGGAGACGACGACGTTGCTGTCAACCACGGCCATGGCTGACCGGTTGACCTTCATCACGTAGTCGTAGTTAGCGCTTGCCATTGCTGTTTCGTGCAGTGTCGGCATTGCCGTTGCTGTCAGGCCGGCAATCATCGTCAGCATCGTCAGCAGCAGGCGTGGCGTAAGGAGTATTGTCTTTAGATGTATGTGTTTCTTCATATTTTGTATTTCACTTGTCACTTTTTCACTTCTCGCTTATCACTTTTCTTAGAATACATAGATGATGCTCAGTCCCAGACGGTTGACTCCGAAATAGTTGTAAGTCTCGGCTCCCTTCTCTGTTCCGCAAACCTCGCAGTCATACTTCTTATAGCGTATGTAGGTGTAGCCCGCGCCAATCTCTGCTCCGAGGTTCCAGTGCTTGGCCAGCGCATATTCGTAGCCGATGCCCACTCCGCCGCCCAGGAGCCACCCTTCGTAGCGGTGGGTCTCAAGGGGCTTAATCAGTCCGAAAAACAGGTCGCTGTTGCCAATGTTGAATTCGCCTCCGTGGACGTAAGGTCCCCAGAAGAATCCGTTCATCAGCTGGCAGGGCCACAGTCGGAACTGGCTTTGTACGAGCCAGTGCTTATGTACGCTTGTCTCTCCGCGCTTCCAGGGGCGCAGGCTGCCGTAGGTCTCCAGCGAGGTGCTCGCCGAGAGAGGTATTTCCACACCGGCAGAGAGTGCACCGGCCAAGTCGAACACCAGATTATTGTTGATGGCCAGACGTTGCGCGCTGGCAGGCGTAAAAGCCATCATCAGGGGAGCCAGCAGCAGAAGGATTCTTTTTCTTGGTATCATTAAGTCGTTGTTATTTTAGTGTTTTTATTGCCCAAGGTCTGGGTGTATCGGTCTGTTCTACGACACTGTGCTACAAATTTAGGAACTTTTTTTTAAAATACAGCTCGATTAACAGAATTATACGGTTTATTTAATGTAATTTAACTCTTGGCTCGTTTTTCGTCAAAAAAGAATTGCTACCTTTGCACCTATGGAAAACCTTAAAGCGCTTGGCGTACAAGTTCTGAAAATTCTGTTGCCGTTACTCTTGGGTGGCGGTATACTCTATTGGATGTATCGTGACTTCGACTTCCAGCTGGTGCGCCACGTCATGCTCCATGAGATGAATTGGACGTGGATGCTGCTGTCGTTTCCCTTCGGCATCCTGGCGCAGGCTTTCCGTGGCTGGCGTTGGAAGCAGACGCTGGAGCCGCTGGCAAAGGATTCCCGCAGCCCCGTACCTTACACCCCTGCACCTCACTTCCTCGCACCCCTGCCCCCCTGTACCCCCGCACCTCGCAGCAGTGTCTGCGTCAACGCAGTGTTTCTGAGCTATGCCGTCTCGCTGTTGATTCCCCGCATAGGCGAGTTCATGCGTTGCGGCGTGCTGAAGCGCTGGGAGGGCGTCTCGTTCTCCAAAGCCCTGGGCACGGTGGTTACCGAGCGTGCCGTCGACACGCTCATCGTCATGCTCTATTCGGGCATCATCCTGCTGATAGAGATGTCGACCTTCGGCACCTTCTTCCGCCGCACCGGCACGTCGCTGGACCGCATCCTCGGTGGCTTCTCGCTCACCGGCTACATTGTGACGGCCGTCTGTGCCGTGGCCGTAGCCCTGCTGTTGCACCTGTTGCTGAAGCGCCTCTCCATATATAATAAGGTGAAGACCACGCTCAGCGGCATCTGGGAGGGTGTGCTCTCCTTGCGGGGCATCAGGAACCTGCCGCTCTATCTGTTCTTCTCATTAGGCATCTGGGTGTGCTATTTCCTGCATTATTATCTCGCATTCTTCTGTTTCGACTTCACCGCCGACCTCGGTGTCGGCTGTGCCCTCGTCTCCTTTGTCGTGGCCAACTTCGCCGTCATCGTGCCTACGCCCAATGGCGCCGGACCCTGGCACTTCGCTATCAAGACCATGCTCATCCTCTACGGCGTGCAGGATGAGCAGGCTCTCTACTTCGTGCTCATTGTCCACACCGTGCAGACGTTGCTCGTCGTGTTCTTGGGAGTCTACTCTTGGGTGGCTCTGAACTTAACTTCTGCTTGCTCTCGCGCAGAGGCGCAGAGTGCGCAGAGTGATGCGCAGAGTAATATAAATAATGAGTTTTTAGAGAGTGATATTCAGAGTTGATAAATATTGAGTTTTAGCGAGTTATGGGAGTTTTAGTTGACAAAGAATATACTCACAGGTTGCTGGGATGTGCTTATGCCGTCCATTCGGCCTTGGGATCAGGGCTACTGGAGAGCGTTTATGAAAAAGCTTTAGTGTATGAACTACAGACACAGGGCTTTGCTGTAAGGCATCAGGTACCCGTAAAACTGAACTATAGGGATATAGAACTGGATGTTGACTTGCGACTTGATGTCATGGTCGATGATAGTGTGATACTGGAGTTAAAGGCAGTCAAGGAAATACTGCCTGTACATTATAAACATCTTCTCACCTATATGAGACTTTTAAACATACAGCTTGGATACATCATTAATTTCGACGTAGAATCTCTTAGGCATGGGATACAGAGAGTCGTTAACAATTTCAATGATATATAAAACCCTCAGAAACTCTTTTTTCTCCTAATAATAATTGTAAGCACTCCAGAATACTCATAAAAACTCCAATATAATAAGCACTCTGCGTAAACCTCAGCGTCCTCAGCGCCTCTGCGAGAAAATAAGAAACGGCAACACATAAGAACCCTCAAAAATAAAACAGCTATGAATGAAATTCAAAACCTAAAGCCAGAATGTATCTGGCGCAACTTCTACAAGTTGACACAGATTCCTCGTCCGTCAGGACACTTGGAGAAAATTCAGCAGTTCCTGCTGCAGTTTGGCAAGGATGCCGGCGTGGAGGCATTCAAGGACCCCGCCGGCAACATCGTTATGCGCAAGGCCGCCACGCCCGGCATGGAAAACCGCAAGGGCATCATCCTGCAGGCCCACATGGACATGGTGCCGCAGAAGACACCCGAGTCGCAGCACAACTTCGAGACCGACCCCATAGAGCCCTGGATTGACGGCGAGTGGGTGAAGGCCCGCGGCACCACCCTCGGCGCCGACAACGGCCTGGGCGTGGCCGCCATCATGGCCGTCATGGAGGCCAAGGACCTGCAGCACGGCCCCATCGACGCCCTCATCACCCGCGACGAGGAGACGGGCATGTATGGCGCCAACGAGCTGCCCGAGGGCGAGCTGCAGGGCGACATCCTGCTCAATCTCGACAGCGAGCACTGGGGCAAGTTCGTCATCGGCTCGGCCGGCGGCATCGACGTCACCGCCACGCTCGACTATAAAGAGGTGGAGACCGACCCCGAGGATGCTGCCGTGAAGGTGACCGTGAAAGGCTTGCGCGGCGGGCACAGCGGCCTGGAAATCAACGAGGGCCGCGGCAATGCCAACAAGCTGCTGGTGCAGGTGGTGCGCGAGGCTGTCGAGGAGGTCGACGCCCGGCTGGCCTCATGGCATGGCGGTAACATGCGCAACGCCATTCCCTTCAAGGCCGAGGCCGTGCTCACCCTGCCCAAGGAGAACATCGGCGCCCTGCAGGAGCTCATCGACGACTGGCGCGACACCTTCAACGACGAGTTTAAACTCATCGAGCCACAGGGCATCGAGGTCGTCTGCGAAGAGGTGGAGACGCCCAAGACGGAGGTGCCGGTAGAGATTCAAGACAACCTCATCGACGCCATCTACGCCTGCCACGACGGCGTGGTGCGCTACATTCCCGCCTACCCGGCAGTGGTGGAGACCAGCAGCAACCTGGCCATCATCGACATCCTGGGCGGTAAGGCTGCCATCAAGATTCTGGCCCGCTCCAGCCGCGAGGATATGAAGGATTATGTGGTGAAGACCCTCGAGAGTTGCTTCTCCATGGCAGGCATGCGGGTGGAGACCGCCGGCAGCTACGGCGGCTGGGATCCCAACCCCGACTCGGAAATCCTCCATCTGCTGCTCAAGGAGTATAAAGAGCTCTTCGGTCAGGACGGCATCATCCAGGTAGACCACGCCGGCCTGGAGTGCTCCGTCATCTTGGGTAAGTACCCCCACCTGGACGTCGTCTCCTTAGGTCCCACGATGAAATCGCCGCACACCACCACCGAGCGCGCACTCATCGAGACCGTAGACCCCTTCTGGCAGCTGCTGAAGAAGACGCTTCAGGACGTGCCGGTGAAATAAAGAATGAAGAATGGAGAATGAAGAATTTGGGGCTGTTTGTCATGATTTATAAAAAAATAGTGATGTCGGCGGCAAATTCTTCATTCTTCATTCTTTGTTTTTTATTAAATTTTATACCTTTGCAGCCGAAAAGGCGGCCGTCGTGTGCGGCTGCCGGCAATAAGTTAAACAAAATCATTACAAATCATGGACGACTACCCGGCGGATACTTTTAAACAGTAAGGCTGGAGGAACGGCAGGCAAGACCGCTAATCCTCTTGCCGCCACTATTCACTTTTTCACTTTTTCACTTTTCACTCTTCACTATTAACTAGCGAAGCGAAAAAACGGATTAGCACAATGAAGACCTATTGGAACACCCAAGGCGGACTGACCCAGCTCCAGGAGTGGCAGCCCAATTGTTGGATACAGATGACGTGTCCGACCGAAGACGACCAGCGCCAGCTGGAAGAGCAATTCAATATTCCCGACTACTTCCTGTCGGACATCAGCGATACCGACGAGCGAGCCCGCTATGAGTACGACGACGGCTGGATGCTGATTATCCTGCGCATACCCTACGTCAAGGAGATACGCTCGCGCACACCCTATACCACCGTGCCCCTGGGTATTATCCACAAGCGCGACGTCACCATCACCGTGTGCTATTACGAGACGAACATGATGATCGACTTCGTCAGCTTCCAGCAGAAGCGCGGCGAGGGCTTCACCGACTATGTCGACATGATCTTCCGCCTGTTCCTCAGCTCGGCCGTGTGGTATCTGAAGCGCCTGAAGCAGATCAACATGCTCATCGACAAGGCCAAGCGCAACCTCGACCGCGAAGTGAACAACGAGAGCCTCATTGGGCTGAGCCGCCTGCAGGATTCGCTCACCTATTTCCAGACCTCTATCCGCGGCAACGAGACGCTGCTGTCGAAGCTGAAGTTCAAGCTGCAGATTGACGAGCTCGACGCCGACCTCATTGAGGATGTCAACATCGAGATGACGCAGGCCCGCGAGACCACGAGCATCTACTCCGATATTCTGGAGTCGACAATGGACACCTATCAGAGTATTATCAACAACAACATGAACACCGTCATCCGCACGCTGACCTCGGTGACAATCATCATGATGTTTCCCACGCTCATAGCCTCGCTCTTCGGCATGAACCTTATCAACGGTATGGAGGATAAGCCCTGGGGCTTCGTCTTTGCGCTGATTATCTCGGTGCTCGTCTCCGTCGTCTGCTGGTGGATTTTCCGCCACAAACGGCTAGTTTAAGCAAAATAATGTTAAATATTAGGTTATTACAAATTATTTAATTACCTTTACACCCTAAAATCGTCGATGCGTGTCAGCACGCGACGTTAAATATTATGTGTGTACTCACCATAACAGTAACTCAAAACAGTTAATTATGGACTCTCAAGAAAACATCCTCGAACAGGGGAAACAAGAGGAGGCACCCCAGGTGGCCGCCGCCTCAGCAGAAGAAACCATCCAGGACGCCGCTGCTCCTGAAGTAGAAACCGCCTCAGAAGCCCCTTCAGTCACAGAAGCCTCAGTCGCCTCAGAAGCCCCAGAAGCCCCAGTCGCCCCAGCCCCCCCCAAGGCCTACACCACCAAGCAGGAAGTGCTGGAGCGCGTCAAGGAGCTGGCCCACGGCGAAGAAACGCCTCAGAAGGACGAAGTAGACTATCTGAAGACCGCCTTCTACAAGCTCCACATTGCCGAGCGTGAAGCCAAGCTCAAGGAATACATCGACGGCGGTGGCGACCCGGAAAAGTATCAAATCACCCCCGACGAAGACGAGGAAGTGTTTAAGGCCGAGATGAGCATCATCAAGGAGCGCCGACAGCAGCAGTTCCGCGAGCAGGAGGCTGAAAAGGAGGAAAACCTTAAGCGCAAGCTTGAAATCATTGAGAAGATCAAGGCTATGGTCACCTCGCCAGAGGAGGCCAACAAGACCTTCCAGGAGTTCAAGGCCCTGCAGCAGGAGTGGCGCGACATCAAGGCCGTGCCCGCCGAGAAGGCCAACGAGCTGTGGCGCAACTACCAGCTCTATGTGGAGCAGTTCTACGACCTGCTGAAGCTCAACAGCGAAGCCCGCGAATACGACTTCCGCAAGAACCTGGAACTGAAGACCAAGCTCTGTGAGGCTGCCGAGAAGCTGGCCGAGGAGACCGACGTCATCAGCGCCTTCCACCAGTTGCAGAAGCTCCATCAGGAGTATCGCGAGATAGGCCCCGTAGGCAAGGAGCAGCGCGAGGAAATATGGAACCGCTTCAAGGCTGCGTCCACCGTTATCAACAAGCGCCATCAGCAGCACTTCGAGGGCATCCGTGCCCGCGAGGAGGAGAACCTGCAGAAGAAAACCGCCCTCTGTGAGAAGGTGGAGGCCGTGGCTGCCGAGGAGAACAAGGGTAGCGCCGACTGGGAACGCCATACTAAGGAGATTATCGACCTGCAGGCAGAGTGGAAGACCATAGGCTTTGCGCCGCAGAAGATGAACGTCAAGATATTTGAGCGCTTCCGCGCTGCCTGCGACGACTTCTTCGGCCGCAAGGCAGAATATTTCAAGACACTCAAGGACACCTTCAAGGATAATGCCGACAAGAAGCGTGCACTTATAGAAAAGGCCAAGGCGTTGCAAGACTCTACCGACTGGAAGTCGACGGGCGACAAGCTCATTGCCCTGCAGAAGGAGTGGAAGACCATCGGCATGGTGCCCAAGAAGCTGGGCGACCAGCTGTGGGAAGAGTTCCTCGGCACCTGCAACAAGTTCTTCGAAGCCCGCAACGCCGCCACCGCCGGCACCCGCGGCGAGGAGCATGCCAATCTGGAGAAGAAGCGTGACGTCATTGAGCGCCTGAAGCAGGTGGCCGAGGAGGCTGGCGACGACATCCAGGAGAAGGTGCAGCAGCTCGTGGCCGAATATCAGGCCATAGGCCATGTGCCCTTCCGCGAGAAGGACAAGCTCTATGCCGACTACCATGCCGTGCTCGACAAGCTCTATAAGGAACTCAACGTCAGCGTGGCCAAGCGCCGCCTGAACAGCTTCAAGCAAAACCTCAAGCAGGTGGCTGAGCGCGGCGAGAATGCTCTCGACAACGAGCGCGCACGCCTGTTCCGCCAGTATGAGGCCATGAAGCAGGAGATCCAGACTTATGAGAACAACCTCGGATTCCTCAGCGTTTCGTCGAAGAAGGGCAACTCGCTCATCGACGAGATGAACCGCAAGGTGCAGAAGCTGAAGGACGACATGAACCTCGTGCGCGAGAAAATCAAGGCCATCGACGCCGAGAACCGCACGAAGGAGTAAGCTGAAATATGTAACCTGAATAGTTCTTAAATATACTGCGTAACGATAAGATGAAGGGGGTGCAAGGCCGTTGGCGTGCATCCCCTTTTTGGGGACTATAGAAAAGGGATGCGCGGCAATAGCCGTGCATCCCTTTTAGTGTGTTCGCCCTGTCGGTTTACGGTAGCGGCAGATACCAGTTCTTGGTGTCCATAAGCAGAGCGCGGAGGCTGGCGTCGGTGGTGCCCTCACGACGGCTGACGGCGTCGGCCAGATAGGCGGGGTCGCTGCGGCGCAGAGCCACGCGCATCAGGTCGTAGAAGCGGTAACCCTCGAAAGCACCCTCCAAGGCCATCTCAGTAATAATCATGTCCTCTACCAAGGGAATCTGATAGTTCACCGTATCCTGACGCGAGGCCAGCGCCGTCGGGGGCTGCGGCAGCACGTAGTAGGGGTTGACTTCAGAGTCGCCGGAGCCGCGGGAGTGGATACCGCTGACATACTCGCGCTTGAAGTAGTTCTCGTCGAAGTTGATGTACTTGCCGGCGGCCTTATACTCTACAGAGTCCATATACTCGCGGGCGTTCTCATTGCAGAGACCGTACTTCAGTATCAGCATGGCCGACTGCGGATAGCCGGCGCGGTTCAGAGCCTCGGCAAAGCGCAGATAGACCATCGGCGTGCGGTAGATGAGCACACCTGTGCGCTCAACCTTGCTGATAGTCTGGTATTCAGCGTTGTACTCAGAATACTCACTCTGTCCGCCCAGCGACAGTATCGAATAGTTAGAGCACAGGCGCAGGTCGCCCACGTACATAGCTTCACTGAATCCGTCGCGCGGCGCCAGGATGGTGTCGGTGCCCACGTCGGTGCGGTACTCCATAGCGTAAATCTGGCTGGCCGAGAGCTGGCGCATACCCATAGAGGGCTTCAGCTGATAGTACTGGTAGTTCTCGGTGGTAGAGTTGAAGATGTTTGGCAGGTCGCTCACGGTGCCATGATAAATCTGGCGCTCCATGGGAATCATCGTCAGCTCTTCCGAGCTCGAAAGGTAGTAGCCTTTACTGGGAATGGTGAACGACGTGGGGCTAGGCCAACGGGAACGGTTGCCGTTGGTGATGAGTACGGGCGACTTCTTGTCGTTGAGGAAGTCGCTGTACCACTTTGCAGCCTCGTCGTAGCGTCCGGCCCAGAGGCAGAGGTCGCCCAGGAGCACGCGCGTGGGGATGAAGAACTCGCTGCTCTGGTAGCCGCCAATCTCGCCGTAGCTGGGCATCTCAACATAAGCTATGGGCGTGAGGTCTTCGATGAAGTAGTCACAGATGGTCTTGATGCCGCTACGCGGACCGGCCACGGCGGCGGCAGCCTCGCGCTCGGTCATCATCGGCGTTGTCACCAAGGGCACTTCGCCATAGGCTTTTACCAGTTCCAGGTAAGCCCATGCGCGGAAACCTTTCACAGCGGCATACTCGTTGATGAAGAGCTGGCGGCCGCGGCGCTGCATGGCCGTGTCGACGTGGGCCAGGAAATAGTTGCAGTTGTTGATCACGGCATAGTAGTCGCTCACCTGGTTATACTTGTTGGCCTTCGTCATGTCGAAGGCAGCCAGCCGCTTCAGGTCGGCAGAGGCGGCCTCGGTGACGCTCATCAGGTCGGCGCGCACCTCGCCAAGGAGCACCACGCGGTCGGCTATCTGCTGCATCTTGTGGACGATACCCATGACGCTGTAGACAGAGTCGGTGGGGTGGTTCAGGGTGTTGTCCTTCTCGTACTCTACGAGTTCGGAGTCCGTCTCCAGCATGTTGGAGCAGGAGGAGAGCAGGCACCCACCCCCAACCCCTCCCAAGGTGAGGGGGAATAAGATACCATAGAGCCGAGACCATTTCAAGAGCTGCGCTTTGATATTACTTAATATGCTCATAATTGTCTTTATTTGTATGTTTTTTGTTCATTGTGTAATTATACTCCCCTCCCCTGGGGAGGGGCTGGGGGTTGGGTTTACAGGTTAATGTTCACACCGGCCGAGAAGCTGCGTCCTACGCCTAACAGTCCGCGGTCGATGCCCTGTGCCAGGACGCTTGAGCTCATGGCGTTGGCGGGGTCGCTGCCCAGGTAGCGTGTGATAGTGAACAGGTTGCTGGCGCTGCCCCAGATGGTGATGCCCTGCAGATAGGTGCTCTGTATGGGCACGTAGTAGCTCAGCGTGACGTTAGCCAGTCTGAGGTAGCTGCCGTCCTCAATCCATCGGTTGCTGAATCGCGAGTTGCCCATAGGGTCTTTGTAGCTTACCCGCGGCACGTTGGTCTGCTGGCCCTCGGTGGTCCAGTGTGTGAGCATAGCCGTCGTCTGGTTGAGGAAGTAGGTGCCGCCCTCTAAGAGTGAGCGCTGGTAGTTGTACACGTCGTTGCCCAGTGAGTAGTTCAGCACGGCATTGAGCTGCAGGTTCTTAAACTTCAGCGTGGTGTAGATGTTACCATAGATATCGGGGTTGGGGTCGCCGATGACCACGCGGTCGGCCTCGTTGATCTCCTTGTTGCCGTCAATGTCGGCAAAGCGGATGTCGCCGGCCTCAAAGTACTGGCGGTCGCCATTCTGCTTGACGATGTAGTGGCCGTCGGCAGCAGCAGCCTCGGTGGTGGCATAGACACCCTCAGAGCGGTAGCCATAGAACTGACCTACGGGCTGGCCCACCTGTGTCAGCACGGTGGCGCCGTAGATGTTGGTCTCTATGGCGCGGTCGCCATCGGGAAGAGCCGTCACCTTATTCTTATAGTGGCCAACGGAGGCACCCATCTCCCAGCTGAAGTTCTTCAGGGCGAGCACCTTCACGCCTACGGAGGCGTCGAAGCCGTCGTTCTGGAGCTTGCCGTCGTTGCTCCAGTTCTGCTGCAGACCACTGGTCCAGGCCAGCTGGCGCAGCGACAGGAGGTTGGAAGTCCAGCTGCGGAAATAGTTGAAGCGCAGGCTCAGGCGGTTGTCGATGAAGTTGCCCGTGATGCCGGCGGTTAGGCGGCGGGTGGTCTCCCACTGCAGGTCGGTGTTGCCGATGTTGCCTATAGACTTACCGGTGGCGCCTGTTTCGCCTAGCATGCGGTTGGAGACGAAGTAGGAGCGTGAGGCGGTGTAGTTGATATCGTCGTTGCCAGTCATGTCGAAGCCCAAGTTCAGGCGCAGGTAGTTGATGCCCTTGGCACGTGCGAGCCATTGCTCATTGGTCAGCACCCAAGCGGCCTCCACACTGGGGAAGAATCCCCAGACGGTGCCGAAGAGCTTGGTGCCGGCATCCTCGCCGAATCGTGATGAAGCCTGTGCCGAGAGGCCTGCACTGAGGTAGTAGCGGTCGCCGTAGTTGTAGTCGGCCAGGGCGTACCATGTAATCTCTCGCGTCTGGTCGTCGGCACCGCCGGTGGTCTTAAACTGCAGCGAGGTCGACATGTTGGGCGTCTTGTCGTTACCCGAGTTGTAGCCCAGCTGCGAGGTGCTGTTGAAGTCATAGCTCAGATAGCGCACGCCACCCTTTACGCCGATGTGGTGGAGCTGGTACTGATTCTGCCATGCCAAGCGGGTGTCGCTCTGGATGATAGTCTCGCGTGAGGCCATACTTTGTACCATGTTGTCGAGGCGGGTGTCCTCAGAGAGTCCGTCGACGACGAAGGTAGGCACACCCTGGATAGGCAGGTAGTAGTTCTCGTTGGTGTTGATGAGGCCTAAGGTGAAGTGCTCGCTGAGAGCCAGATGCTTATTGAACTGGAACTTGGGCAGCACGGAGAACATCACCAGACGGTTACCGAAGGAGTTGCGGTTCTTGCCGTCGCCATACTCCAGGATGCTCGAAGGGTTAGCCAGTCGGCCGCGGCCCTGGAACCTGCCTTCCAGATAGTCGTCGGCCTCGGCCAGATAGTGGCTCAGATGGCCGCTGTTGTCGTAGGCGTAGGGCGAGAGGAAGGGCGCCTTGGTCAGTCCGAGGAATCCGGGCGAGGTGATGACCATACCCAGCGGGTCCTCGGGTGCACCGTCGTCGCGCAGGTCGCGGTCAACGTCGCTGTAGCTGGCGTCAAAGCGCACGTCAAGTTTCTTGGTAATCAAGATGTCGCTGTTCAGGCGCATGTTGAAGCGCGAGTAGTCGTTGCTCTTCAGGGTGCTGTTGCCCAGCGAGTAGCCCACAGAGAGGTTATACGATGCCACGTTGTCGCCGCCCTGCACGTTGATACCGTAGTTCTGCGAAAAGACGTTGTGGTAGACCTCCTTCGTCCAGTCGGTATTGTTGTGGTAGCGGTTGTAGTAGAAGTAGGAAGGCTCAGCGTTGAGGTAGCGCATGGAGCTCATCGTGGTGGGGTCGGTATTGCCGCGGAACAGCTCCGTGGAGTAGAGGCGGTAGTCCTCGGCACCCAGCATCTTGGGCAGGCGTGGCGTCAGCTCATAGCGGCCATTGATGTTGACATCAATCTTCGTTGCCATCGACTTGTTGCGCTTGGTCTTGATGAAAAGCACGCCGTTAGCACCCTTGGCACCATAGAGGGCGGTACCGTTTTTCATCACCTCTACCGACTCGATATCGTTGACATTGAGGTTGGCCAGGATGTTGTTGTAGTAGCCGTCGTGGAGCATCGTGCGACCATACTGCATGTCGATGAGCACATCGTCGATGACTATCAGGGGCTGTGCGTTAGCATTGAGCGAGTTGATACCCTCGATAAGCATGGTGTTGCCCATGCCGGGAATACCGCTGCGGTTGACCATACGCATGTCGGCACCTATCTGCTGGGCTATCAGGGGATCGATGCTCAGTTCGGCATTGTTGTCAAACCGGCGGGCGGCTGCCGTGCTCTGGGCCGTGGTGGTGCGGCTATAGGTCTCGCTGAAGGCGCTGCTGTAGAGACGTCCATCGGCCTTGCCGCCGCGCACGGGTGTCTGCTGCAGGTTATAGCCGTCAACGCGCATCAGCACGCTGCGGGTGTCGTCGCTGGTCTTCAGCTCGTAGGTACCGTCATCGTTGGTCATCGTTGTCTGGCTCTGGTTGTCGTAGGCCGACACGATGACACCTCCCAGGGGCTGGCCGGTGGCAGCGTCAACCACTTTACCGGTTACCGTTTTCTGCGCACTTGCTGTGCTGAGGCTAAAAGCACAAAGAACAAATAATAAAGTACGCGGCACGAATGTTATATTAAATGTCTGTTTCATAGCTGTCTTCTTTCTTTATTCTTCATTCTTTATTCTTCATTTTGACCTTTCGCAGACCGGGGGCGCAGGTAGATGCAGTCGAGCAGCATCTCACGCGAGTAGCGCGAGGTCTCCAGGGCGCTGATGCTGCACTTCAGCGTCAGGCTGATCTTATTGGTGCTCTGCTGATAGTTGGTGGCGGGGAAGTGGAAGGCTTCGGCCAGCACCACGGTGTCTACACGCTCTGGATTGCTCTGGAAAGTCTTGTTGTCGCAGTTGAATGTCTGGTCCTTGCCCTCAACGTCACAATAGTTGATGTTGGCCTTGAACTTGCAGGGGCGCAGGCGGGCGTCCTTGTTGATGACGGTCTGAGGCAGAAGAATAGCGCAGACGTCGTAGTCGCCGGAGAGCACGTTGTCCAGCCGGAAGGTGAGCTCCCAGTTGGCCGTACCGCTGCTGGCAATAATCTGCAGGTAGGCGTTTTCTGAGATGCTGTCGGCCACCTGGCGGATGGACGTGTAGCGGCAGCTCTTCTCGGCAGTGATGCGGTAGCTGTACTCACCCTCCATCCATATAGGCTTGAAGAATGTTTTCTCGGCGTCGAAGGGCCATTCGTCGGTAATGTAGAGCATACCGTTGCTGCACTGCATCTGACGGCTGCCATAGAGTATTCCTCCTGGCTCAAAGGGCTTTTGGAAGAGGTGGTAGACGGGCTTGCCCGTGATATACGTTTTACGCCAGTTGAGGTAGGGTACTGACCGCAGTGCCTCGTTGGTGTTCTGCTGGTCGGTCATGTTGAACACGGCATCCTCCATCAGAGCACGCATAGCCCAGTAGCGCTGCAGGGAGTCGCGCTTCTGGTACGACTGGTCGTAGACGAAGTACTGGCTGACCTTGTCCCAGGCGCGCTGCCAGCCCTCAGCCGTGGGAGCCACCACCCAGTAGGTGGAGTCCTCAGCATTGAGCAGGCCAATGGCTTCGAGCATGCGGTTGCGCTCATAGACCACGGAGTCAACATACACAGGCACGCCCTCAACGACACCGCTGGATACCGAGGCATCGGGGTCGAACTCGTCCCACTCGTAATGGCGCAGGGCGGCACCCACGGGAGCCATCTCCGGATTGTCGCAGAGCGCCTCGTAGAGGTTGTAGCCGTAGGGTAGGGCGCTTGACATAACATGGTAGATGCCGTTTTCAGCATGGTTGTTGGCCGAGATGACGGGTACATTGAGCACGGTGGTCTGTGTCAGCGGCGCATTCTTGCCGTTGAGCAGTCGCATGCTCTGCTCGACGGCCTTGAGGGAGGTGGCCATGCGTGAGAGATGGTTGAAGACAAAGGCTTTCTCCACCATGGAGTCGCCATGAGCTGTCTGCACCAGGCGTAGCAGCGAATCTTTGTTAAACGTACCGTTGACGGGTGCCATGACGGTGAACGACTGTCCGCCACGCAGCAGGTCGGCATAGCTCACCTCGGTCTTGCGGTGCATGCGGAAGACGTGGGTCTTGTCGAGCACCTCGCAGAAGTCCGTCAGCTGCGGATTGGCCGAGAGTTGCTCCCACAGTGAGCCGCTGCCGACGCCGGTCTCTGCGCCGTCGTAGTGGTCGGTCCAGTCAGTGCAGGCGGTCAGGGCTGCGGCAGCGCCGCAGCACAGCCAACCGGCTACGATATATGACTTGAATTTATAGGTAATCATAATATTTAATTTTCAATTTTCATTTTCAATTTATCTTAGTGCTGGTCTTCGCCGTCAGGGCTGCCGTAGACACTCTTCGGGCAGATCTCCAGGTAGTTGAAGTTACAGTACTTGTCGGGGTCGTCGAGCACCTGGCGCAGACGCAGGTAGTACTCCTTGTCGGGGTCGAGGTTCTCGGTAGCCAGTACACGGCGCGTAGGCAGATTCAGGGTACGCAGGCAGCCGCCGGTGTTAGAGGTGCCGCCCTGGAACCATACGTCGGGGCCTTTCATGTAGCCACGGTTGTGGAGAGCTTTGTCCTGCATCTTGATTTCCTCGGCGGTCTGAGCGCCGTCAGTGCCGTCGGCAATAAAGCCTACTTCAGGACTCGTGGGATAGATACGCATGTCGACGGGGATGCCGCAGGGCGCACCGTTCAGATAAGCCTGGATGACGCCACGCTCCTCATTAGGTGTGTAGCCCATGCGGATTTCATAGGTACCGCGCTTGGGCACCGGCGGCAGCTTGAAGGTGACGTCGAAACGTCCGCTGATAACCACCACATGGCCTAGGAAGGAAGCCCACCAGACATCGTTGCCGGTAACGCCGACGAAGCTCTCGTCGCTCATGGTCCAGTGCTTGGTAAATCCGCTCTTGAACCCACGGAGTGTGTTGCCTATGACATCCTTGTGGTTGCGGCCGTCACAGTTCATGAAGTCGGGACTCAGCGAGGCGGGGTCGAAACGCATGCGGCAGTTGAAGATGATGTCGCGTGTGTGAGTGTCGAAGGTAAGAATGTCGTCAATATAGTGGTAATAGCCGTTGAGAGCCTGCTGGTCGGTCTTTCCCGACTCCGAGGCTGCGAGAATCTTCACACCACGGCTCTGCTCGTCGTAGAGGCGGTTCATCAGTCCGCGACGGTTGATGTAGATACCGGCGGAACTACCCGACGGCATGGCCAGACGGACAAGGGTGCCGGGGCACATGGTCTCGTAGAAGTCCTCGGGGTCGGCAATGCGGCTGTCCCAGCACTGGCTGGTGAGTTCGTTGCCCACGAGGTCGTTGTACATGATGATGCGGTCCAGCAGGTGGTAGCTGACGAATCGGTTCAGCGGGTTCTTGCGGTTGGTGAAATCGTTGTCGTAGAGACCGGCGTCTTCAGGATAAGTGGCATCATAGATACGCTTGGCAAAGGCCTTGAGGTCTTCGATGTTGTTGATACCATAACGGTGATATACAGAGTCGGGCTCAACAAAGGCCGTGTACTTGAAATAGCGGTTGCCCACCCACAGACAGGTCATATACGGGTTGCCGTTGTTCAGGCAGCGCTCCTTGGTGCCTAAGGTTACGGAGTCGGTACCGATGCTGTATTTCTCGTCCTGATAGTAGTGCAGCGAGTCGGCCATGCCCGTCAGGCGCAGTGCTTCACAGAAGAGAGTGATGGTGGAGTCTTCCTCCATCTTCTCGGGCAGGTAGTTGTTGCTTGATGAGAGTACGCGGTCGACGATATGCACTACACCGTTGGTGACAGAGTCGTTGAACTCAGTCATGCGCGAGTTCTTGTTGACGTAATAAATGAGGCGGTTACCGTTGGTGACGTCGGAGTCGCCCGACCACGAGATATACTGGTCAAGCATGTTCAGACCCACGTTGCCCTCGGGCACGTCGGAGGTAAAATATGCACCCTTACGGATGATGTGTGTGCGTGCCATGGAGTCGCAGATGGCGTCGGGTATGCCGTCGATGGTGCCGTAGCCATTGGTCTTCACATACTCGCTCATGGCCTCGTTGGTAGGCGCGAAGACGGTGTAGCGGCCGTAAGTGGTCAGCAGCGAGAAATAGGGGGTGCGCTTTAGCACGGCAATGAAGTCGCTGAAACGGTCCTCTTGCGATTGTAGGAAAGCGCCGGCGGTAATCTTCTGCGAGGTGTACATCGTCTCGGGAATATCGTCGTCGTTGTCTACGCAAGAGTAGAGCATCGGCATGACGATGAGTGCCACGGCAGACAATGCTTTCACCCGGCCGCCTATCTGATGTAAAAGGATGGAAATCGTTTTCATTTCTTATAAGTTGTTATAGGTTACAACAAGTAAACATTACTTAACGCTGGTATTCTTAACGCTGGTATTGAGAGTCCTCGCCATTGGTGAAGGCGGGATTCTGCTGCAGCAGGGGATTCACCTTCAGCTCATTTTTGGCATAGGGGAAGTAAATGATGTTCGGGTCGGCCATCTTGATGGAGATAGCGTTGGCGTCCTTACTGTCATACTTGCTCTTCACAGCAGCCACGAGGTAGGTGGTATTGCCGTCGCGACGCGAGCGGCGCACAAGGTCGTACCAGCGCTTGCCCTCGAACATGAGCTCGCGGCGGCGCTCGTTGAGCACCAAGTCGGCCATCGTGTTTTTGGAGTTGATGTAGTCTTCTTTCTTCAGCGTCACCGTCAGGTTGTTGGCACGCTTGTTGACAATGTTCACCAGCTCAAAGGCTTTCTCGAAGTCGTTGCCCTGATTGCGCTCAACGAGAGCCTCGGCCTTGATGAGCAGTATCTCTGTGAGGCGGTAGAAAATCCAAGGCGCAGCGTTGTTGCCGCGGATAGAGGTGATTAGCTGCAGACTCGACTCGCTGGTGAGGTTGCGCGTTTGGTAGCTCACAGTGCTGGTGACATACTTGCCGGGGTTAACAGCCGAGCCCTGAGCGCGGAAGAACTCGTAGAAGCGTCCGTCGGTAGAGCGGTACAGGGGATTCTTGTTTGTAACCACATTCTCAAGGCTGGTAAACGTCAGCACGTTGGCCTTCAGACGGCCGTTGGTCGTGGTGCTGTTACCGTAGAAGTCGCGCACCCAGGAGTTTGCCTGCCCCTGCGAGCTGGAGAAGTAGAGTTCGAAGATGCTCTCAAAGGAGTTGCCCTCGCCGAAGATGGTGTTATAGGTGTTGCCGCAGATATTGCCGCTGCCGTCGGGACTCTCCAGGATCAGGGGTATGCTGTCGATAAGGGCTATCTCCTTGATGTCACCCACGTTCTGCTTGATATACTCATACTGCTCCTGCTTGTAGTTGATGACCATGTCGGCATAGCGGATGGCATTGTCATAGTCCTCTTTCCACAAGTACAGATCAGCAAGCAGTGCCCAGATAGCCACGCGGGTGATGCGGCTGGTGTTTTCAACGGGCAGCGAGAAGTAGCTGCCGCTGAAGCGCTCCTGTTGGTAGCGGCGCACGGCGTCGTCCTTGACATTCTCCAGGTCCAGGATCAGGGAGTCGAGCACGTCGTTGAACGGCGTGGCCGGGAGGATGTAGTTCTGCGTGTCGTCGATACTGGGCTCACGGGTGTAAGGAACGTCGCGGAAGGTGCGTATGAGGTAGAAATAGCAGAGGGCGCGCAGGGCGGACACCTCGGCCACGTCAGCCTTCATGTCGGCCTCGCTGTAGTTAGGGTCAATGGCCTGCACCTTTGGGGCGTAGTAGGCTACGGTGTTGCAGCGGTTGATGCACTCATAGATCTTTGACCAGTTGCAATAGGGATTCGAAGGCAGGAGGTTCTCCTTGAGGATTTCGTTCACCTCGTTGGGAACGTTGGCACCGGCAAAGAGGTTGTCGGAGCGCAGCTCGCCCCAGAGGCCTATGCGGTTCAAGGCGTCGGCACTCTCCAGCGACTCGTAGCAGCTGTTGCGCACGCTGACGACGTCGCCCTTCTCCGTCCAGTAGTTCTCCAGCACCACGTCGTTCATCGGCAGGATGTCGAGGAAGTCGGAGCAGGAGGAAAGGGCTGCGGCGCCGCCGCAGCACAGCGAACCGGCTATGATATATTGTTTGATTCTCTTGGTAATCATAATCTTCAATTTTCAATTTTCAATTTTCAATTAGAACTGAATGGTCACACTGCCGGTGAACGACTTCGAGCGGGGTGTCTGGGCGTTGTCGGTAACGATGCCCATGCCGCCGTAGCCCACCTCAGGGTCGGCACCCGAATACTTGGTGATGACAAACAGGTTGTTGGCCGAGAAGCTGAAGCTCAGCTGTGTGAGTCCTAAGCGCTTGATAATCTTCGGGTCGAGCGAGTAGCTGAGCTGCGAGTAGTTCAGACGGATGAACGAGCCGTCTTCAACGAAGCGGTCGCTTCCTAAGTAGTTGTAGCCGGCCTGGCGCAGGGCACGGGGAATCTCGGTGATGTCGCCCTCAACGCGCCAGCGCCAGTTGACGGCTGCGCTCTGGTTGTTGTTGTCGTACATCTTCTCGGCGTTCATGCGGGCCTGGTTGATAATCTTGTTGCCATAGCGGAAGTTGAACTGGTTGTTCCATGTCCAGCGCCCATAGTGCAGTTTGAAACCGAAACCACCGGTGAACTTAGGCAGTGAAGAGCCGAGGTAGACAATGTCGAGCTCGTCAATCTGGCCGTCGTGGTTGATGTCCTCATAGATGGCATCGCCACCACGGAACACCTTCGACTCGTCCTTGGCGCCGGCATAGCAGAACATCATCGGCGTGGTCATGCCGTTCTCGTCGACGATGACGTTCCCCTGTGCATCGCGGGCAACGGGGGCGTTGGGACCGCTGACGCCTGGCACCTCCACCTCGCTGTAGTCACTATACTGATAGACGCCCTTGGAGCGGAAGCCATAGATACTACCCAGGGCGGTGTTCAGCTCCACGCGGGTGAGGTAGGAACCGTTCTGGCGGTTGAACTCGCTGTTGAGCGTTGCCAAGCAGGTCTCGTCCATGGCAGTGATGGTGTTCTTGTTGTTAGCGAAGGTGATGTTGAAGTCGGCGGAGAACTTACCCTTGCGGATGATGCGGTTACCGTTGAGGTTGAACTCCCAACCCACGTTCTTCATGTCGCCCACGTTCTGATAGGCTAGGTTGGGATAGCCCGACGAGGTGGGAATACCGCGGTTCTGCATCAGCAGGTCGGAGGTGTACTGCCAGTAGAACTCCACGTTACCGGTGATGCGGTCGTCGAAGAATCCGAAGTCGGTACCCAGGTTGTAAGTCTTCTTCTGCTCCCACTTCAGGTTCTTCATTTGGATGTTGGCGGGAGCCACACTGCCGTTGTTAAGATAACCGGCGCCCTTGACGTACTTACTGTAGAACAGACCCTCGCTACCGGGCTGGCGGCCTACGACGCCCCAACCCGGACGCAGGGAGAGCATGGAGATGAAGGGCAGAGCCTTCTGGAACCACGGCTCACGGCTGATGTTATAGCGCAGCGAGACGGCGGGGAAGTTACCCCATCGCTGGTCGTCGCCAAACTTGGTGCTGCCGTCGCGGCGTACGGAGAAGTCAATCATGTAGCGACCCTTGTAGGCGTAGTGTGCCGAGTAGGTGAAGTATACGGAGCGCCACTGCCCGCTGCCGGTGCCGAAGTCGTTGCCAATGATACCTGAGGCGGCCGTGCTCTGGATGGTGCCGCTGGGCAGACCGTAGGTGGTCGTGCGCTGCGATGAAGAGGTGCCGCTGGTAAGCTGGCCGCGCAGCATCATCGTCAGCGTGTGGTCCTCGTTGGTGAAGTGAGGCGTGAAGGTCAGCGTGTGGGTGGTGGTAACGCCTAAACTCTTGTCTGAGAACGACGACACGCGGTTGGCGCTCGACTGATGGTTGCCCGACTCAACGTCTTTCCAGCCGGCAGTACTCAGCGCCAGGGGCATGAACAGGTCTTCATACTTGTTGAAAATGTTGAACACGATCTTGCCCTCATAGTCCAGGCGGTGGTGCTGCTCGTCTAAGCCTAACAGACGGTAGTTGAGCTTGAATTCCGGCGTGATGTTGTAGCTCGTTTCCTTGTTCTTGGCCAAGAATGCCAAGGCCACGGGGTTCTTGCGGTCGCGCTGGTCTTTCAGGGCTTCGGTGGCCGTGGGCAACATGGAGTAGTAGTCGTCCAGGTCGTTGCCGTAGCGGTCTTGCTCATAGACAGAGAGGTTAGGCATGCGCACGTAGGCAATGCCCAGCAGGTCGCCGTTGTTCTTGTTGTTCTTAGTATAGGTCAGGGCGATGTTGGTCTCAATCTTGATGCGGTCGCTGACGAAGTAGTCCAGGTTCACGCGCGAGGTGAAGCGGTCGAGCTTCTGCTCTATGATAGAACCCGTCTCGTGGTCGTAGCCGGCGCCGATGCGGAAGTTGGCCTTCTCGCCACCGCCGCTGAGTGCCAGGTAGTGGTTCTGGCGCCAACCCGTCTTCTTCACCTCGTCGAGCCAGTCGGTATTGTTGTTATACATCTCATACTCCGAGAACGAGGGGTCGTAGTTGATTTCCTTGATGTCGCTGGCGGCATCGCTCATCTGGGGGTTGAAGTATTCCTCCTTCAGCAGCATGGTGTACTCGTCGCCGTTGAGCATGTTGTAGCCTTTGGGCTGGTAGGTGCCGGTGAGTCGGAACGAGTAGTTCACGCGGGTCTTGCCGCGGGCACCGCGCTTGGTCTTGATCTCGATGACACCGTTGGAGCCCTGCGAACCCCAGATGGCAGTGGCGGCAGCGTCTTTGAGCACGCTGATGCTCTCAATATCCTCGGGGTTGACGTTCAGCAGTTCGGCAAACTTCTCGTCATTGGCGTTGGAGAAGTCGAAGTTGTTGGTGTTCGACTCCCACACGTTGCCGTCGACCACAATCAGGGGCTCGCTGGAGCCGTTGATCGACGACACACCGCGCAGGCGCATGCTCGTGCCTTTACCTAAATCACCGCCGGCCACAATGTCGAGACCGGCAATACGGCCCTGCAGGGCCTCGTCGACGGTGGTGAACGACAGACCGTCGAACTCCTTCATGTCAATGCTCTGGCGCGACGTGGAAATCTCGTCCTCAGGGATGGCAAGACCTGAACCCTGGGCGCGCCTCTTGGCGGTTACCGTCACCTCCTTGATTTGGGTGGCATCCTGCATCTGGATGTTAAACTTGGTCTTGTTGATAGGCAGGGTCTGAGTCTTGTAGCCCACGTAAGACACGCGAATCTTGTCCTTGGGGTTCTTCAGCTTAAACGAGAAGTTACCGCTCATGTCGGTCTGTGCCGAAGCCACGATACGGTTGGAGGCGTCAATCTCCACAACGTTGGCCATCATCACCGGGCCGAAGGCGTCGCTGATGGTACCGCTGATGATGTCGCCGGCCTTCTGTGCCATGGCATGGCTGGCGCCTAAGCAGCATAGAGCAAGTAATAAAGTACGCGGCGCGGAGACCTTATGTGTAGCGTTTTCAATAATATGTTTCATAGCTGTTTCTCTTTTCACTATTCACTATTCACTATTCACTATTCACTAGCGTAGCGCAAGGGTTTGTCAATCAGATGGATAACGGCCGACGATGTAGTGTGTATCTCGGTGGCGTTCTTTGGTGTAGCGCTGTTGTACTGATACTCGCGGGCCATCAGGTTGTATAAGCCCGATGAGGTAACGACATGAGCCAGACGGGCAGTGTACTCTGACGAGCCGCGCATGCTGGGGTTGGCAATGAGCCAGTCGCTGGTAGCCTTGTCGCAAAGGGTCAGGCTGCTGTTGTCGAGCACAGTGCGCAGTTGGTAGAAGCGGTGTGTCTCAGCGTCAATGAGCGCCGTTTCGTGCTCGTCGTCATCCTGGCCGCCGCCAATCACCAGCGAGTTGTCCTGGATGTGGTACTTCAGGAAATTGACGATAGCCAGCGAGTCGCTCGCTGCCTGTTCCATGTTACCAGCGTTAAGGTTGGCTTCATACTGCTCCCATGTGGGCAGCTTGCCGGCATTGATCAACTCTTGGATGCTCTCGTTGGTGGGCACATACACAGTATAGTGATAGGTGTTGAACGGCGAAAGGTTGTTGGAGGCCGTGCCCCACTGGTTGTCGTGCAGCTGCTCCAGCAGGCCGCTGCTGACGAGCATTTCGCGGAACATCTGGAACTCGTCGTGCTCTTCCAACACGTCGTACACGCTCTTGCGCGTGGTCATAATGGGCTCGTTCTCCAGGATGTAAGCCTTGCCGTTACCCTCCTTCGTCTGGTCATAGACCTTATTGATCTGCAGCGGTGTGTTGTTGTCCATCTGGTAGCTGCCTTCCACGGTGATGTTGCTGCCGCTGTTGTTGACGCGCAGGTAGGTGCCGCCCTTGGTCTGGTAATAGGTCTGTCCGTCCTCCACGTCGCCGATGACGATATGGGTGTCGAGGATGTCCTTCAGACGGTTCTTAATCTGATAGTAGTCAGCCCTGCCTATGGAGTCGCCCACTTCGCCGGTCTCTACGTTGTAGTTCCAGATACTGGCCCACACGCGGTCGTCTTGATCGTCGGGGGTGGCACTGGCCACTTTCGTGGGATCCCAGTGGAAGCGGAACAGCTGCGTCTCGGCCTTGCCGTAGCTTACGGGGTCGATGTATTGCAGCATGGCCTGGTTGTTGGGGATGAAGAGGCTGTAGCGTGAGTTCAGTGAGTTCAGGTACACGTTGTAGCGACACTTCTGGGCTGCCCAGTACATAATCTTCATCGACTCGTTGGTCAGTGCGGGATAGAGCACGCTGACAAACGACGTAGGCGAGTACACCTTATTAGTAAGATAGATGGCGCCATTGCAGCCCAGCCATACAGAGTCGATGGCTGCCAGCTCTACGCCCATGGGGTCGTTGGCGTCGTTGAGGATGCTCTGGAACTTCGAGGGCACGGAAATCTTGAACGAGCTGAGCATGTTGTTGTTGATTAGCTCGGCCACCACGTCGTTGGGCACGTTGCTCCACTCGCCGTACTGCTCACGCAGGATGCTACCGGCACCGTTCTGCCAATAGTCGTTCATGGCAGCATTGCTGGGCACCATCATTACGGCCATGTCGGGCTGCACACCCTGATCGCCGGAGGTGTAGGAGTTCCATTCGGGGTCGAACTTCAGCATCGATACAGGACCGTTGTCGGGTGAACGGCTCAGGGCAGCACCTCCTTGCGACTTAGACGAGAAGAACCGTTTCTGGTAGACGGTGTCCGTCTGACGGTCAGGATAGAGGAAATTGTACTGCATGGTCAGCGACCCGTTCTGGTCGGGGTGCATATCGGGGTAAGGGGCGCAGAAGCGCTCCAGCAGTTTGTTATACTCGCTGGCACTGCCCTTGCCCCTGATGAGCTCGGCCATGTTGGGCAGTGGCGTCACCACCTCCGACATCAGGTGGATGAATCCGTTGGAGCACTTCACGTTGGGCTCGGCCACCAGCACACCGTTGATGCTGGCATCGCCGGCCTGGCGCTGGCCGCGGAAGTTCATCAGGAAGTCGAAGTCTTCGTTGGTGATGCGGTTGTTCACCAGAAACTTCTCAACAAACTGCAGCAGCGTTACCTTGGAGTTGTCGGTCATGCACACCACAGGCTTGCCCCCCTGGCGCAGACGGCTCCAGAACTTGTTGTCAGGCATCTGCTCGGGCCTGAGGATGGGCACAGAGTCAAACTCCGACATCGAGGCGAACCTGCGCATGCTCTCACCCTGCGTGGGCGGGTTGCCGGGCACGTTAGCCAGGTTATGAAGCTGCATGGAGTTGTCCATCATCGTGCCGAAGATGAGCAACTTCTTCTGTGATGGCGACAGCTGGTCGTAGCTATGCACGCCCCAACTGTTGTTACTGTAGAAACGCTCGTAGGCAGCATCGTCGGCTGCAAACAGCGTCTTCGAACCCGTCTTGCCTAACACGTCACGATAGCCAAGATCGTCAATCATCCGTACTGTGTTGGTGTAGTTGCCTTGCTCGGCGAGCCAACTGTAGATGCTTGAACCCCATCCGTCGGGGGTACGCTCATCAAGGTCGTATTTGTTACACGACGCCAAGCAACCAGCACCAGCCAACAGCACTCCGGCGGCCAACATCAACTGTTGGCTGCGTTTCCAGAATGGTCTTTCGGTTTTCATACAAGTTTTGGTTTTATGATTATAATTTCTGACTATTTTCATCGGGTTAGCATTTCGGTTGCAAAGTTATAAACTATTTGCGTAGCAAGCATACACGCACGTCCGCAGCCTTTTTCTTTTTGTTATTACCTATTATATATTTGTTTCATCCTCTTTTCTTTTTGTTTCATGATAAAACTTTCACGCTGATGCTTTTCTGTTTACACTATTTTTTGTACCTTTGCAGCCTCAAACAACGCCACCCATCACCCATTATCCATCATCCATCGCAAAAAACATGTCGCAAAGCAGTGAACAGCTACTGACCTATATCCGCGAAGGCCGCACCATGACTCAGGGCGAGAAGCTACGGCTCATCGCCGCCTTGAGTGTCCCCAGCATCTTGGCTCAGATTTCCGCCACGGTAATGTTCTTCATCGACGCTGCCATGGTAGGCCACCTCGGCGAGCGCGCCACCGCCGCCATTGGACTGGTGGAAACTACCACTTGGCTCATGGGAGGCTTAGGGTCCGCAGCCAATCTGGGGTTCTCGGTGCAGGTGGCTCATCTCATTGGTGCCAACGATTTCGGCGGGGCACGCCACGTGTTACGTCAGGCATTGGTGTGCTGTCTGCTGTGGAGCCTCATGCTCATGACCGGGGCCATTGCCGTACACGCCTACCTGCCCTTCTGGCTCGGAGGCTCCTCCGACATTGCTCATGATGCTTCCATGTATTTCATGCTTATCGGCATCTGTGGCGTGTTCTTCCAGATGAGCGGCCTGGCCGGCGCTATGCTCAAGTCGTCGGGCAACATGAAGATTCCTTCGGTTCTCAATATCATGATGTGCGTGCTCGACGTGCTCTTCAACTACCTATTTATATATTTACTCGACTATGGTGTCGCTGGCGCCGCCATGGGTACCGGCATGGCCGAGTTCATTACTGCCGCCTTGATGCTTTACTTCCTGCTCTGGCGCTCGCCGATGCTCTCTTTGTTTTCAAGCAAGGAAGCCATTCGCTCACCTCTTAAATCTCACCTCTCCCCTCGAATCGACCCCGCCGTGGTGAAGACCGCCTTTAAGATTGGTGCGCCCATGGGGCTGCAACACCTTCTTATGGGCGGTGCCCAGGTGGTGAGCACCATCATCGTAGCGCCTTTAGGCACCGTCGCCATCGCCGCCAACTCGCTGGCCATCACCGTTGAGAGCCTCTGCTATATGCCCGGTTACGGTATTGCCGAGGCAGCCACCACGCTTGTAGGACAAGCAGTGGGAGCAGGCCAGCAACAGCTGACCCGCTCCTTCGCTTATCTTTCTGTGTCGTTGGGTATTGTGGTGATGACCGTCATGGGCATTCTCATGGCTGTCTTCGCCCCCGAGTTGATGGCCGTTATGTCGCCCGTGGAGGCTATCATCAGCCAAGGGGCTCAGGCGCTGCGTATCGAGGCGTGGGCTGAGCCGATGTTTGCAGCCTCCATCGTCTGCAACGGCGTGTTCATAGGTGCTGCCGATACACTTAAGCCTGCCATCATGAGCCTCACCTCGATGTGGGGCGTCAGGCTCACTCTGGCAGCCCTGCTTGCTCCGCGCTACGGTCTCAACGGCGTGTGGACGGCCATGGCCATTGAGCTCACCTTCCGCGGAGCCATCTTCCTTCTCCGCCTGCTGCGCGGTAACTGGCAGCGGCAGCCCTCAACGGCATAGCGCGCGCTGCTCACGGGATGACTAAAAGCCTGTTATTTGCTTTCAGTGATTGTCACGGTCAGTGGTGTCTTGATGCTTTGGAGCGTCTCTTCGGCCACAAGACGCCAGTGGTTCATGGTGCCCACGTCGTAGTTGCTCCAAGCTGATCCGAAGTAATAGGTGTAGGGCTGGCCAGTGTAGTCGTTGACAATGCCGATGGCGTGGCTGGGCTTGCCTTCGAGCACACGCGCCTCGTTAACCTCTTCGGGAAAGAGTGTGCCCACGAATATCTGCGACTGGTGCACCTTGGGATTGTCGGTGGGGTCGGCGTAGAGCACACTGCTGGTGCTCACCAGTGGGGCTTCGCCGCCGTGGAGCACTACTCCCGTGGCCAGAGTCGCTGGCTCCTTGATGCCGTCGTACCACACCGTCATGCGGTTGAAGTGCGACCCCTTGTCGAGCTTCACTAGGCGATGCTCCGTTACACCATCGGCCGTCGTGCCGTAGGTCAGTGCGGCGGTGAAGCGCAGCGGACCGTTGTCCAGGATTTTACACTCCTTAAAGCAATAGGGGAATATCAGCTGACCATCCTTCATCAGCGCCGGGGCGCCACAGCCCAGGCTGGCTCCTACGGCGTAGACATCCATGCCGTAGCCATGGTCCAGATGAAACGAGGCATCGCGGAACACGGCCTCGCCCTCGGCTCTTTTGCCGGCTTTCTTCAGTGAGTCGCCCTTGGCCCAGCCGCGTGAGTGCTGGCGGTAGCGATATTCGACTACAGGCTCGGGGGTGTTCTTCACCCACACGTCGGTGCCAAACGACCGTTCGCCCGTGCGCTGCAAGGCCGGACCGTAGAAGCGGTAGATGCCGCGGTCGTTCTCCCATGTCAGGTCGTCCAGACGCTCAGGATAGATACGGCCGTAGACCTGCGAGGGCGGTGGCAGCATCAGCGACAGCTGTGCTTCAGGCTTGCCCCTCTCTACGGTGTAGACGGCCTGTCCTCCAGGTGTCATTGATACCTGCAGTAGCATCTTGCCGTCGTGGCTCTTCTGCCAGGGCTGCTCTTGTTGGAGGACGTTTCTCACCGTGAGCGGCTCATCATGGCTTACGCCAAGCAGTAGGCAGATGGTCTGAAGGTCACACTCTACCACATCCTGACGCTGCAGTTGGCTTGGATTGTTGACGGTGATGGCTACTTTCTGGGCT
The DNA here is from genome assembly GCA_946185805.1 of uncultured Prevotellaceae bacterium. GTDB lineage: Bacteria > Bacteroidota > Bacteroidia > Bacteroidales > Bacteroidaceae > Prevotella. Next base: position 2,109 of record CAMHKU010000006.1, on the reverse strand, counting down.
GCGGCCTGCTGCAACAGCGGCAGAGCGGCCGTCAGCATGAGCAATAGACAAAAATTTCTTTTCTTCATGTGGCTATTTGGTTTTTAGATATTCCGCGGGGCAAGAGCCTGTCTTCATGACCCTCTTTGTATTATCGGATGCAAAAGTACGAATTATTTCTGATATATCTACATTTCTTCTGTGGTTTCTTCATATTCATTAGGCAGGAGCGGGGCCGGCGCCCCGCTCCTGCCGCTTAGGGCTCCAGCTGCAGACGGGCGGCCTCGCGGGCTATGGCGGCGGCTTTCTGGCGGAGGCACCAGCGGCGCTTGGCTGCCACGCCGTAGAGCAGGTACTTACACTGACGGCACACCTTGCGGCGGGTGCCGCCGGGATACTGCTCGAACAACTCGTCGGGCAGTTCCCGTTGGCAATGCTTACAGCGTATCATGGCAGCTCTTTTGGTGACACACTTCGTCGTCGGCACTGCTCTCCCCGTACAATGCGTAGTTAGGGAAGCTCTGGTGGCGGTTCTCGCGGTCGTCGAGCATCAGTGAGCAGTGCAGGCGCATGCAGCGGCCGCGGCGATACTGGAACATCAGCTGGTCGAAGCCTCCGTGGCGCAGGATATAGCGGTAGTAGGCGCGGCCGGTGTCGAGGTTGGCGAACAGCAGGTCGACGGCCTCGCCGCTGAGGTGACGTGACAGCCCGCCCAGGCCGTGCATGGCCTCGTTGAGAGCCTGCGAGCGGAAGGCCGTCTCTATCTGCAGCGGGCCGAACTCATTGTACAGCGGCTCCAGCAGGCGCTTGGAGAGATTCTCCAAGGCCACCATCTGCAGGCTGTCGGGAGTGTTGCTGCTCATGAGTTTCTCTATCGTGGCGGCGTTGTGACCATAGGCGGCGAGCACCTCGGCGGGCACCTGCGTCAGGTCGTTGTAACTGAAATGGGTGGTAAACATAAAATTCTTGCGTTTCATCTTTGTCGTCTTTTTTAGTGGTTAAACACGTTAGTGGTGTCCGGACGTTGCAAAGATACGCACGTTTTCTGTTTACTTCCAAAAATACTACTTGAGTCGCATTTGACTCAACTCCGACGGCCGCCTATATGACTGTTGGCTCTGAGGTATATTACCTTTGGCAAGTGTGGCTATGGCGGTTCACAAACGGATTCCGCCGGGGCTGCGCTGCGGCAGTCCCGGCGGATAAATCTCTCGGTGGTGGGGGCGGCGATTACAGGGGAGCAATCACCAGCCGAACAGGTCGGCGTGGGTTCCCGTCTCAAGGAATAGCAGCGTCAGTTCACGGTCGTGCTGCTCCCAGGTCATCAGCCAGTTCGGCTGGATGTGACATTCCCACTGTCCCTTACGGTCGCCTTTCAGCGGATGGGGACGGTATTGATCTGGCAGTTTGCCAGTAGCCTTGAGCAAGTCCATCGCATCAGTAATGAGTTTCATGTCAAGCCCACGCTTGATGCAACGTCGGAAATCTTTCTTGAACTGGTTCGAGATAATGACGGTATATTCCATGGCCTATAATCCCATTTCTTTGTAGAAATCCTCCAGTGATGCATAGGTGGTTACTCGTCCGTTCTTCACATCATCCATTGCTGCTTTGTAGTGAGCCGTCTTGGTGATGTCATCAACTCTCTGGGAGTTTTTCTGCACCTTGACCGATGTTACGCCCATCAGCATCTTGCAGGCCTGTTTCACTTTCGCCACGAGGCTCTCGTCAGGTACTTGTAATACGATTGTTGCCATATCATTGCTTGTTTTTAAGTTTCTTTCGGCTGCAAAGATAGTGCAAATCGAGAGAAAAACCAAATTTATTTGGGTTTTTCCGAGATGCAGGTCTGCTCTCGCTGCTCCGAGATTTTTATCCGTTTGTGTCAATAAAACATGACAGAGTTACGAACTTTTATCAATTTTGATTTTGAGAAAGGGTAGGGGGCAGTGGTTGGGGCGTCTGCCTTCTTTACCCAAATAATGCTTTTTAAATCTAAAACTCGTTAAAGAAAAGTTCTGTTTTACTACCGAAAAGTTGTATTTTCCCAAAAAAATGGAAAATTTTCTTTTTTTTGGTGAGTTCTAAAAATTAATATTTGTGAGTGGAAGCCGTACCTTCTGAATCAGT